>JAYUFB010000059.1:0-1733 GCA_043738945.1 Gammaproteobacteria bacterium
GCGATCTTGTCGCGGGTGTTAGCACCCAGACTTGCGCCGTTCGCCTTCACCCAGGTCAAGGCCGCTTCAACGTCGCTGACCGTGTCTTGCCAGGCCACGTTGCGGCACTCGGCGTTGGCATCCTTGTCGCCCACCAGTCGATAAAACGGCGCAAATACCACGAAATCATCTTCGGTGTAATTGCTGATCAAACTTTCCATGCCGAGGAGTCCAGCGCTGCGATAAGTCCATGCGCCGCCATGCATCCAAAGTAAGGGAGTGAGGTTAGTCGCGGCGATGTCCTTTTTGTAGACGCGCATTTCCAGTGCGCAGTTACCGACCTGGCGAAAGTTAATGCGCTTCATGAAGGGGATGTGATTCGAGCTGATCGGTTCAACACCCACCGCGAGCTGTGCCGCTGACGACAAACTCCATTTGGAGCTCACACTGGGTAAAGTCGAAAGGGGATCGACCTCGACATTTGATGCAGGCCACTGTGCGGGATTTCCCAAATACGGATTCGGCCGGTCGGCCAGCGCCTCGCGGCAGAACGCCGCGAAGTTCTCAGGCTGGAAATTAATCTGGATGTTGCAACGGGGTGTCGCATAGAACGGGCCGGTGCCGGGATTGCGCGCGTCCACTGCAATGCAAGCCCCGCTGGCAGTACTGTAAAGCGCGCCAGACTGCATAGTGGCCTTGAGCTTTTCGAGAACAGGACATAGAGCTTGCGGGCTGAATAATTGCGCCAACCCGGCTTTATTATCGGTTAGCACATAAGTCAATACCTGGGTCCAATTGTTTCTCACCAGGTCGATGGCGAACTCGCCGACGACGCCGATGGAACCTAAATAATCCAACACCCGCTTCAGTACGTTCTGGCCAGCCGAGTCCAAAGCGCTGAATTCCCGGGGCGCGGGTGACTGTAAAGCAACGGGTAGTTGACCGCCACGCTGCGTATCCTGGTGCTGTGGTGGGGTCGGGTTTGACGAGATAGCAGCTGCGCCAGCGGTATCAATGGCGCATGCGGAACAAAGGATTGAAACAAAAAACAGCGCGCGGTGATGCATACGTCCTCCTTGACGGTGTGCAAGATCATCCTGATCAGACCAACATACACAAAGTTGTAGTTACAACGCTATCTGGAATACGAGAAAGCCGACATCGGACGTTCGTCGTAGTCGCGGCGTTTACGCCATAACGCGAGGGCGTGACGACTAGCCGATGGAGCGGCGGGCGTTGCGATGGGACAAACTCAAGTTCCTTCTGGAGCGCGAATATGAATGACGGATATTACGGCATGCGTGCGTAGTACGCTGCAAGTGCTTCGATTTCCATATCGCTCAACACATCTGACATCGCATGCATCATGGTGTTGTCGCGTGCACCACTTTTGTAGCTTAGCAACGCTTGCATCAAGTAGTGCTCCACCTGGCCATTCAAGCGTGGTTTGGTGGGTTCGCTGCTGAGGCCGTTTTTGCCGTGGCAGCGGTCGCATTTTTCCGCCAGCGTTTCCGGCGCTTCGGGCAATCGGATCCCGGGCTTGACAGGTGCTTGAGCAGCAAAGTACGCGGCGATGTTATTCATATCGCCATCCTTCAGTGCGTTCACCGCGTTTTTCATATCGGCGTGCACGCGAGCGCCACCTGCGTAATTTTTAATGGCGGCAATCAGGTAAGCAGGATCTTGCCCGGCCAACGAGGGTGCAGTGGCTGTTGTGCTGTTGCCCTTGTCGCCGTGGCAACTGACGCAGGTGG
>JAYUFB010000060.1:0-76470 GCA_043738945.1 Gammaproteobacteria bacterium
TAAATAGGTGATTAGTGGGTGTGTTTTAGTAGTCTAATGCTATCGTTTTACGCGTCTGGATCGAGTCCTACATCTGCCTCTGTGGCACGACGCCAATCACCCTCCAGGTCTAAGGAGCGACAGGTCCAAAGGTAGACCATAGCCGACACCGGCAATCCTACCAACATCGCGATATCAGCACCACCCAGTGCTTTGGCCACCGGACCTAGGTAGAGTCCCGAGCTAAAGAACGGAATCATCGCGATAAAGCCGACTCCGTAGGCCGTCAAACCGCGCCAATTCCAGCGACCATACATTCCCCGCGGATTAAAGATTTCACGCACCGAATAGTGGCCTTTGCGTACCAGATAGAAATCCACCAAATTGATGGCCGTCCATGGCGTAAATAAATACAAAAGAATTGCTAAAAAATCTCCAAATTTCTCTACAAAATTGTGAGATGAAACTAGCGCAAGTCCGGTTGCCACAACCGCCGCGAAGCCCAAGGCTATTAGCCTTTTAGCCAGAGTCGGTCGTGTTGGCTTCAACGAATCGAGCACACTTAATAGCGTCAGCGATGCTCCATAGAAATTGAGCGAGGTAATGGTGACCAATCCCAGCAATGAGCACAGTAATAAAGGCTTACCAAATCCGGGCAATACGCTATCGGCGAGCGATTTTAAGGCTGTGGCTAGTTCAAGCTTCGGGTACATTGCCGCTGCAATGGTGCCCACTAGCATTGTCCAAGTGCCGCCCACAAATGCACCGACGTAAGTCCACCAGAACGACGCTTTAACGCTTACATCGCGTGGTAAATAACGCGAATAATCCGACACATAAATAGACCAAGACAACTGGTAGGAAGCAGCTGCAAAAAATTGAGCTAAAAATGGTATGGCTAAAAAGTCATGTATAGACAATTGCTGCGCAGAGAAATTCGCATGCATTAAAACAAATACGGTGAATACCAGTAATGCGGAAATCAACAAATATGCGATGACACGTTGCGCCCCATGAATCAAATCGTACCCAACCACGGCTAATAAAAGCGACAACGCAGTAAAGACCAGAATCGTCATAGTAGAGTCACCCCCATACAGAGACTGCACTGTCTGGGCGGCCAATATCTGGTTGAAGGCGTTAAATCCAATAAAAGCCAACAGTGCGACAGCCCATACCAACAACGCGCCGAGGTAGCCAAATTGAGGACGCGACTGAATCATCTGCGGTAGTCCAAGCTGCGGTCCCTGGGTTGAGTGAAAAGCCATAAAGAAGGTGCCAAAAGCGCAGCCCAGGAGCACCGCGATGGCCATCCAGATAAGGTTGCCACCAAGAGCTACGCCAACAACTCCTGTGGCAATAGTGGCAAGATGTGCGTCACCGGAAAACCAAACGGGCCAAAGATGCCACACCTTGCCGTGACGCTCGGCTATCGGTACATAGTCGATCGAGCGTTTTTCAAATATTTGTTGGGAGGGCATGTTTTGCATAGGAAGCTACAGCGATTACGGGAGTGCCGAAAATACTAACACCGGAGTACACTAGGCATAACAATATCGCAATGAGGAGTCTCGATGGAAGACGATTTCTTATCCAATGATGATTGGGAGGTATTATCAAAAGCGGCGGACCGAGCCAAGCGCGGGTTACGCGCCTATCTATCCGCAGAGCAATCCGCAAAATTCGGACGGCGCGGTTACATGGCACCCTCGCCGCGCGATCCAAGCCAACATGTGATTACCGGCGCGGGAAAAGTAGCAGTCGTCAATTGGACCCGCAGTAAGCGTCAATAGGAAATCAATTTGAGAAAAGCCATTACCTTCGCCTCGGCTAACCTGGCCAATCAAAACGATATGGCCGCATTTTTATCACCGATTCCGAATGGCGTGCAATTGGGGAAAATGCTTGATAATAGAAAACCCATCTCCACCAGGGCGTACGACGATGACGCGCAAACGGCCCGGTTCGTGAACAGCGATGGGAATGTCGTCACCTGTTTTACATTGGCCGACGTCACTATTGATCAGGCGGAGATCATCGCTGCGGCTTGCGAAGTTACCCCGGTTTCAAACGCGCAAGCATTTCAGAACTTAGTTGAGTTAGCGCTTGGGTCGGATTAAAGGAGCTTCGAGTTTGTTCAATCGTCCTAATTTCTTGATTCTCATGGCGGACCAACTGACGGCACGTGCCTTATCGACTTATGGGAATCGGGTCTCACAAACTCCTCATATTGATAACCTTGCCGCGACCGGAGTGGTATTCGATTCATTTTATTGCAACAGCCCTTTATGCGCTCCCTCACGATTTTCGTTTTTATCAGGTCGACAAGTGTCAGCCATCGGGGCTTACGACAACGCCGCAGAATTTCCGTCACAAATTCCCACGTTAGCGCATTATCTACGTCACGCTGGCTATCAGACTGTGCTTAGCGGCAAAATGCATTTCTGCGGTGCAGACCAGCTGCACGGATTTGAAGATCGGCTCACCACCGATATTTATCCAGCTGACTTCGGCTGGACCCCTGACTGGTCTAATTTCGAGCAGCGACCGAGTTGGTATCACAGCATGGACTCAGTCAGCCAGGCAGGACCTAGTACTCGTACTAATCAGATCGACTTTGACGATGAAGTTATATATAGCGCAAGGCAAAAATTATTTGATATGGCGCGCGGTAAGGATAAGCGTCCATTCTGCATGGTCGTTTCGATGACCCACCCGCACGATCCGTATGTCGTGCCGCAGAAGTATTGGGACCGCTATGCCGGCCTCGATATCGATATGCCACGAGTGACTATGCCGGTTGATCAATTGGATCCCCATTCAAGGCGGCTACGTCATGTGTGCGGACTAGATTTACACCCCGTCACGCCAGAACAAACTCGTGCAGCGCGGCGCGCCTATTACGGGGCCGTCTCTTATGTCGACGATCAGATCGGAGCCATGATGGGAGCGCTTGCCGACGCTGGCTACGCCAAAGACACTGTCGTATTTTTGCTCGCGGACCACGGCGATATGTTGGGCGAGCGTGGCCTGTGGTACAAAATGAATTTCTTTGAACCCGCGTGTCGCATACCGCTGATTGTGCACTCGCCGCCGCGCTTCGCTGCACACCGGGTCTTAGGTTCAGCATCGCTGGTTGATATTTTGCCGACCATATGCGATCTGGCAGGCGCAGCAAGTGCCTACGCATCGCCGCTGGATGGAGTGAGTCTCGCTCGGCAATTGCAGGGTGAGCCGGCTGCCGCCGGCGAAATCATTGGCGAGTACCTAGCAGAGGGCGCAATCGCACCGTTGGTGATGATTAAACGTGGGCGCTTCAAATTTGTACACTCTCCCGTGGATCCCGATCAGCTCTATGATTTGCTCGATGATCCCGACGAAATACGCAACTTGGCGCCGCTAACGGCGTACCAAGGTCGCACTAAAGAATTCATTGCCCAGGTCAAGCAACGTTGGGATATGTCCGCACTCACCGCAGCCGTGATTGCAAGCCAACGGCGTCGCCACTTAGTAAACGATTCACTGCGCGAGGGGCGGTATACGCCTTGGGATTTTCAACCATTCCGGGATGCGAGCCGCCTCTACGTTCGTAACGACCAGGAACTCGGCGATTTCGAGGCGATGGCAAGATTTCCACGCGCATGTGCGGTCGATACGTAAGTCCTGACGAGGCTGCGATCGAGGCTGAGTTCAATCTCATGCGGTCTGAGTTTGAATTTTCCGCGAGCTATAATGTTGCACCCACGCAGAATGTTCCCGTGGTCCGCGAAACGCACGGCAAGCGAAGCTGCTCGCGCTTACATTGGGGTCTCATTCCGTTTTGGGCAAAGGGCGTGCAGCCCAAGTACAGCACCATTAACGCGACATTGGAAAAAATAACCGCTGCCCCGACTTGGCGCGACCCGTGGATGCGCGGGCAGCGGTGCATTGTGGTGGCGCTGGGGTTTTACGAGTGGCAGATGCAAGTGGACGGCGAGAGTAAACAACCCTACTACATCACGTTAAACGATCAGAATGTATTTGGCTTTGCCGGACTCTGGGATTCCTCAATCGGTGCCGATGGGGTTGCGGTGGAGTCTTGTACGATTATTACCTTACCCGCGAATCGACTTATGCGGGAGATTCACAACGTAAAACAGCGTATGCCTGCCATTCTACTGGAGCAAGACCGCGACGCGTGGCTTACGGGAAGCAGCGACGAGGCATTCGAAGTCATCAAGCAATATCCCGATACCCATATGCTCGCGAGACCCGTGAGTACGCGCGTAAATACGCCAAAAAACAATGATATGCGGCTCTTGGATGCGGTTAATCAGTAAACGGATAAAGAGCGAACTGTTCGATACGATTGGTGGACGGATCGGCGCGCACCACACATTGCAGCTTGCGATCCGTGAAGGTGAGGATATAACGGTCAATGGTCAGACCGCCACGGAGGCCGGTCGGCTTATAACGCACCATGCTCTTCAGTTCCCCTAGAGCACTGAGACTAGAGTGATAGTCCGCCAGGGCCGCGGGAGTGAAGTAAAAATTGCCGTTTTCGGTAAACTTCGACCGGTCGACTTGGCCTGAACGCAATTTCTCGAACATCAACCGGGCTTCCCCGGCTTCATCGGCGGCATTGAAAAGCACGGCCTCGATTGCATCCGCAATTGCGTCCTAGCTGTTCGAAAAGCCCGCGTTGATGAAGACCGTGATCGCGGCATGGTCGGCCGGGTAGACACGATTGCTGGATAGGTAAGCGCTCCAGCCACCGTCGTGCCAAACGCGTTGATGGGTTCCAACAACATCGATGTCTACTCCGAGACCGTAACTAAGACCCGCGACAACCGGCGCCACGTTGGTTTCCTGAAGCTGCCAGCTCTCGGGTTTTAAGACTGTTCGACTGAGTCGCGCGATGTTCCATTTGGCAAGTTCGGTGGGGGTCATCGCCAAATCCCCCGCCGCGAACGCCCACCCGGTCCCCTCACCCGGCGCGGGTCGCACGGGACCTAATGCATAGCGGGAAGTCCCGTGCGCATCCTCCCGCGACAGTCCATTGGCAGCGAGCACCACATCCATGCCAAGCGGACGGAACAGGCGCCGCTGCTCGAAGTTGTGCAGCGACTCATTCGCAACCAACTCCACGATCAGTCCAGCCGCGGTATAACCCGTGTTTGAGTATTGCCACTTAGACCCAGGCCTGTAGTCGAGGGGTACTTTGGCCCAATGATCAAGGATCGACTGCGGCGTTGTCGGTTTCGTCATTGCTGCGAACGCAAAGTCCTGCGGCCAATAATCGCGATAGCCCGAGGTGTGCCCCAATAGTTCCCTGATGGTCACACTATCGGCGGCCGTCAGTGCCGGCAGGTATTTGGCGACTTTATCATCAAGAGACATTTTTCCCGCTTCGACCAGAAGCAGGATCGCGGCAGCCGTGAACTGCTTGCTGATCGATGCAATCGGATAGCGTGCAGAAGTCGTGGCGATAGTACCGTTGAGTCGTTGGTTCCCGTAGGCTCGCGCATAATCGAGCTTGCCATCGGTGACGATCGCAATCGAAGCCGACGGGACTTCGCTGGTTTTCAGGATTCTCGCGACTGCTAAATCGATGCTAAATTTCTGCTCTGCCGTCAATGGCTTCGCGCCTACGGGAGCGGTCAGCAGCAGAGCAAGTCCGAAGATTAAGGCGCGTAGCATTCGGGCCTCCTAGGGTTTTTCGCGATCGTAATAATCAACCGTGGTTTCGGCGCGAAACATTTTCCGCAGATCTCGCTTGCCACGTTGCCCTGCCACAATGAGGACCTTCTGGGAGTCGGGATATTCACACGCCTCGACATCCACAAGCGTTGACAGTGCCAAATAGCGCATAGTTGTCGCACCCGTATTAATGATTTGGTGCGCTACCTCCGGCCCACCGGGTGGGCATGCAATCACATCGTGCTTGCGGATCGGATAGCGCTGGTCGCCAAATCGCAGTTCGCCCTCGCCCTCCAGGACTAAGAACATCTCTTCCTCGCCGTGATGGCAATGGAAAGGACACTGGGTTTTCCCCGGCGGCAGAACCGTTAAGTTGTAGCCTAACTTCTTAGCACCGATATGGTCGCTAATCTGACCGCGGCTAGACGTGTAAAGGCCGTTCTCCTCAACGTCGTCAAAGTTCACTTCGTCGACGTTCATAATGGGCTTCATCATAGGGTCCTTTCGTCCTCCTCGTGCGAATGACCAGTCTACTACATCCCCAAACCGCTATAATGCGGGTAATGGATGTCCCCGAGGGACGCTATTATAATTTTAGGCTAGCGTCTATAATTTTAGGCTAGCGTCTAATATTTTGGTTTAATCACAGAGGACTCAATCATGCATCCGCTTAATACCGTTAAAGGCGCAATCATTAGCGCATTTGTGCTCGCAATTGTCGTTGGCGTCTCGCTCAGCGCGTGGGGCGGAGCGAACATCGGTTTCCATGTTCCGCAAGTCGATCGATGGCTACATATAGTGAGTGGCGTGATGTGGATTGGGCTCTTATATTACTTTAACGTGGTCCAGACTCCCGCTCTCGCAATTGCCGGTGCCGATAAAGGTGGCCCCGGTGGGGCTGGTATCTCGAAGTACATCGCGCCCCGTGCGTTACTATGGTTTCGCTGGGCGGCAGTCGCAACCTGGGTTACCGGAGCGGGTTACTTGTCGATAGGGTACGGTGATGCCGGTGGGCTTCTTAAGGCTCTCATGCTCGAACCTGCGTATCGTGTTATCGGCGTCGGTGCATGGCTTGGCACCATCATGCTGTTTAATGTCTGGGTGTTCATTTGGCCGAACCAAAAGAAAATCCTGGGCATCGTTGCCGCAACTGACGAACAGAAAGCAGCGGCTCGCAAAATCGCGGCCCGCGCCTCGCGCATCAATTTTATCTTATCGATTCCGATGCTGATGTGCATGGGTGGACAATCCCACGGCTTGCCCTTCTGAGGCGAACGCATGAACCCGCTGCGGCTGGATACCAGTTTAGAGCTTTTGCTCGAACGAATGGCAGCCATGCGGGGTCCTGCGGTCATTGCCACTATTGTCACTACAGCGCGTTCGACCTATCGTAAAGCGGGTGCGCGCATGCTCATCGAGCCGGACGGCCGATTTACGGGACTACTGAGCGGCGGCTGTTTAGAACACGATCTTCGCGAACACGCGGATCAAGTGCTGTCGACTGAAATCTGTCGTGCTGTCGCCTACGATATGCGCGGGGACGATGATCTGCTGTTCGGCATAGGTGCTGGATGCGAAGGCGCGATGCGCATCTTGCTCGAACCCGGACATCAGAGTAGCAGCGCGGCAAGCGCACTACACAGAGCGGGACAGCATGCGCGAGACGGCCAGCCAGCAGCACTTGCAATCGTGCACATGGGCTCTCCGGCGGCACTTGGCACCCGTGTTTGGCCAGCATCCCCGGAGTGTCCGATGGTGCAACCCCTCGCACTCGCGTGCACCGCAGCGATACAGGGCCCAGCGGTACAGGGCGCTGCCGGACAATCACTCTGCTGGCAGGAATCGGGCGAGGCGCACGAGGCTTGGATCCAGGTTATCGCGCCTGTGCCTAATGTGCTCGTATGCGGTGCAGGAGCTGATGCAGAGCCGCTGGTTGCAGGGCTTCGCGCGTTACGCTTCGAGGTAACCGTAGTCGATCATCGACCGGCGTATGCCGACCCGATGCGTTTCCCCGGCGCACATGTCGTACTCGTGGATGGTGCAACGCTCGGTGAGCATGTGGATCTTGGGCGCCATTTTGCCGCCGTCGTCATGAGCCATCACCTGTTATCCGACGCGGTGTATCTTCGTGGACTTGCGACGAGCGCTATTCCTTATATTGGATTATTGGGTCCTTTGCCTCGCCGCGAGCGCCTGCTCGCCGACATCGGCGAGTGCGCTGCGCTGCTGCACGGGCGCCTGCGCGGACCTGTAGGCTTCGATATCGGTGCGGTAACGCCCGAGGGCATCGCGTTGGCGATCACCGCCGAATTGCATGCATTTGCGTCGGGACGAGTGGTCGAAGCCACCCACTGGTCATCTCTTTAATAGGCCTGGTCGCCTCTTTAATGAGCCGCTCCCGCCCTACTTCCACCAAACGGGGGTTTTGCCAACCATATAAAAGGAATGATGAGAAAGAAAATCGCGCCCAATAAATAAAATACATCGTTCATTCCCAAGGTCAACGATTGCTGGGTAAGCACGCGCTCAATGTACTGAAATGCATTCGTCCCCGAGAGACCCTGGGCATTCAGTTGCGCTTGATAGGGTGCTAATCCGGCGGCGGAATTTCTAACATGCTCGGTTAAGATGACATGGTGATAATCGGTGCGACGATTCCAAATCCAGACGGTAATCGCGGTCGCAAAACTACCTGACATGGTGCGCAAAAAATTACTCAACCCGGCAACAGACGCCAACTCATTCGCAGAGGCACTGGAGAAAACCACTTGATTGAGTGGGAGGAAAAAAAATGCAACCCCCAAACCTTGCCATAAACGCGGTAGTGCAAATTGACTAAAAGTAGCATGTTCATTCAAAGAGGCCACCCAAAACACACTGACACCAAACACGGCAAACGCAAAACTAATCGCTAAACGAATGTTCATACGATTCATATTGCGCCCCACGATGGGTGCCGCTAGCATTGCAAATATTCCCACCGGCGCCACGGCAAGTCCGGCCCAAGTGGCGGTGTAGCTGACATTCGTTTGCAGCCATAACGGGAAAATGATATTGATTCCCATCATGGCAAAATAACCAAGCGCGATTACAAATACACCCACCCGGAAATTTACGCGCCGAAATAATTGTAAATCAATTACCGGATGTGCCTCGCCGAGCTCCCAGGCGACTAGTAGCCCCAGACTTAGAGCAGCGATAGCCGCTGCCGCTGCAATGATGGACGAACTAAACCAATCTTTATCGTTACCATTGTCCAGCAAGTACTGGAGACTCCCTACACCCAGCGTTAGTAACCCCAAACCTATGGCGTCAATCGGTTGCTTGACCAAGGCAGACTCACGCCTATGCAGTAATGTCCAACTGATAAATACCACCGCTGCCCCAATCGGTAGGTTTAAATAAAATAACCACGGCCAAGAAAAATTGTCAGTAATCCATCCGCCTAATATTGGGCCAAAAATAGGCGCGACCACCATTACCATTCCCATAGTCGCAATGGCAACACCGCGTTTTTCAAGCGGATAATTTCTGAGCAAAATAGCTTGAGCTACCGACATCATGGGTCCAGAGACCAAGCCCTGCATCAAGCGTGCGGCAACCAACATCGGTAAGCTAGTCGCAAGACCACACACCGCCGAGAACACCATAAACAATACAACCGAGGTCAGAAAGGTTCGCACTTCCCCGTAACGTCGCCCTATCCAACCAGACAGTGGTTGCATGATGGCTGCGGTCAGCATATACGAACTAATGGTCCAAGTACCCTCAGAGGTACTCACACCCATGCTACCCGCGATATGGGGCACCGAGACATTGACGATCGTCATGTCCAACAATTCCATGAATGCCGCAGTCGATATTGCCACCGTCAGCCATACGAGCTTGCTGCGGCTGAGAGGCGGATAATCTGCCATGAGGCTAGCGTCCGGTGCCTAAATTTTCACGCACCACCGCATTCGCAGCGGCATTCGCCTGCCCAAGATCTTGCGTATAAACCGACGTATTACTCGTAGCACTATCCGAGGACTGTGCAGCTAGAACTGAACCACTTTGATCCTTGGTATCCACGATAACATTAGTGGATAAGCCAATGCGTAGCGGATTTTTTACCAAATCGTCCGCATCAATTTGGATACGCACCGGCACCCGCTGAACGACTTTAATCCAATTGCCCGATGCGTTTTGCGCTGGTAACAACGAGAATGCCGATCCGGTACCTGCTGACATGCCTTTCACATGACCGTGGAAAACCAATGAACTTCCGTACAGATCGCTATGCACTTGCGCCGGTTGTCCGATGCGCAAGTGACGCAACTGTACTTCTTTAAAATTCGCATCCACCCAAAGTGCATTTAAAGGAATCACCGTCATCAGCGCCTGACCCGCTTGAATATGCTGGCCCAATTGCACGCTCCTCTCTGCCACATAGCCGGCAACGGGTGCAATCACCGCGTTGCGCTCTGAACTTATCCATGCGTCGCGGTAAGCGGTTTTGGCTTGTTGCACAGTCGGGTTATCCTCAATCAGCAAACCATCCACCAGCGCATGCGATGCGGTCGATTGGCGTTGGGCTTGCACCAAAGCGGCTCGCGCTAGCTCAACTGCTTCGCGCGCATGGCGCACCTCCTCCGGTGCGATGGCATGCTCTGCCAACAACGGTTCGCGCTTACCTAAATCGGTATTGGCACGGGCCAATTCTAATCGCCGCGTAACGATCACAGAATCATATTGGTCCGCGCTTAGTGTTTGTTGGCGAACTTGCCGCACCGCCTGCGCAAGAAGGCTCGCGCTGCGGCTTAAAGCCGTTTCCGCATCTATAGGATCCAATTTCACGAGTATCTGACCCGCCCTGACCGCTTGGGTATCGTCCGCAAACACCGCAACTACGGTCCCCGAAACCTGGGACGAAATTACAACTTTATTTCCATTCACATACGCGTCATCAGTTTGCTCACGGATTGATAATATGAAGAACCAGTATAAAAAATACAAAAACCCGAGCAAAATAAAGACAGTCAGAATAATAATCATGACACGCCGGCGTTTACCGTTCTGGGGTGCTATCGGTGCTATGGGCTCAATAGCGGTGGTCTCATTCATGGTAACCGCCTCCGAGTGCCCGTTGTAAACCGATGTCCGCCAGAAGCGCAGCTGCATCTAGCTGTAGCAGAGCATCACGCTGCACGAGCCAAGCATTAGTTGCAGTTAATTCAGGCCTTAAATCCGTAATGCCCTGTCGTACTCGCGCAGCCGCACTTTTACTCATTTCCAGCGCAGCATCCGCTGCCTGTTGACGTGCAATCTTTTGTGAAGCGACCTGCTTACGCATTTCAACCTGAATAACAACATCTTGTACCGCCTTAATCAAAGTATCTTGGTACGATGCGATAGCCGAATTAACCGACGCCTGAGTTGCGCCGTAGCGCGCTCTTAGCCGTCCCGCGTCGAATATCGGCAAATGCACAGCCCCCCCAATTAGCGGGACTCCACTACCCACCTCCAGCAATTTTCCCAACTTCAAACTGGATAATCCGAGCAATCCATTTAAGCTCACGTCTGGAAAGAATTCAGCCCGTGCAGCCATAGCGTTCTTCTCGCTCGCCTCAACTCGCCAGCGACTCGCGGTGATATCCGGACGGCGCGCCATGAGATCGATACGGACGCTTTCTGGTAACTGCGCTACGATGGCCGGCAACGGACCCACTTTAAGTGCTGGCAATTCCGAAATGGGCTGACCGCACAAGGCAGCAAGAGCCACAATACGCAATCGCGCCGAGCTTTCAAGCACCGCGATTTGCTCCTGAAAGGCTGCGATCTCAAGCGCACTTTGCTGAACGTTATCCCCAAAACTTAAATCCGCCCGTAGCCGCGCCACTTCAATGCTTGCACCCCGTTCGGCAAGCGCCAATCGGGCGCGCAATAATTCCAAACGCGATTGATCGGCGGTCCAACTAAAGTACGTCTCGGCCACGGAACTAGCCAGTACCAATGCCGCCGCCGCACGATCAGCCTTCGCCGCATGCGCCGCATCCAATGCTGCGCCTATCGAATCGCGTTGCTTCCCCCACCAATCAAACGTATAACTAGCCTTCAATCCTAAGTCAGCTTGGTTATACCAATTAAAACCCAATAGTCTGGGCGGAAATAATCCATTGTCACTTAAGCGTTGCCGATCAAAGGAACCCGTCGCATCTACACGTCCTCCGGACTCGGTTCCCGCAATTCGTACCGTTTGTCGTGCCGCGTCGAATCGCGTTTGAGCAATTCGCAAGCTCGGCGAAAACTGTAGCGCTAAATCGATCAATTGATTGAGAGCCGGGTCTTGATAAGTCTGCCACCAATCGGCCACCGGCCAACGACCCGTACCCATTTCCAGTCCCGAAATAGGGGCCGCAATTGACTGATCAGATAAATCTACGGACTTAACCGGTGCAGGCAATGTCGCGCATCCCACCAAGCTCACAATGACCCATACACTGGACATACCTAAAAATTTCATCAGTACTCCGCCTGCGCGACATCCTCCATTCGATGAGCCAAGCGCTTCAGTAAGTTAATGAGCATGTGACGCTCGGGCGCTGAGAACTCGTCGCAAATCGCCGTAAGGGGTTCAAACAATGATGGTATTAATTTTTGCACCAAATTTTCTCCGGCGGCTGTGATCGCCAGCACCATGCGTCTGCGGTCTTGCTCACTCGCAACTCGGGTAATTAGGCTGCGCGCCACCAAGGCATCACAAATTCTCGACATATTGGCGGGACTTTGGGCGGCTCCTGCGCATAATTCAGTGGGGTGCGCGATACCATCGATTTGCGTAAATAATGTCATCAGAACACGAAACTCCGGCTCAGCAAGTCCAAAGGGTCGAATGTGTTGATGCAATGTGGCCGCGGTCTCACGACCCAGATGCAACATTAGACGGCACAACAAAACACCCTCGACGGGTAATCCAGGAACCCGCGCGCCGAGAGCAGATAAATTGGATTCCAGCATTTCTATTCGACTATGTGGCATACCCATGAAAGAAATTATGTCATGGAATATAGTTCAGGAAATGATTATTTATAAATGAAATATTTTAGGGTGTTAGAAATAAAATTTCTTAAAAACAATAGGTTATATTCTAAAGTTAATCTTATTTATAATTTTAGAGCTATATTTACAAGAATGATAAAATCTGCATTGCTTTTTATCGATTGTCTTGTATATTCACGTTGTAGAGCCTTGATTTAACGAGGCTCAAGTCGAGGATAAAACCTCGAAACTACTTTAAAGTTTCATTCTTTGTAGGTACTCAGAGACCTCCATGATCAGCGCATCAGAGTGTTTTCATTCGGCGACTTTAGAATTGGTGCGATCAACACCGATAAAGCAGCGCCTCATTTGTGCGTACCGAAAACACCTGGCGAAGCTGACGGCCGACCTGATGCCTACCGAAGTGCTTGCACAATTTGAACAAATTACTCGTAGTTTGCACGGAGTAAAGCCTTTACCCGGAGAAGATGCGGTTGCTGCGACGGTACGCAAAATGTCGAGCCAACAGGCTGATGACTGTGCTGAGCTTATAGTGCAAGTGTTTGAAAGCCTGTGTCGAGCGCCGCTGCTAGTGCGTCAGACGGCGACTGTGGTTCAATTACCATTGGGTCTACATCGAAACGAGCGTTTGTCGGCCGAATTCGATACCCCGCTCGCCGCCGTTAACTAATCAATCTTAAACTCTACCGTATCCCATCGAGTCGTCTCCTGGTGTCGCCCCTGACGCAACAGAGCATCAATGAGATTACGCTCATTCCAAGCCGATATCTCATCCGCTAGATCCGCGAAAACCTTGGGCAAGCCTTCCGACGAGGCGAAATTTTCCAGCATCACAATAGGCCGATCTGCCGACTTAGCAAAATTCAGTTGGAACAAGGCGAGTTCGGGCGACGCCTTGTAGACCGCCGGCAGTGCAATCACGACTTCGCAAGGCCCAATTTGGCGGCGCAACTCTTCTCGTTGGCTCTCCTTGTCGATAGGTCGCTTTGCGTCAGGAAGGCTGGTGTTGTGATAGTAAAAAGTTCCAGTAGCCTCTAAATACTCGAATATCCGAATATAGTCATCGTTTTCCGCCCACGCATGGGTCACGAACAGCTTTAGAGGTGCCACCGAAATAGTCATTCAATAAGTATAACGTGACCTTATGCTCATGCGCACACCTCGGCCCGCAGTTACAATCCGATGGTGAGATTGCTGCTATACAATATTCGCTATGCTACCGGTACTGGTGCGGCTTTTCATTTGCCCCTCCCCGGTGCTGGATACTTAAGATCCAACCCTAATGTTTTATCGCAAATTACTGATTTCATTAAGAATCAAGACCCTGATGTGGTGGGATTAGTAGAAGTCGATACCGGTTCGATTCGCACTGGTATGGTGAACCAGGCCGATTTCATCGCCAAATCACTG
The DNA here is from genome assembly GCA_043738945.1 of Gammaproteobacteria bacterium. GTDB lineage: Bacteria > Pseudomonadota > Gammaproteobacteria > Steroidobacterales > Steroidobacteraceae > Bog-1198. The sequence goes on from JAYUFB010000060.1 coordinate 14,107, forward strand.
GGGCATTATTCAACCTTCGAGTGCAAATATGGAGTTTCTTCGCTAAACCAACTGGTGCCTATTGTCCGCAAACAGGCCAACGCCTTTCTAGCCGCGCCTAGGGTTAGGGGCGAACGATTCCATTATTTTGACACTGGGATAAAGCGGCTGATTATCGAACTAGAGCTAGACGATGTAGCCATCTTTCTGGTGCACTTATCGTTAAAATATCGCCATCGGCAATACCAACTCCGATCACTGTATGACCTGATTCGTAAGACTTCCAAGCCCGTAATCGTGGCGGGCGACTTCAACACCTATTGGGGCGACCACGAAATCTATCTGTTCATGCAGGCCGCCGGTTTGACCAGCGCCAACACTCATAGCCTACCTTCTTATCCGAGCAATAGTCCCCGGCGGGAACTAGACTTCATACTGCATAGCGCTGAAATTGAAGTAAACGGCTTTACGATGCCGGATGTGCGATTTTCCGACCACTTACCGCTGATTTGCGACTTCACGGTACACACGAACTCGCGCCAGATTGCATAACCCGAGCATGTGCTAGAATCATGTTTCGATATCATACTAATACAAACCAGAAGCGATCTAAGCTCGATGGCTGACCGACCTCTCGAACCTGCGGTATTAAAGGTTTTTTCACCTTTAGACGGCCTAAAAAGGGAAAACCTGCACGCACTCGCACGAAAAACGAGTTTGCGCGAGCTGGATGCCGGGAGAAACTTATTCAAAGAAGGCGATACCAATAAGCAGACGTTCTTTATTGTGAAGGGCACTGTTGAATTGCGGGTTGGCGAGAAAGTGGTCCGCACTATTAGCGGCGGAACTCCCGAGGCGCACAGTGCCCTAGCTCCTGGCCTACCTCGCAAAGTCACAGCCCGTGCAGCCAGCGATCTTGAGTACATCGCGATCGATAGCGAAGTGCTCGACGTCCTTATTACTTGGGATCAAACCGGTCAATACGAAGTCGCTGATATTCGCGGGGGTGCGCCGAACCTAGACGGCGACTGGATGACAACGCTGCTACAAACCAAGGCTTTTCATCTGATTCCACCGGCAAATATTCAAGCCATTTTTATGCGCATGCAGCGCATTAACTTTCGTGCCGGCGATGTCATCATTAAGCAAGGCAGCGAGGGCGATTATTTCTATGTGGTGATATCTGGAAAATGCGTGGTGCATCGTGAAACACCGCTGAACAAAGAAGGCATAAAACTCGCCGAACTGGGACCTGGGGATAGTTTTGGTGAAGAGGCGCTCATTGCCGAGGCAAAACGCAATGCAACCGTCACCATGTTATCGGAGGGTTCCTTAATGCGGCTTGGGAAGGGTGATTTTCAAACCTTGCTCAACGAGCCTTTGCTGAAATGGGTAACCTACGACAAGGCCAAAGAAATGGTAGCTAATGGTGGTAAGTGGCTCGACGTGCGTTTGCCCAGCGAGTTCCAAAATTTTCATATCGATGGCTCGATTAATATGCCCTTGTATTTTATCCGGCTAAAATTCAACTCATTGGATAAAAAAATACCCTATATTGTTTGTTGCGATACGGATCGTCGCAGCTCGGCGGGTGCCTATATTTTGAGCGAGCGCGGCTTTGACGCTTATGTATTAAAAGGAGGCCTTGCGGCTACGGATGCGGCTAAAGCTCGCCGCACTTAACTAGATTACATCGTATGCGTGGGCTTATCGCCACCGAGCGCACCGGCCAAATAGTTTTCAATTTTTTTCTGGGTATTGCCTCGATCTTGCTCGCTAAACTGAACTCCAATCCCCGCTGTTCTTTTACCCTGAGCACCCTTCGGCGTCATCCAAATAACACGCCCTGCCACCGGTATTTTTTCTTCTTCGCCCATTAAATTGAGCAACATAAATACCTCATCACCCAATTGATACAGGCTGTTGGTCGGAATAAATAATCCACCATTCTTAACGAATGGCATATAAGCCAGGTATAGCGCGCTCTTATCCTTAATGGTAAGCGTCAGTAGACCGGGCTTATTACTGGGATTTCTCAATGCCTCGAACCTCTCATAAATCTCAACCTGCGAATGCCGCTCGACCACCTAACAAGAGGGTTTCTAATGCCAATTGTTGATTCATACCGGTCGATGCAAAACGTCGAAACTCGCATATTGCATCCTGCAGCTCGAATAAAGAACGTATTTTGGCCTTAAGTAAAGCCGGAGGCAAGCCTACTGGTTCCACATTGCTGCGTATTTGACCTGTGATCCAGTTCTCAAGCCAAGCAATACGTAACCCTACATGGGACTTAAGCCAACGTTCAGCCAGTAAGGTTATATCCACTGCATCAACCGTCAATTGTGTGACGCATTCCCGCATATCGGTTTCAAGCACGGCTATATCCGTCATATCAAGCTCAAGTGCCAGTAGCGGTGCACCGCCAGTTAGCGCCAAGGCACTCAGCCAATCACGCTTTTGTCCTGATTTTTCTGCTAACCAATTCCTCGCCAAGTCGAGCGAAGGTATCCTTAGGTTAATCTTCAGGCAGCGGCTAGCAATAGTTGCCGGCAGTCGATGATTCGGCCTTGCAATCATTATGAGTAGCGTACTCTGTGGCGGCTCCTCTAAAGTTTTCAAAAACGCATTGGCGCTGTGAGTATTCAAGGTTTCCGCCCCCTCGATCAATCCCACACGATAACCACCTCGATAACTTTTGAGCGCCAACGCTTCGATGAGGTCGCGCACCTGATCAATTTTTATCTGCTGCGCCTCTTCTTCAATACGCACAACATGAAAATCAGGATGCGAATCCGCGCGCAACAAAATGCAAGAGCTACACTTTCCACAAGGTTTCTCGCTAGTCTCACAAAGTGCGAAACCCGATGCCCAATGCGCTAGCGATTCGGCACCAAGACCAGGAGGGCTCAAAAGCAACAGCGAATGCGGCAGGCGCTGTGCAGCCGCCGATTCGCGTAAGCGGTTTTGCGCCGCATTTAACCAAGGCAGCAAGTTAGCCGCTAATACATCCATGAACTTGATTCCAATATTTTTTGTATTTGCGCGCGCACCGAGGACGGGGGCGCATTGGCGTCTACCACCTTTATTCGTTGCGGCTCCGCTGCGGCTCGCGCCAAATATTGAGCACGTACTCGCTCAAAGAACTCGTGCCGCTCGCGTTCAAATCGATCCTTTTCCAGTGTCGCACTGCGAACGCTCGCCCGCTCCAATGCGATCTCTACCGGCGCATCCAATAACAGGGTGAGGTCGGGGCGACGAGTTCCCTGCACCATCCACTCAAGTTTTTCTATAGGCTCCGACGCAATTCCCCTGCCTGCTCCTTGGTAGGCATAAGTCGCGTCAGTGAATCGATCACATAACACCCATCGCCCTACTTTCAAAGCAGGTTCAATCGCGTTAGTGAGATGCACCGATCGGGCCGCGAACATCAGCAATAGCTCGGCCATTGACGGCAGATTTTCCGTATCGGCCACGAGGGCTAGAGAACGTATTTTTTCTGCTAAAGGCGTGCCGCCGGGCTCTCGCGTCACCCAATGATCAATATTCCTAGCTGCCAATAATTGGGCAATAAAGGCTACTTGTGTGGTCTTACCGACACCCTCAATTCCCTCTAGGGTAATAAAACGAGCGACTCCGCTCATCGCGCGGCTTCCGACGCCGGTCTTTGATGTCGCGCCAAGTACTGCGCTACGGCGGCGTTATGCTGCTCCAAAGTTTCGGAGAATACATGGCTACCATCACCTTTAGGTGAAGCAACAAAATAGATAGCCTCGGTCTGTTCTGGATGCGCGGTCGCGCGTAGTACCGCGGCTCCTGCCAACGCGATCGGGGTCGGTGGTAACCCTATCCGGGTATAACTGTTATAGGGGCCGTCAGTCCTTAAATCCACGGTATGTAAGCTTCCCTCATAGCGATCGCCCAATCCGTAAATGATAGTGGGATCGGCCTGCAAGCGCATACCGATCTTAAGTCGATGCAAGTATAAGCCAGCCACTAACCCAATCTCCCGAGGAACTCCAGTCTCCTTTTGAACTATCGAAGCCATGGTTAATAACTCATAGGGGTTGCGCAGCGCAATACTGTTATCTCGACTCGCCCAGGCGACGTCGAGCTCGCGAGTCAATGCCACATGCGCCTGACGCAATATCTCAAGGTCGGTAGTGCCACTGGGAAACCTATAGGTTTCCGGTAAAAACTGACCCTCCGCATCGCCAGAGCTACCCAAACGTTGCATCAGATCATGGGGCGCTGCGGGCAGCGTGGCAAGAATATTGGGATCGCGCTTCAACGCGGCCAGTAGTTCCGCCACCCGCCAGCCATCCACAATGGTCAATGAATGCAACAACACCTCACCGCTTACCAATTTATTTAGCAATTCGCGTGGTGTAATGGCTGGGTCAAAAGCATATTCTCCCGCCTTGATGGACGAAGCCAGACCTTTATATCGCGCATACCAAGCCCAGATCCGCGGTTGCTTGATAACACCCTGGGAAGCTAGGTCGGCGGCCACATGCGCGATTCTTGCTCCAGGAGCCACTCGAAAGTGCAATACCATGGCACTCCCGATGGGTTCGTTCAGCCCGTGCCAAGCCTTCAATACAAGCGCTCCGGTCAGTACTATCAGCACCACCGCCACCAGCACGATGATCCCGGTTAAACGCCTCACAGTGCTCATAACAAGTCCAATCGTCGCTGTAAATGAACGGCCGTGCTAACTTGAGGCGGTAGAATGGATTCACCTCGACGAATCAATTTAGCAATCGGGACGACACCGACTAACGCATTACACATAAATACCTCTTCGGCGTTGGCTATATCTTTCCACCGTAGCCGTAACTCATAGGCTTTTAAATTCAAAGCATCAGTCTGGCTTAACACCCAGCGTCGCATCACCCCTGCCACTCCGCATCGATCCAAGAGTGGCGTCATCAAACGTGTGCCTCGCCGTACGAATAGATTAGACATGGTACCGCAGACAATGTTTTCGTCGGCGTCCATCATAAGTCCCTCCGCTATCCGCGAATTTTGCCACTCTGAGCGTGCCATTACAGATTCCAAACGATTAAGCGTCTTTAAGCCTGCCAGTGTAATGTTGGTTCCCAAGCGGGTAGTGCATAGTCTGACATGCCAGGTGCGTGAGCGCGGCGCGGCGACCCGTGAGAACGGATACAGTGCCAGAATTCGAACACAGCGCTCGCGGCCAGTGGGACGATAACCTCGCGCGCCTACGCCGCGGGTTAGGACTAATTTTAATACCCCGGAGTTGCGAAGCGCGGCTACTTTCTCAAGCTCATGCCGAATCAAAGCTAACTTAGGCGGAATGATTTTAAGTCGCTCACAACCACTATATAAACGCTCAAGATGATAATCCAATAGTCGTGGAATGCGTTTCGTTACACACAGAGTTTCAAATAAGCCATCGCCATAGTTTAAGCCACGATCACGACAATCAATTTGGCTAGCAATACGACCATTAATCCAAACTTTCATCAAGCAATCACCAAAGCCCGGCGTAGACCCTCAGCCTTAGCACGAGTCTCGGCAAGCTCGAGGCTCGGCTGCGAGTCGGCTACAATGCCAGCACCTGCTCGAAATCCGACGCTGTTGCCTTGCACAGTGATCGTACGAATTAAAATATTAAAATCACAGCTACCGTCGCGGTTCAAGTAACCGAGTGACCCGGTGTAGGCCCCCCGGCCCTGTTGTTCTAGTTCAGCGATAATTTGCATGCACCGAATTTTGGGGCATCCTGTAATGGTACCGCCGGGAAATAATGCACGAATAACGGCAACAGGCGATACATCTTTGCGTAGTGTACCGCTAATGTTAGAGACGATATGATGCACATGGGCGTAGGTCTCGACACTCATGAACTCATCCACTTGTACCGAGCCTGCCCGACACACCTTACCCAAGTCATTACGTTCTAAATCGATTAACATCACATGCTCGGCACGTTCCTTGGCGTTCTCAAGCAAGGTTTTTATTAGTTGCGAATCCTCGTCCGGGGAAGTTCCTCGCGGTCGCGTTCCCGCAATCGGCCGAGTCGAAACCACGCCATCGATAATACAGAACAGTCTTTCGGGCGAAGAGGACAGCAAACTAAAATCTCCCTGGCGTAGAATTGCCGCGAAGGGGCTAGGATTTTGAGAGCGCAATTGCAAATAGATTGCTGTCGGGTCGATTGCCGACGAGTGACCCGACCACTGACGCGACAAATTGGTCTGATAGACTTCGCCCGCTGCCGTGTATTCCAGCGCGCGTCGAACCGCGCTTTCAAATTTCTCGCCCGCCTCTTCTTGCATATTAATGGTCGGCGGAGTATCCACCCCAACAAACGCATTTCCGGCCGGCGCACTCAAAATCGCGACATGCTGTTCAAACTGATTCAACAACTCTTCATACCCAGGCTCAGCAATCAGCCAACTTCGCAGGTCGACCCGATCGCGAATCCATGCTGCCGGCGTTCGAACCGTCCACGCAATTATCGGATCAGGACTTGGGGGTAACTTTAAATGAGGTTCAATTTCCGCAGCCAATTCGTAGCCCAGGTATACCAACCATCCCCCCTTGAACGGCAGCTGTGGATAGGCTATCGGTGCAACAATTTGCGGCGACTGCAGCGCAAACCACCATTGTTCTAGGGCATCGAGAAATTTACCGGTCGCAGCAAAAGGCCCGCTCAATACCCCGGGCGCAGTGAGCTTTAAGGTCTCACCGGAGCTGATCGGGAGTATATCGAATCGGCCCACGCTAGAACTCTCTAGAAGCCCCGGATAGCGTTCCGGAAACCGCTCGACGAGCCGCAGAGGCTCAATGTCGGCGGAAAATGAGCGAACCGTTAGTACCACCAAATCCAAACGAATTCGACAAAGTGTATTGTAACTGCGCCTGGCGCGCGGTTTTGGGCACGTAATCCAAATCACAACCCTCGCCGGGATTCTCTAAGTTGATAGTCGGCGGCACGACTTGATCGCGCAATGCCAGCACGCAGATGATCGCCTCAACCGCGCCAGCGGCCCCTAGTAAGTGGCCGGTCATAGACTTGGTGGAACTGACCATCAATTTATCGGCAGCTGCGCCAAAAGCACGCCGAATCGCGGTGGTCTCGGCTCGATCCCCTAATTCAGTGGAGGTCGCGTGCGCATTGACGTATTGCACCTGGTTAGGGTTCAGCGAAGCATCAGTTAATGCTTTGGCCATCGCTTTACGGGCGCCTTCGCCGTTCTCAGGCGGCGCGGTCACGTGGAAAGCATCACCACTCATGCCGAAGCCCACCAGTTCGGCATAAATATTCGCACCCCGAGCCTTAGCGTGTTCATATTCCTCAAGTAGCATGGCCCCGGCGCCATCGCCCATCACAAATCCATCCCGATCCCTATCCCACGGGCGACTGGCGGCAGTAGGATTGTCATTGCGAAGCGATATGGCTTTAGCCTGGGCGAAGCCGCTCACTCCCGTGACACAGGTGGCCATTTCGGAGCCTCCGGCCAGCATGGCGTCCGCATCGCCATATTGAATTAGTCGCATGGCCACACCTAGCGCATGCGTCGAGGTGGTGCAGGCGGTCGCAATCGCTAAATTCGGTCCGGTCAAATTAAATGCCATCGACAGGTGTCCGCTGACTAAATTAATGATGCTGGACGGAATGAAAAATGGTGAAATTTTCTTAGGAGAGTGAGTCTCGAGATATTTCGCATAAGTCTGTTCGATGGATTCAAGACCGCCCATTCCAGAGCCCATCAATACTCCTACACGATCAGAATTCTGCTCAGTTATCACTAATCCAGAATCTCTCATAGCCTGGGTACCGGCTACTACGCCGTATTGCATAAAGGCATCCATACGACGCGCATCTTTCGCGCCCATGTAAGCCTCTAACTCAAGACCTCGAATCTCGCCACCAAAATGGACCGGGAAATTAGTCGTGTCAAATCGGGTCACCGTCGCAATGCCACTGCGACCCGCTACAATTGACGCCCACGCGCTCTTGACGTCGTTCCCCACGGGAGAGACGACGCCAAGGCCTACTACTACCACGCGTCGTTTGCTCAACGGCGACTCCTCACTTTAGCGTCTTAGGTCTTGCCCTTGTGGGAATTTATGTAATCAACTGCCTGTTGCACCGTGGTAATCTTTTCGGCGTCTTCATCAGGAATTTCGGTCTCGAACTCTTCCTCGAGCGCCATCACCAATTCTACGGTGTCCAAAGAGTCTGCACCTAAGTCGTCCACAAACGACGCATCATTGGTGACCTCTTCCGCCTTGACGCCTAATTGCTCTGCGACAATCTTCTTAACCTGCTGCTCAACAGTACTCATCGTTATGGTGTCCTTTCAGGATTGCTATGGATGCGCGCCGTCTATTCGGCAGGGCGCGTATTTTATGTGAACAAAACCAATACGGCTACTATGAACGCATAATTGTCTACTCCATGTTTTAATGTGCCTTGACAAATTAAGTAGTTTAGGGACGAAAACGCCCCTTCAAGCCATGTACATGCCACCGTTTACATGCAAGGTCTCGCCGGTAATATAGGCGGCCGCGTTAGAACAAAAAAACAACACGGCGGCGGCGATGTCATCCGGCTGCCCGAGACGCGCTAGAGGGATCTGGCCCATCAATGCTGACCGTTGCGCGTCATTCAGCGCGCGGGTCATATCCGTGTCAATAAATCCCGGCGCCACCACATTGGCGGTTATACCCCGTGAACCCACCTCCCGTGCCAGTGACTTGGTAAACGCAATCATACCGGCCTTCGCCGCAGCATAATTCGCCTGACCGGGATTGCCAGTCAATCCAACAATGGACGCGATACTGACAATGCGTCCCTTACGGGCCTTCATCATGCCGCGCAATACCGCTTTAGAAAGTCTGAACACTGAAGCCAAATTGGTCTGTAAAACCACATCCCAATCGTCCTGTTTCATGCGCAATAACAAAGTGTCACGGGTAATACCCGCGTTATTACACAAAATACTAATCGGTCCTTCTTTGGATTCGATGTCCTTGACTAAGGTATCAATAGAATCCTGCTGGGTCACGTCAAGCACCGCTCCGCGCCCTCCTTCAGCTACCAGCACGGCGTTGATTTTTGCTGCTCCCTCAAGACTGGTTGCTGTACCGATAACCCTAGCCCCGTGACCGCTAAGAGTGCTCGCGATTGCCGCTCCGATTCCTCTGGATGCACCCGTGACCAATGCAATTTCGCCCTTAAGCATGTCACTCTTGGTCATTGTTTCACCGTATTTAATGCATCTTCCAAACATTGTGGATCTTCCAGCGCCAGCATTTTCAATCCGCGATTTTTATCAACGCGTCGATTCAATCCGGTCAATACCTTGCCGGGTCCACACTCAATAATTTCGGTGGCACCCGCCGCAATCATAGTGCGCACGGTCGCGGCCCAATACACCGGTGTGTGCAATTGTTTTACCAATCCGGCCCGAATGTCGTCACTGCTTGCATGGACTTTGATGTCAACCCCATAGAGTGACACCTGAAACGACGGCCTTGCCGCTATTGGAGTCATGGCAAGTCGTTCACTCAGACGAAGCGCAGCGGGCCGCATCAGGGAGCTATGGGAGGGCACGCTTACCGGCAACAGCAAGGCGCGCTTCGCGCCCTTAGCTGTCGCAATTTCAATCGCCCGTGTCACGGCGGTGGCATGTCCAGCAATCACCACCTGGCCTGGCGAGTTGAAATTGACGGCTTCCACAATTTCGCCTTGAGCGGCTTGTTCACAGGCGCTCTCTATATCAGTATCTTCTAAACCGAGAATCGCCGCCATGGCGCCCAATCCTTGTGGGACTGCCGTTTGCATCGATTCGGCACGAAATTTCACCAACCCAACAGCCGTTTTAAAATCCAATCGACCAGCGGCGACCAGCGCCGAGAACTCGCCCAAACTATGGCCGGCCATCATTGTGGGATTTGCGCCACCGCGCGCGCGCCACAGCCGGAAGGTCGCCACACCCGCCGCCAACATCGCAGGTTGGGTACATTCGGTGGCATTCAAAGACTCGTTGGGACCTTCTTGGCAAATTTTCCACAAATCATACCCTAGGACCTCCGAAGCCTCTGCAAAGGTCGCCTGAATCTCAGGTGCCACTTCGCTTAGCTTGCTCATCATGCCCAAACTTTGCGAACCCTGTCCCGGAAACACCATCGCAAGCGACATAAAATTCCTTTAATTCCTAAACTGAGCGCTCACGGATTATAGCCGTCCTCAAGGTCAGGGCGACACCTATCACGAATCCTGCCAGCACACCATATAAATGAGCATCTATAACAATCATCGGTGCGGGTTGCGAAAATCCGCGCTCATAAATCAATTTCACTGCAAGGCCGATCAGCAAAATCCACCGATCCCATTGACCCATTAGCCAATGCCGTGCAGCCCCCGCCGCCATCACCGCATGCAACACCCCTGAAGCACCCACATACCAATTGACATGGGGGCTACCCCACCACAAACCTGAACTAATGGCTAACGCGCTCAAGAGCACCACGACGCACCACTCCACTACGTTAAAATCCGTCGCAAAAAGACTCCAGATCAAGACCAGCCCCAATTCATTGAGAATCAGGTGATGTAGGTCTAAATGCACGACATGTGCCGTCAAAAGACGCCACCATCCACCAGCCGCGATAGCGCCCCGGTCATAGCGCAACAATGCCGTGATACTGTCGCCCATACCCAACACTAAATGCAAGAAGAGCAATAAACCGATCAACCAAATGCCACGACCGCGGTCCCATTGTAGGGCTGTAGTAATCGGCGCTAGACGCGCTATTTTGGTATCATTCATAAGGTCAACCGAGGTTATTATGCGCAAACGTCAATATGGTTTTACTCTAATCGAAATCATGGTCGTGGTGGTGATTCTGGCAGTGCTAGGGGCGCTTGTCGTACCTAAAATTCTAGAGAATGTCGATAAGGCACGGGTTACGCGCGCTCAAAGTGATGTCCGCGCGATCCAAACCGCATTGGATTTGTACCGCTTAGATAACTTTAAATATCCCACCACCGAGCAAGGATTGCTGGCCTTAGTTAAACAGCCTGTCGATCCCACCATCACCAATTATCGATCTGGCGGGTATCTTCCCGCACTACCGAAAGACCCGTGGAACAAACCCTACCAATATGTCAGTCCGGGTGCAGACGGTCGAGACTACGAGATTGTATCCTTCGGACGCGACGGAAAGCCGGGTGGTGAGGGTTACGACGCGGATATCTCTACGGCAACTCTCGATCAAAAATAACTCGACCGCGAGGTCGACAATTGCTCTGATGCGCAGCAAGGGCTTCACCCTGGTCGAAATTTTGGTGGTGGTGGTCATCATCGCCATCGTTATTTCTTTCGCTGTGCTTTCGATTAACGTTGCGGGCCGCGACACTCAGTTGGACGATGAAAGTCGGCGGATCGAAGGGTTACTAAGTTTGTTACATGAGCGTGCGTTACTCGAAGGCCGCGATTTTGGTTTAAGGTTGGCACCCACCTCATACGAATTTCTGGAATATGAAACAAGGCGCGATCGGTGGTTTGCGATGGACCACGAATCCCAGTTTCGACATCGCGATTTGCCCGCAGGACTTAGTTTTCAACTACAGCTAGACGCCCACACAGTGGTGCTTAAACATGCCGATAAAACTTTCGCTAGTGATCAGCCCACGCCTCCGCAAATTGCCGTGGCCGCGAGCGGTGAAGGAACACCATTTCGATTGATTTTGCAACGCGATGCCACACAAACACAAACCAGTGTTACCGGCGACGCTCTCGGGAAAATTGCACGCGAGAACTCCTCACATAGCGAGCCAAGATCGGCAGGGAAGAACCCATGAAACAAAGCGCTCGGATAATTTCTATTCGCGGCTTTACTTTGGTGGAGGTCTTAGTCGCGTTGGTAATTGTGGCGTTAGGCCTTACCGCGTTAATGATAACCGTCAGTAGCTCCGCGCGCTCCAGCGGCTATTTGCGAGATAAGGCCCTTGCGCAGTGGATTGCGCTTAATCGCTTAGTCGAAGTACGCTTGAGTCTCAAGCAATCTGGCTTGTATGCCGATGCGGCCGAACTGGAATACGCCAATCGCCACTGGCACTACGACACGCGTTATTTCGATACTAGCAATGCCTCGATGCGCCGTGTGGTGGTGCGCGTTTGGGCGGGCGACGCTAAGACCACGGGCAACCCAATGGCGGAGTCCAGTACTTTTCTAGGGTCCGCTTTGATGCCTGCGGGTAGCTCTAATAATCCGGCCATTGGTGATTGGGCTGCCATTACTGCGCAAGGGGCGGGACCCCCAGGCGGCCCGGGAGCCTCGGGGGGTGTTCCCATACCCGGTGGGGTAGTTCCCAAAAATGGAGGCGGAGGCTAGTGACGAAACCACCTTGTGCAGACAGAGCCGCACAATCGCAGATGCGGGCCATGCGTGGTTTTACGCTCATCGAAATATTGGTCGCGTTGCTGATTTTAAGCATCATGTCGGCGCTCGGCTACGGCACCTATCGTGCAGCGCGTATTTCGGCCGAGCGTACCGGAGAATCATTGATGCGTACTCGTGAAATCGAATTCGGTTTACGCATGCTAGTACAAGATTTCTCACAATTGGTACCGCGACCCGTGCGTGACCCTTTAGGACTTACAGCGACCCCTACCCTGCCCGCCTTAAGGGCGAGCGAGAGTGGTGCCGATAGTAGCACTATCGGCTTGAACTCGTCCACGGTATCACTGATCGATTTGACTCGCGCCGGCTGGTCGAACACTGCCGGACAACAGCGCAGCACCCTGCAGCGGGTGTCCTACCAATTGGTTGACGAGGTATTAAAGCGTAGCTATCAAAACGCATTAGATGCGACCACCGGCACGAAGCCCGTAGTACAGGACTTATTGACCAAGGTTAAAAGCGTGCAGCTGCGTTTTCTGGACAACAATCAAGTGTGGAGCAACCAATGGCCACCGGCTTCTTTAGCCCCAACGGTCAGTTTCTGGACTCGTCCGGTCGCGGTCGAGATTGTGGTGGAATTCAAAGACTGGGGTAAGGTGCGTAGGCTCATTGAGGTGGCAGGATGATTCGCCAGCGCCCGCAGAGCCAGCGATTGCAGGGCCAGCCGCGTCAACGCGGGGTCGCGCTGATTATCGCCTTAGTATTGGTGGCGCTCGCGACCATTCTTGCGACCAAGATTACCTTTGACGGCTATCTTGAGCGGCAACGAACCATCGGTATTCTGGGGGCTGAGCAGGCCTTGCATTTTAGTCTGGGTGCGGAAGCGTTGGCGGCCGATGGACTGATGCAAAGCGTACAGCAAGGAGGTAAGCAGGGTGCCCAGGTCACTCTGGCGGATGCGTGGGCCCAGCCCATACCGCCCTTTCCTATTACGCCACCGAATGACGCCGAGGGCGAACCGATCGGCACGGTTGAAGGTACTCTGGAAGATTTACAGGGCCGCTTTAATTTAAATAATTTGGGACGAATGGTGCGTAACGCCACCACGCAAAAGTTTGAACCGGATCCCGTACCCTTGGCACAATTTGAACAATTATTGGTATCTCTCGGGCTTGAGACTAAGTGGGCGCAAATGGCTCGTGACTGGATCGACCCCGATAGCCTGCCCGGTGGTCCGGACGGCGCCGAGGACAGCGTCTACACCGCACTGGATCCGCCCTATTTGACGGCGAATTTTCCGATGCTAAGCCCTACGGAATTGATGAACCTGCCGGGCTTTGGCCTCGAACGCTACCGAAAAATCGCGCCCTATGTCACGGCTTTACCGATCTCGACTAAGCTCAATGTTTGTACGGCGCCCGTATATGTACTTGAAAGTTTGACCAAAGATTTACACGGTAATTTTTCTACTAGTCCGAAGGTCCTTACGGCAAATCGAAAAGCCGGTTGCTTCCCCGACATTAAAACGCTGAAGAATATGATGTCACCGGCTGATTTCGCGCAGATTCAGGGTCAAATTATCGAGAGTAGTGATTTTTTTCGCTTAACCACGCATGTAACACTTGGCACCACCCAATTCACCTTGTACAGTCTTTTGCAGCGCGGCACTGGTGGCAAAATTACGCCATTGCTACGCAGTTTTGGAACCATTTAAAACTATGCCTAACACCCTCTTTTTACGACTCCCGCACGCGCATGCGAATGCGGATTACGAATGGCTCTCGCTCGATGAATTCGGAGGCGCTGGCAACCCGCGTCAACGGGGGCCTTTGAGCCTCGCGGCGGCGGTGGCGCGTAACGCTAAAGTGGTGATTTTGGTGCCCGCGTCGGAAGTGCTGATGGCGGAGCCGGAACTTCCCCCCGGCAACGGCACCAAGCTTGCCCGCGCGGTGCCATTTGCCCTAGAGGAGCAGCTCACCGAAGACGTTGATCATCTTTATTTCGCGCTGGGTCGGCGGCGCGAAACAGGCGGAACCCCGGTTGCGGTAGTTTCGCGTCAGGTAATGCAGGCTTGGATGAGCACGCTTAAAAGCGCAGGCATTGAACCTAACGCGCTGTATGTCGACCTTGCTCTGATGCCCGATAATCCAGGGGCTACTGTGTTGTGGTTTGAAGGCGGTAGGTTGGGCGTGCGCCGACCCGGCTCATTGCCGTTTTCCGTGGAATTGACCCCGCTAGCCGATGCATTGATTCTGGCCGGCGTGATTGCAGACCCGCATCATGTCGAAGTCAGTGCCGAGCAAAAACCCTTAGAAAATATTATTTTATATGTAACGCGTGAGGATTGGGTCACGATCAAAGCAGAGTTCGAAAATCTCAGCGACCAATTTGAGTCGCTTAAAATTCAGCTCCTAGCGGATGGACCGTTACCATGGTTGGGGCGTGAACAACATCGCTCGGAGGCGGTAAATCTGCTCCAAGGTGAGTTTGCAAGATCTACCGATTACAGTGCGCGTTGGCAGCGATGGCGTGTTGCGGCGTATTTAGGTGTGGGGCTGTTGGTCGCTCATTTGCTCACCCAAGGATTGCAAATTCGCAAGGCGCAGCGCCAAGCGAGCGTGTTGGACGGGGAAATTTTTCAAGTATTTAACGCTGCAATGCCGGGCGAGAAAATGTTGGATGCTCGCCACCAAATGCAAACGCGACTGGATCGTATTCGTAAAACAGGAATCGGCCCACAAGTTTTTTTACATACCATGCAAGCCTTAAGCGCATCCTTAGCGAACACGCCAAATACCAGCATTGAGTCCTTGAGTTTTAGAGAGAGCACGCTGGATATGAAAATGTCCGCGCCCAGTCTTGATGCGCTGTCTAAATTGAGTCAAGCCGTCGCAAGCCAGGGGATACAAACCGAAATCCAATCCTCTACGCCCATCGCCAATGGCGTCGAAGCGCATGTACAGCTCCACAACAAGGGAGTTACACGATGAATAGATTACGTCAGTGGTATGAAAACTTAACTGCGCGTGAACAACGTGTGGTCGCGATCGGTGGCGCAGCACTGGCCGTCCTCATTCTATTCGGCGCCATTTTATTGCCGGTGCAGTCGGCTGTTTCTGCGGCTACCAAAAAAGTTGAAACAAAGCATGCCGATCTTGAGTGGATGCGCGCCAATCAGCAAAGCATTTTAACGGGAAGCACCCAACTTCCCGTGGATACCGGTGAGCCGCCCATGGTGCTCGTGGATCGAGTCGCTCGTGAGGCAGGCTTAGGCAACGCCTTACGCGGTACCGGACCGAGTGGCACCGCTGGCGTTCGCGTCCAATTGGAAGCGGCCGTATTCGATACTTTAATGGCATGGCTTGCCACCTTAGAGCAGCAGCACGGATTGATGATCGAATCAGTCACGATAGATCGGACAGCCAAGCCCGGAGTCGTGAATGCCAGTGTCACATTCGCCCAACCGCATTAGTCAATCGCCCCACTCGTACAGGGCATTCATACTCATGGGGCTTGCCGTGGCGGCGGCGGTAACCTTGTGGGTATTACCCGCTTCTATGCTGGGTCATTTTCTGCCGGATGCCGTAAAGCTGGAGGATTTATCCGGCACTCTGTGGCACGGCTCGGCCGAAAAATTACGTGTCGAAGGGCACGATACCGGGTCACTGGAATGGGTGCTGCATCCTAGTGGGCTATTACACTTCAAGATAGTCGCCGATCTACATTGGGTTAAATCAGGCGTGCAGATCGATGGCAATATCGTGCTGGATAAGACGAATTTTGAGATTCACGATTTGGTGGGAAGCGGCCCTATTGAAGATCTCCATGATTTTGGGGTACCCGCCGGTTGGATTGGACAAGCGGATATTCACCTAAACCCCATTGCCGGTACTTTTACCACTATAACTCGCGTGTCGGGTGATATTAAGGTTGAGCAAATCGCTTCTGCACAAATTGCCAATGGCACTTCTCTGGGCGATTATAATTTACATTTTCCCAGTAGCTCAGACACCTCCGAGGCGAGCGCTGCTATCAATGCTTCGCTCACTGATTTGGGTGGACCCGTTGAAACCATAGCCTCCGTGAAACTCGCAATGACGGAACACATGGCCACTCTCACAGGTACTATGAAAGCACGTAACGACGCGCCCCCCGCTCTACAAGAAGAAATTCAACGTCTGGCGCAGATGCGCGGGCGCGACGCGAACGGGCGAGTGCCGGTGGACGTGGAGTTTACTTTTTAAGGCGCCCATTCGCGCCAGCCGCGCAGCAAGGGAAAGTACAATCCGACACGCACCGGCTCTGGACCCATCTTGCGCGCTAATGCGGCATAGCGTTGCATCTGAGCGCGATAGCGCTCGACTTCGCGATCTAGAAATTCCGCTTGCCCGCCCCCCGTATGCTGGCTGGTCTTGTAATCGATTACCCACCTAACACCACGATCAATAAAGCTCCGATCAAAAATGACTCGTACTACTTCACCCTGCCAAAATGCTGAAAGCGCGTACTCGCGCACCGAGTTCCGATGGTCTTGTAATATCCAGCGTCCACGTTCATCCCCTAATACTGAAATCAAGGCCGCACTCACTCGATCACTCGCGTCCTTCAAGCGCTTGGCCGGCACCCCTTCGGCGCTTAGCCAACGTTGATAACGGGACTCACGCTCCCGAACCCAGGTTGCGTCGCAAGCGTCAAGTTGCAGGACCTGGAGCTCACTATGTATCAGCGTTCCCACCCGTCGTGCGGTCTCGCTGGCCCAGTCAAAAATCAGGGCATCGGCCCCTAATTTGTTGCTCGCCAGCAGCACCTCGGTACTACTGGCAGCAACCGCAAACTGGGTTCGCCAGCCCTCGGGTAGACGGTATAAAGCACCTGCGCGGGGCGCTATAGGAGCCTCACGATCCTTTATTGTAGAAGGAGAAAACTCGGCGCTGTAATAAGGCCAGAGCACCGACAACAAACTCCCGCTCCTAGGCTTAAAGCCTGCGGGCTTTTCGCTGAGCGTCACCTGGGCGGTCAAAACCAAGCGCGACTTTGCACGGGTACACGCAACATACAATAGTCGTTGGGCCTCTAAACTCGCTTCATCCATCGACCTGCGTCGCAGAAATTCAAATAAAGAATCTTGATCCGTACCCACTGCGGCATGCGCCGCCATCACCATTCCCTCGCGGCCATCGCGCGCAAATTGATGTGCTAGCAACAAGTGGTCTCGATGGCGCGGAATATGCCGATCTAAGCTGGGTAGAATCACCATGTCAAACTCTAAGCCCTTAGCCTTGTGCACGGTCATGATTTCAACCAATGCATGGCCAGTATTTTGTGCGTACAAACCCTCGAAACTTGAAGCCGTATCGGCCGCGTCTGGCAAACCACGTGTCTCAAGATCCCGCAAACGCACGAATAAGGCTTGCACATGCAACAGATCGTCAAGGTCCACCGCGGTATTGGCCCCGCCCAAATTCAGCCAAATGTTTTCTACCCAGCGTGTCAGTGATTGTTGATTGCGCACACGATAGGCGGTGTCTAGGAGCTGATTTAAAGACTGACAACGCACTCTACCGGACTTACTAAGAGTATTTTGCGTTGGCTCGTCCGCCAGACTCTCCCGAATTGTCGGAGTGGCATGGGCGATTTTAAGCAAGTCTTGCAACTCCAAACCCACCATTGGGGAGCGTAACAGCGCAAACCAAGCGGTTCTATCGCCCCAATGTAGCAGTGCACGCGTGAGCATAATCAGATCGCGCACCAATGCCCGATCTTCTAAAGGCTCAATGTCAACTGCGTGGAAAATCACTTGAAGGCCACGCAGTGCACGCGCTATCTCGCGGGCGTGCGCTTTGGCCCGCACCAATATTGCGATTCGCTGCTGAGGTGCGTTACGGGTATTCTCGACGACCATTTCCGCAATTGCCCGCGCTTCATCGCGCCGTGTGGCATAACCCATCAGCGTCACCCCTGACCCAGAACGTACCGCTTGCGACTCGCTAAGTCGAAAGGCGATGGCACCCCGCTCCCGATTGTCAACTCGTGGCAAAACTCTGGCGAAACAAGTATTAATCCATTCAACGACCGATCTATCGGACCTGAAATTACTGGTCAGGCGCTCGACCTCAAAGCGTATTTCACCGATGCCCTCCTCCGCCAATTCCAGAAAGGCACGAACCTCAGCCTGTCTAAAACCATAGATTGACTGCATAGGGTCGCCAACGCAGAACAAAGTACGCCCATCACCGCGCTGCCAGCCAATTGTGAGAAGCTTTAGCAAATCAAGCTGACCGCCGGACGTATCTTGAAACTCATCTACTAAGATATGCTGGAGCCGATAATCCAGGCGCAGTGCGAGGTCACTGGGTAACTCAACGGTCCCCAACGCGTTCTGCGCGGCCATGGCAACCGCTGGAAAATCAACCCCGCTCGACTCACGAAACACCGCAGTCAATTGCGCCGCGGCGAATACCAATACTTGAGCCACATCGCGTACCCGCGCCCATTGATCGTCGCTATAAGTTGGATTAGGTAAATCACGCAGTTCGACGAATGCCGGTAATATCTGCGCATCCCGCTCAAGCTCGCTCAAGAGGTCTAACGCCACCGCCTTATCGGCGCAGCCTGGGGGAAACCCCTCGTGCACACTCAATCGCTTACGGTACTCGCCTTTAGCCGTCAGGAAAAAATTCGCGAGGGAACGCCAACGCTCGATATCCGTAATATCCAGGCGCAACGTGCCGGGGGTCTCGCGCCATGCCAGCAAATCAACGCGCTCCTCGCCTAGGCGCAACGCCGCTCCCTGTATTAATTGTGAAATGACTGCGATCTTCTCACCCAGTAGGTCAAAGGTGCTGGCTAATACACGAGTTATTACTATCGCTAAATCCTCATCGAATTGCTGTCTGAGCTTGGTTAACTGAGTATCACTAAGGCTTGTGGCGGCGTGCAGGGACCCCACCAGGAGTGGTAACCAGCGCTCACGGCTCGGCAACAGAGTCGCAATCAAGTTCACAAGTTTCTGCCAGCGCTGATCATCCAACTCAAGTACACGGTCGATGGCACCCCCATAGCGATCCAAACCCTCATATCCTAAGGCACGACGGGCCGCTTCCTGATAAAGCGTCTTTGCATCTTGAATCAATTGCAGACCAGCCCCGACCCCAGCCGTAATGGGAAGCTGTTTAGCTAACCAGGCATTAAATGCATCAATGGTCTCTATGCGTAGACGTGCCGGATAGCGCTCAACCTCAATTTCCTGTGAGGATAAATGCTGCTGGGCGGCAACCGCCAGTTGCCAGGTCTCGATATTCAAATCCGGGGGACATTGATCTTGGGTAGCAGAGTGCAACGCTTGTAACACACGCTCGCGCATCTCAGCGGCCGCACGCCGTGTGAAGGTGAGCGCCAGAATATTTTCGGGAGCTGCTACATTCGCTAACAGACGTAAATAACGCTGCGTCAGTAATGTGGTTTTCCCAGAGCCTGCGGGTGCTTGCACCAACACCGAATGCGGGCTCATCACGGCTCGATGGCGTGCAAGGCGGTCATCGGGCACCTTTGACTCAGTCATCGTCATCGCGCTCATGAACACCCAACACCCGACAAAAACCCTGCAAATGACAGGACTGACAGGCAGTTAAGGTAGGCGCAACCATGGCATTCCCCGCAGAAAACTCTTGCGCCAATTTTTCAAGGCGCGTGCTCCAAACGCCGACCAGAGCTGCCAAATCTGCGTGGCCTTCGAGGGCACTACGCTGACTGCGAGGCCCAAAGATCCCGGCTCGTTCACTCTCAGCGACAAAGGTACACTCAGAGGCATTCACTCGGGCGTAAGCCACTGCCACCAATTCTTGGGGCTGTAGTAGCGCATACAGAGGTAATTGTGGATTGTCGGGTCGATCGCCTCGCCAATCGGCCGAGGCCATACCGCTTTTGTAATCGATTAAGACGCGGCCTCCGACTAGGAGCTGATCGATACGATCTATGCGCACTTCAAATTTTGGACCGGCCGCGGTGACCCACTGGCTGGCATATTCCAGTCGCTCCACCTTAAAGGGCTCGCGCTTAACTTCGACGGCCAACCATTTATGCAGTACCGCCGCCATGCGCACAGCTTCGCGCTTTTGCCAGCGGATGCCCGGATCACGTTTGAGGCATTGTTGCTGAAGCGCGCGCGTGATACTGGCTACTATGAGTTCAGCCTGTGCCTCGACAGTTAAGGCGCAAAGTGCTGCATAGTCATGGAGTCCAGCCCACAATTGTTGTAGCGCATAGTGGATTAAATCACCCCGTTCCCGATCGTTAAACCCCGGGACTGGTTTGTCAATTGCCTCAGTTCCGAGGCGTGTTTCCGCGAAACCTCGAAAGGCACAACGCGACTGCGCTTTTAAAGTGGCGACTCCCCGGGTGCGCTCGTGAGCGGTAAACGCCGGTCCGCGATCGTCAACTAGTCGCTCAAACTCTACTAAGTTGCGGCGTGCAAAATGCCAATGAGGTTGCGCAATAGCTTCCACATGCACCGGTTCCGTCGTCAGTAATCGACTAGGGCGATTGGAGTTGCCGCTTGAATCGGAAAAACTGAATACATTTTCAACTGCGCGCAAAGCCCAGCGTTTCTGCAGATCAAGAGCCGCTCTCATTTGTGCTTGCGCGTCCGCAGCAACGACTCCATAGCGTTTTTGCAATGCCACGGGAATCAATGCAATCGGATCAACCGCCGCCGGCCAGCGTTGCTCATCGCGTCCAGTCACCCAAAGTCCGTCATAATTTAACCAGGGGTCGTGGGTTTGCTGGGTAATCCACACCGCAGGGACGCCCGTTTGCGGTTGAAAAGCCGTGTCCTGTGCAGCTCTAATTAATAATTGCGCAGCGGACTTAAACGTATGGGTCCCTAGCAGCTGATCAGAGACGGCCAATGAATTCATTAAATCGCGCAAGCGTTCCGCCGCTTGATACTCGATACTCGACCAACGCGCACGCAGTGCCCACGGCCCAGCCTCAAACGCTTTGCCCCAGACCGGGATCCAACGACTCAATAGTTGAGCGCCCTGCAACTCGTTGAGGCTATTCCAAAGATTTTCCAGTCGAGCAAGGGCACCCACAGGTCGCAATTCTTCCATTTGTACGAGTCGTTGGGATAACTCCAACCAAACTTTAAGGGTCGCTTCGCTGGGTGCTCGGCGCCGTAACTTTAAGTCTAAACGGGTTGCACTACTTCTATCCAAGGTCGATGCCTGGAACTCCGAAGCTAGTAGAAGCGCACTGAATCGCTCGAAGGGCACCCGATCAAAGCTTGCGATCAGCGCATCTAATGCACAGCGTACCGACGCATATTCGGCAAGCGGTGTACCGCCTGCTAACGCATACGGGATAGTTCCAATTTCCGAGCCTAAGGCATAGCGCTGCGGCACTAAGGCCGCATCAAAAGCGTCAACGACATCACTCCGACAAGTATTTAGATCAGGAATACAAATCCATGCGCGAAAATCTTTTTGCTCAAGTAAATTTAGCCGCGCCCAATCGGCGACTGCCGCAAATTCTACGGCACCTGATGACGCATGCAGATTGCAAATTCTGCTAGCGGGTGATGCTTGCGGAGTCAGAATCTGCTGTGCGTGAGCCTGTAACCAGCGACGCGCCACGGGTCGCCATTGCGGGCTTTCAATCCAGGCAATGGATGTAATCTCGCGCGGCTCCTCACCCAACAATTGACCGACAGTCATACAGCCGAGGGCGCTACAACGTCGCTCGAATGCCATTATCCATTCCAACAGACATTGCGACTCATCAGTCGCGTATTCAGCAACAGCTGGCAGCGGAATTGCGTACTCGTAGAGGGCGCGGTAAGCACGTTGTGCAGCCCGCGCTGCACCCTGTGGCTCCAATAAATCGAACCCTTGAGAACTCTCGAGGACTACGGAACGCCATAATTCTCGCTCCTCAAGCTCAACGAGACAGCGTGGCTGGTTCGATTCCAGGTAGCCGTGCGCATGCCGCTCGCGCAGCCAACTGCTAAATTCACGTACCTTAGGGGTTGGCCACAGCTCGTGACCCGAATCACAATGCATGCGCTCAACGGCATCCGTGATCACCGCAGCAAGTTCGGTATTCGGCGCAAGCAGCGTGCAACCTGAACTTAAAGTCGCTAAAAGTTCCGGATTAAAACGCGCGTGAATCCAACAACTCCTCAATACGGTTGAACACTGTGGCAATTACTTCAGGTTCTGGCAAATTAGTAATACGAAAAAAATTGTTGTAAGACACGTTAAAACTCACACCGGGTGCTACTAATATCTGCTTATTCTCTAGAAGACTCAGCGCAAAAATTTGATCATCGAAATCCTCAATGACCTCTTTGCGTACTTCTACAAATGAATACAGGGCACCCATGGGACGTGCCAATCTCAAATAACGGCTACGCTTAACTCCGCTTAAGATCGCTTGCCGGGATTCAAATAATCGTCCACCGGGGCGAGTCAATTCACGAATGCTTTGAAATCCTCCAAGCGCCGTCTGTACGGCCCATTGTCCCGGCACATTGCTGCACAAGCGCAACGAACTCAATAGCTCTAACGCAGCCATGTACTCAGTTGCATTTTCGATGTCACCCGAAAACGCCGCCCACCCGACTCGATAGCCGCAGGCACGATATACCTTAGAAAGGCCACTCAGAGTGCAACACAGAGTCGCATGTACCAGGGTGGCCATCGGTACAAACTCAGCGTCCTCATACAGAATCTGGTCATAGATCTCATCCGAGAAAACCACCAAGTGATGTTTTTCAGCAAGCGCTGCCAAAGCCTCCAAAGTCGCACGCGGATATACCGCGCCGGTCGGATTGTTAGGATTTACAATCACCAAAGCACGCGTACGCGGGGTTATTAGGGTCTCAAGCTCAGCAGGGTCCGGCACAAATCCGTGCTCGCTGCGACACGGGTAATGTACTGCACGACCCGCGTTAAGGTTCACCGCAGCCGTCCACAGCGGATAATCCGGACTCGGCACTAAGACTTCATCACCCGAATTAAGCAGCGCCCGCAAAGTCAAGTCAATTAACTCGCTCACGCCATTACCCATAAAGACATTCTCGGCAGTGACGCCGCGTACACCACGCTCCTGCTGCTGCATGGCTACCGCCTCACGGGCCGGAAAAATGCCTTTTTGATGTACATAACCTTCGCTGTTGCGGAGATTTTCAATCATGGCCAGACGCATAGTCTCTGGTGTGCGAAAACCAAAAGCGTATGGGTTGCCAATGTTGAGTGAAATGATGTCGTGGCCCATACGCTCCATGGCTTCTGCACGTCGCGCCAATTTGCCGCGAATTTCATAGCGCACATGCGCAAGGCCGGTACTAGTTTTTATTGATTTTGAATTCATATGCTAGAGCATAGCCGATGGCCTACCGGCTGTCGCGCCGATCACGGGCACTGCCGCCAAAAGCGCCTGGGTATACGGATGCAGGGGGGCAGTAAATAAGGTGTCGCAAGAGGCAGTTTCAACCAATTGACCTCGATACATCACCAGTACTCGATCACTAATATGACGCACGATGCTCATATTGTGACTAATAAATAACATCGCCGTGCCAAATTCTGCCTGTAAATCCAGGAGCAGATTCACAATCTGACCCTGTATGGAGACATCCAAGGAACTAACCGGTTCATCGCAAACCAATAATTGCGGCCGTAGCATCATGGCGCGGGCGACGCCAATTCGTTGGCATTGTCCGCCGCTAAATTCATGAGCATATTGGGTCAGCATATTGGCATGCAGTCCGACTCGGTCTAACATTTCTTCGATACGTCGTTGCCGTTGCTTTTGAGAGAGAGTCGGTTCAAAAATATGTAACGGTTCCGCTAAAAGGTCACCCACCTGCATACGCGGGTTTAAACTGGCGAGCGGAGACTGGAAAATTATTTGTAGGTCACGGCGTAAGTGACGCAGTGTCTTACCGCTACACGCCAACAGGTTCTCCCCCTTCCACAATACTGCTCCAGTTGCCGGCACTAAATGCAAGATCGCGCGCGCCAGGGTGGATTTTCCCGAACCGGATTCACCCACCAGCCCGAGCGTCTCACCTGCGTTTAAAGCAAAGCTCACATGATCGACTGCGGTGAATGCATCGAACTGGACGCTCAAATTTTTGACCTGCAACAAGGGGTCGAGGATCAACTTAGGTCTCATACGGGTTATGACAGGCCACTTCGTGAACTTCAGACACGGCGTCCACACCGCCGCGCGCGACTGGCTTGATCCTCAATTTGGGTCGTACCGTATGACATAATTCGCTCACCCGTGAACATCGCGGCGCGAAGTCACAACCTCGCAACTCTCGGGTTAAATCCGGAGGAAACCCTTGCAACGTGGGTAACCGATCAAGACGAGGTGTTGCCAAATCCGGAGTACATTTCAATAGTTCAACCGTGTAGGGATGCTGCGCATGTTGAAAAATATCGCTGCCACTCGCCTGCTCTACGATACGCCCGGCGTACATCACGGCAATTCTGTCAGCCAACCCCGAAACGACCGCCAAGTCATGACTGATGAGCACTAAGCTTAAACCCAGCTCAGCGCGCATTTCCTTCAATAGTTCCATGATCTGGGCTTGGACCGTCACATCCAATGCGGTGGTCGGTTCATCGGCAATTAACAATGAAGGATTGCACAATAAACTCATCCCGATCATTACACGCTGACGCATTCCACCCGACAACTCATGCGGGTAACTCGTAAGCCTACGCGCAGCCTCGGGAACCCGCACTCGATCTAACATCTGCAAGGCTGCATGCTTGGCATTGCACCAAGAATCGTGCTGGTGCACGACCAAAACTTCGGCCATTTGTGCACCGATGGTCAAGTGCGGAGTTAAGGAACTCATCGGGTCTTGAAATACCATAGTCAATTTCGAGCCACGGATTTGATTTAACGTCTTGGGACTGGCGCCTAAAATTTCGCGACCTTCAAACTCAACGCGGCCTTGCACCCAAGCACTCTTGTCAAGTAATCCCATCACCGCCATGAACGCTTGTGTCTTGCCCGATCCTGACTCTCCGACCACGCCTAAACACGTTCCCGAGGCTAAATCCAAAGTTAACTGACGAACCGCATGCGCAACGCCCGTGGCGTGCATGAATTTAACGTCGAGTTGTTTGATATTCAATACGGGCTGCATGTACTAACGCTCCTTAACATCGAGCGCATCCCGCAGACCATCGCCAATAAAATTTAAGGACAACAATAACATTGCCAAAATAAACCCAGGTAGCACCAATATCCACGGCGCCGCTTCCATTTCACCGGCACCTTCGGAAATTAGGGTTCCTAGACTGGCCTGCGGTTCCTGTATCCCGAGGCCTAAAAAACTCAAAAAACTTTCAAACAGAATGGTTTGTGGAATAATCAGAGTCGCATAGACGATGACGGGACCTAGGAGATTGGGGATCACATGCTTGTAGATAATGCGACCGGTACTCGCGCCCGAGGCGATGGCCGCTTCAATAAATTCTTTTTGCCGAAGACTTAAGGTCTGTCCGCGAACAATTCGCGCCATGGTTAACCATCCCACGGCCCCGATCGACACGAACAACCAATAGGGGTTATGCCCAAAAATAACGGTGACAAAAATCACAAAGAACACCAATGGCAATCCGCTAAGTATTTCAACTATCCGCATCATCAAATTATCAATCCGTCCGCCTAAATAACCTGCCACGGCACCATAAGCAATACCGATAATCAGGCTAATGGCACTCGCAAATAATCCGATTAACAATGAGGCACGCGTACCCTCAAGGGTGCGTACAAACAGATCGCGCCCTAACCGGTCGGTTCCGAACCAATGCGCATGCTGAAACGTGGGTGGGACCGCCACATTAGGCCAATCCAAAGTATCAAATCGATTGGGATTAATCCAAGGTCCGACTATCGACAGCAGGGCCAAACTAATAATTACGACTAAGGCAACCTTTGCGGCTATATTTGAGCGAAAGCGCCGCGCGGCGTTTGCCCCTATACCGCGTAAAATCATTTAACCAAGCCTCACGCGCGGATCTAGCCAGGCGTACAGCAAATCAACCACCAGCCCCATTAGAATTAATACAGTTGAATATAGAATCACCATACCCAGCACCAAGGTGTAGTCGCGATTAAGCGCCCCTTGTACTAAGTAGCGGCCAATTCCCGGCAGTCCGGCAATCGACTCTACCACCAACGATCCGGTTAAAATGCTGGCGACCGCAGGCGCTAAAAAACCAACCACCGGTACTAGGGCAGGTTTGAGTGCATGACGAAAGATTACAAGGTGCCAAGGTAACCCCTTGGCGATCGCGGTGCGTACATACGGAGTACGCAGGATTTCCAACATACTGCCGCGGGTCAAGCGCGCGATAGCGCTCATCGGCGGTAATGCTAAAGCGATGACCGGCAATATTAGGTGTGTGATGGAACCACTTTCCCAGCCGGCAACCGGCAACCAGTGCAGATAAATGCCAAAAACCAGTCCCATAAACGGCAGCAACACAAAGCTTGGCACAGCAATCCCGATTACCGCCAATAGCATGGTCACTTGATCCGCCGCTGTATTATGTCGAAGCGCAGCAAAGACACCCATCAGCACGCCAAAGCTTAGGGCCACCAGCATGGCAATACTACCCAGCGTGAGAGTCACCGGTAGGCCTTGTACGATGAGTTCGGTGACCGAATAATCCTTATATTTAAATGACGGTCCAAAATCACCATGCGCCAGCGCAACCATGTAACGAACGTACTGCACGCTTAAGGGTTGATTCAGGCCAAACGTGGCATCAAGATTCGCTACAATCTCTGGCGGTAAGCTTTGTTCTTGATCAAAGGGGCCGCCCGGAGCGGCATGGATTAAAAAAAACGCCGCTGTAATAATGATAAAAAGCGTTGGTATGGCAGCGCTAAAACGCTTGAAAAGATAGCGACTCATCAGAATCAGTCTATCGGTAGCGCGCGCGATGGACAAGCTGTGTTCCAGTCCATAAACTGCTGCACAAGGTTTGAGGAGTGGAAATGCAGAAAATCATGGTTTGTATCAAACGCGTCGTGGATTACAACGTGCGAGTACGTGTAAAACCCGATGGCAGCGGCGTCATGCTAGACGGCGTTAAAATGAGTATCAATCCTTTTGATGAAATTGCCCTCGAGGAGGCGCTACGTATTAAGGAGCGCGGTACCCAGGTTGAAGTGATCGCGGTGAGCATCGGCATTCTCGACACCCAACAGCAATTGCGCACGGCTCTAGCCATGGGTGCGGATCGCGCCATTCTCGTGCAGACTGATCAACCCGTGGAACCGTTGACGGCTGCGCAGATTTTTCTGGCTTTGGTGAAAAAAGAAACTCCAGACCTAGTATTTCTCGGCAAACAAGCTATTGACGATGATGCCAACCAAACCGGTCAAATGTTAGCGGCGCTTTGGGACCGACCGCAAGCCACCTATGCCTCCAAAGTGGAATTAAATTCAAACGTCGCCAGCGTAACGCGCGAGGTAGATGCGGGGCTGGAAACTATTGAAGTCGACCTTCCGGCTGTGGTAACCGTGGACCTGCGCTTAAACGAGCCACGCTACGTCAAGCTGCCAGATATTATGAAAGCGAAGAAGAAAACACTGGATGTCACTAGTTTCGATGCGTTGGGGGTAAGTGCTGGTGCTTTGCTGACCACGCTTAAAACCGAGGCGCCCGCCCAACGCCAGAAAGGCGTCATGGTTAAGGACGTGGCTGAACTGGTCGATGCCTTGAAAAAGAAAGGTCTCATAGCATGAATAAGATTCTCATTATTGGTGAACATGACGGTAAGGCACTAAACCCGGCAACCGCCAAGTGCGTCACCTGCGCTAAGTTGATCGCTGATGCGGAAATTACGGTGCTGCTGCTCGGTGCGGACACGGCAATCGTCGCGGTTCAGGCTGCCTCGGTGTCTGGCGTCAAAGCAGTACTACGCGTAGATCGCGCGGAGAACGCTCACCCGCTGGCGGCAATATTTGCGCCACAAATTGTGGCCATCGCGGCGGATTTCACCCATATATTAGGCCCTACCACCAGTTTTGGTAAGGACCTGATGCCGAGAGTCGCGGCGCTGCTCGGGGTACCCCAGGTGAGCGATCTGATGGCCGTAGAAGCGCCGTATCGGTTTCGGCGTCCTATATATGCGGGTAATGCCATCATAACTGTTGAAGCATCCGCCACTCGCAAATTGGTGGCAACCGTAAGAGTCGCCTCCTTCGAAGCCGCACCCACCGGAGGCAGTGCCACAATTGAATCCAAGTCGCTCAATGTCGTACTGCCGACACATACCCGTTATGTTGGCGCAAAATCTGGCTCTACCGAACGTCCGGATTTGCAAACCGCCTCCAAGGTGATCTCGGGCGGACGCGCCTTGGGAAGTGCGGATAATTTCAAACTACTGTACGCCCTCGCGGATAAAATCGGTGCTGCCGTGGGCGCTTCGCGTGCCGCAGTGGATGCAGGTTACGCACCCAATGAAATGCAAGTAGGCCAAACGGGCAAAATTATTTCACCCGAGGTCTATATTGCGATTGGCATTTCCGGCGCGATTCAGCATCTTACCGGGATTAAGGATGCGCGCACTATTGTCGCCATCAACAAAGACTCAGAAGCCCCGATTTTTGAGGTCGCCGACCTTGGATTGGTCGGCGATTTATTCCAGATTGTGCCCGAATTGGAGCGGCTGATTAAAGCTTAGCAATAAACCTGCTCTATAGTTGAGCTAGAACGTACTCGGCTGCCGAGACTTTAAACTCGCCAGCAGCCGCTTCCACATTGACTTGCGTGGCGACACCGTCTTTGACTACCAAGGCGAATCGCTGCCCACGCGTACCCATGCCAAAACCACTGGCATTAAGCTCGAGTCCCAAAGCTTTTGCATACTCCGCATTGCCATCGGCCAGCATGAGTACTTTGTCACCCACATTACCGTGTTTGCCCCAGGCATTCATCACGAACACATCGTTCACTGCGGTGCAAGCAATGGTGTCGACGCCCTTAGCTTTAAATTTATCTGCCAATTCGACAAAACCAGGCAAATGTTTGGCATCGCAGGTAGGCGTGAACGCGCCCGGAACCGAAAACAACACCACCTTCTTCCCCGCAAACAATTGTTCGGTGGAGATCTTTTGTGGGCCATCCTTGGTCATCTGGGTAAATGTTCCCGCTGGCATTTTATCGCCGACTTTAATGCTCATTTTTTAACGCTCCTAACCGAGTTTATCGGCGTACAGTTCCCACAACTTTAAGATCTTTGGATTCATGCTCGGAATCTCTTTGAGCTTCACGAACGCTTTCTTAGCGTCGGCATTATTTTTTAATTGCACCTGAGCCAATCCCAAATACACATAGGCTTCGTCCAGATGCTTAACCTGACCCTTCTGCAAACCAGCCGTAATCACCGTCACCGCATTCTGGTAGTCGCCGAAGCCGAAATACACTTCGCCGAGTTTGACGCTCAGTTCGCCGGCCGCGCTTTTGGCAGCTTCAGCCTCTAATTGCTTCAATCCCTTACGATCCGTATCCGCACGCGTCGTAGTGGACGTTAGCAATCGATTAGTACGATCTTTCTCCGCGTCTTTAAACACATTGCTGGTCTTACCTTTCTCGATTACGGCCTGAGCTTCGCCCGGCAGCGCGGCATCGCCCAATAACTGCGCCATTTCCATGTAGTAGCTACCCTCGGTCATGGAACCGGTGTTGTACATTACTCGGAAGACCATCAACAAGTTATGGTCGTCCAACTTGTCTTGCAGATCAAAGCGCAACAGCTTATTCCAGTAATCAGTCTTTCCCGTCAGGCGCACTAAGTCCTCAAGTGCCGAAATGGTTCCAGGCGTGTCATTCGAATCAAACGCGCATTGCAACTTGAACTGGAACAGGCCTTCCTTGGGAGCCTCACCCGCACGACGGGCGGCGGCCACTGCCTTATCGGCCCACACCGCAGTGTTCTTACACTCTTTACTTAGATAATAGGTCTGGGCCATTAGAGCGTAATCGTCAGCGCTCGCAGCACCACTTTCAGTAACTTTTTTTCCATACTCAAGCGCCTTGGCATACTGTTGATTGCTTACTGACATCCGGAACAACATTCGTTCAGTGCGCGAGCTCTCTTCGGCCGTATATAATCCGGTGGCCATGGCCTGCTCGTAAGCCTGCTCCGCCGCCTTATAATTTTGTAGCCGAGTATAGGCGAAGCCTTTGAAATCATAGATGGTTTTCTTATCAAAAGCGGTCAATCCGTCTTTAGCCGACGCCGTGTCCAAGTGCTGAATCGCTTCCTGCCACTTACTTTCTTTCAAGGCTTTTTGCGCGGCGCTCATTTCAGTGCCGATGGAGCGGCTAATCTGTTGGCCCTTGTCTGCAAAGGCTTGCCCCGAAATCATGGTCATTGAAAGCACCGCAGCACAGGCGCCGAATTTAAGGAATTGTTTCATTATCATCTATCCTCGTTAAGCTTGAATCTTCATAAAACAAACGGCGCGTAAGTCCCTAAGATTATAAGGGCCCAACACGCCGTATCGATTAGTCTTAAATCCTGTTTAGAACAAGTTATTGTTCACGAAGCCAATTTTCTTTAACCCCTTACTTTGCAAATCCGCAAGAGTCTGAGCGACCGTCTCATACTTCGCAAATTTATCCACGGAGATATGAGCTTCCGGCTGCGGGTCTTTCAACGCGTCTTGAGCAATATAGCTTTGTAGCGTCTTCCGATCCACAGCCGCACCATTCCAAGTAATGGTCCCGTCAAAATCAATTCCCAAATTAATGACTTCGGGAGGCGGAGGTGGCGGAGTACCCGGTGGCGGCGGTAAAGGATTATCTATTTTGACCGCGTGGGTCATCACCGGTATGGTGATAATGAAAATAATGAGCAACACCAACATAATGTCGATCAATGGAGTCATATTAATATCTGAATATGACTCGCCCTCTCCACCCCCACCTACATTCATTGCCATGATTGACTCCTAGCGCGCAGCAACAAAGTGATCGGGCTCAGTCAGAAACGCGACCTTACGGATGCCAACCTTCTGCGCTGCCACCAGTACCTGACCGACATACATATACCGAGAGGCCGCATCGCCGCGAATATGCACTTCGGGCTGCGGATCTTGCCGCACAATTTTACGAAGCTCAGCATACAGCGCATCTTGGTCCGCTAAGCGCTTAGTGTTCCAGTATAAGTCGCCGGTTTTATCAACCGAGATCGTAATGTTCTCGGGCTTGGTCTGAGTGGGTAAGTTAGTAGCCTTCGGAAGGTCTAATTTCACCTGCGCCACGATCACCGGAACAGTGATAATAAAGATAATGAGGAGCACCAACATCACATCCACTAGGGGCGTGACATTGATGTCCGACATCACTTCGCCTTCGCTTTTTCCACTCGTATTCAGCGACATGGCGCTTGACTCCTAGCGTGCAGCGGGAATAGGTTTGGCGGACGATGCCAACTTAACATCCATTCCAAGGCCCATCTTTGCACCCGAGATTAAGTAAGCGTGCAATTCATGTGTGAAGTTACTCACCCGCTCTTGGACCGCTTTGTTGCGACGCAGAAGAACGTTATAACCCAACACCGCCGGCACCGCGACCGCTAAACCGATGGCCGTCATAATCAGCGCCTCGCCCACGGGGCCCGCGACCTTATCGATCGAGGCTGATCCCGCCAAACTGATAGCAATCAAGGCGTGATAAATACCCCATACCGTACCAAACAGACCCACGAATGGCGCCGTAGACCCGATGGACGCCAGTACCGGTAACCCGGACTGCATGCGCTGGCCAATGCCATCAACCGTACGTTGCAGCGACTGGGTAATCCACTCACTGGTATCAATGGCACCCGACAAACGAGCTTTATTCGCCTCATGATGCTCAAAAGCGTGCTTGCCGGTCTCGGCCAGCGCTCGAAAAGGATTCGAGTCGCCTTTAAGCTTACCCACCGCATCGGTAAGACTCGTGGAGGACCAAAATCCCTTGTCAGCATCACCGGCTTGCATTCGCAATTTTCTTTGGTCAAAAAACTTGGTGATCATAATGAACCATGTCAATAAAGACATGACCAGCAATATGACCAGCGTTGTCCGGGCAACAAGATCACCTTGGGCGATAAGCGCACCAAGACCATACGGATTTTCAACTACTGTCTCTGCCATGGACCGACTTCCTCTTCGTAGACAAGTTTATTAATGATCAACACTTTACAATTTTAAACGCTGCAATTCCTAGTTCTTCAATTTCCAAACAATGGGCAAATCGCCGGTCGACTGAACCGGCTTACCGTCTTCGGTCGCGGGCTTCATGCGTTGACCCTTGACTCCTTTAATACAGGCTTCGTCTAAACGCGGAAATCCCGAACTTTGCTTAATACTTTGGTCGATAATGCGACCATCAACGCTCACCGTGACCTGCACGATGCATCGACCCTCTTCATTCGCACGCTTGGATGCGTCCGGATAATAATCCTCCCCGATATGCAAGGGATGTTTAGGGTCGGCAGTCATTCTGGTGCCCGCCACCTTGGGCGGTGCCGGGGGCGCTATTACCGGAGCAGGCGCTCTTACTTGGCTAGTCTCGGTAATCGCGGTAGTCACCACTTGCGGGGCTTGAATATCCACGAACTCCGGAGGTGGAACGTAGGGTTTGACTTCTTCTAATTTGGGGGGCGGTGGTGGTGGCTTATCCACATCCTTGGGTTTGTCAATTTGGGCGATTTCGACCGGCGGAATAATGGTCTGAACAATTCGCCTGGCCAAGCCAGTATAAAATCCATAACCCACAATTAGATGAAAGAAAATAACCGCAAGAAAGGCAATGCCCCTCTTTCCGGAAAATAATGACGGCTCTTCGTAGTTATACATAAGTCTTAACTGACCTTGCCCCTAATCTGTTACCGAATCAACACGCTTGTGGACGCGCAATCACCCTTCATCACTCAAGCTGCGAGCGTGACACATATTACAGCCGAACTGCAAGCCTAAATGCAACGCATTTTTTATTCGAGATCGGTCACCGCGCCTAAGGATGCACTACTAACCGATTTTGAATATTTTGCCAAGGCCCCTCGTGTGGCATAAGGTCGCGGTGCCTTCCATGCCTTACGACGACGATTCAGTTCCATGACGCTCACCTTAACGCTAATTTCTCGCCGCTCTGCGTCAATCGTGATCTCATCGCCGGCTTTTATCAAGGCTATCGGCCCTCCCAGCGCGGCCTCCGGAGAAATATGCCCCACCACAAAACCATGACTACCACCCGAAAATCGTCCGTCAGTAATCAATGCCACTTCACTGCCCAGCCCCCGACCCATAATGGCACCCGTAGGGCTTAACATTTCACGCATGCCAGGCCCACCTTTGGGCCCCTCATAACGAATAACAACCACATCACCCGCACGTACCTTGCCCGATAAAATCCCCTGTAAAGAGGCTTCTTCCGAATCAAATATCCGCGCTTTACCCTTAAAACTCAAACCTTCCTTACCGGTAATTTTTGCCACCGCGCCCTCAGGTGCCAGATTGCCGTACATCACGACTAGATGGCTATTCTTTTTGATCGGCTGAGTTAAGGGACGAATGATTTCTTGCCCCCCCGGGTACGGCGCCACGGCTTTAAGATTTTCAGCCAAGGTCGCCCCCGTTACCGTGAGACACTCACCATGCAATAGGCCGGCATCCAGTAAAGTTCTCATCAGCGGCTGTATTCCGCCGATCGCTACCAGATCCGACATCGAGAAACGACCACTGGGTCGCAAGTCGGCCAGCACCGGCACGCGTTTACCGATGCGTGTGAAATCATCTAACTTCAATTTCACTTCAGCGGCTGAAGCAATGGCTAGTAAATGTAGCACCGCGTTGGTTGAGCCACCCAGCGCAATACTGACCGTGATGGCATTTTCAAAAGCTTTACGCGTCATAATCTGCCGCGGCCGCAACCCAAGCTTCAACAAATTAACCACCGCCGCACCGGCACGCGTGCAATCGTCACGCTTTTCGCCAGAGATAGCCTCTTGCGCCGAACTATTCGGCAAACTCATGCCAAGGGCTTCAATCGCCGAGGCCATCGTATTCGCGGTGTACATCCCGGCGCAGCTCCCGGGACCCGGTATCGCCGTACGCTCCACAAACTTGAGCTGTTGTTCAGTTACCGTACCTTTTGCATACCCACCGATGGCCTCGAAAACCGAAATAACATCGCTCTTGTTTACACCCGGACGAATAGTACCGCCATAAACAAACACAGATGGACGGTCCAGGCGTGCTAGGGCAATCAGACACCCCGGCATATTTTTGTCGCAACCGCCAATCGCAACCACGCCGTCAAATCCTTGCGCACCGACCACGGTCTCAATGGAATCTGCAATGACTTCACGCGACACTAACGAGTAACGCATCCCTGGAGTGCCCATGGAAATGCCATCGGATACGGTAATGGTGTTGAAGGTCACAGGTTTAGCACCGGCTTGCTCGACACCCGAGGCCGCTAAACGCGCAAGCTCATCGATATGCATGTTACAGGGCGTTAAATTGCTCCAAGTCGACGCAATTCCCACCTGGGGCTTGGTAAAATCAGCATCGGTAAAGCCCACCGCACGCAGCATCGCTCGACCGGCCGATTGTTTAATCCCATCCACGACCAGGCGGGAAAAGGTGCGCATTTCAGGGACGGGTTTTTTGGTCATGGATTTTTTTGTCATGCATTACTTTAAATTGCTAACGCCGTATCTGTCGAGCAAAAATCGATGGGTACCCCGCAAACCTTGCGCTTCCGCGCCAATGCCACGACCCGGCCGCTCTTTAGAATTCCACGCATACAAATCGATGTGCAACCAGCGCGAGGTGTCGCTGATAAACCGCTTCAGAAATAGCGCGCCAAAAATCGCACCTGCAAACCCTGAGGCGGCAACGTTGTTGAGATCGGCAATTTTACTGCTCAGTTCATCCTCGTACCCACTCCACAATGGCATGGGCCAAAGCGCATCATGTTCTCGCGCCGCGGTCTTTGCGAGCTCAGCGACCAACGTCTCATCGTTGCCAAACAAAGCGGGTATCTCAGGGCCCAGCGCTACCCTTGCCGCACCGGTCAAGGTTGCAAAATCGATGATCAAATCTGGATTATCGGCATCGGCAAACGCGAGTGCGTCGCATAGCACCAAGCGACCTTCAGCATCGGTGTTACCCACCTCCACGCTCAATCCCTTGCGAGTCGCCAGCACATCACCGGGTCGATACGCGTTGCCGCTAATAGAGTTCTCCACTGCTGGGATTAACACGCGAAGCTGCACGCGCACACCGCTTGCCATCAACATATGCGCCAAACTTAAAACAATTGCCGCGCCGCCCATGTCTTTTTTCATCAACACCATGCCCGAACCTGGTTTGATGTCGAGCCCACCCGTGTCAAAACAAACGCCCTTCCCTACCAGGGTGAGCTTAGGATACTGAAGTCCATCGGGTGGCGACCACTGTATGTCAATCAACCGCGGTGCCTGACTACTAGCGCGGCCTACCGCGTGAATGGCGGGGAAATTCGCAGCCAACAACTCATCGCCCACCCATTCGTGATAATGCGCCCCGTGACGCTCTGCGATTTGCCGTGCCGCCGTCGCGAGTTCGCGCGGACCAAAATCGGCTGCTGGGGTATTAATCCAGTCCCGGGCCCAGGCAGAGGCTTGCGCGGCAAGCTCCACATAGTGTGCATCGGCGGTAAGTGCCAGGTCCAAGCTCGGATGTTTTTCGGTGCGCGCCGTGCGATAGCGCTCGAAGCGGTACAAGCCATAGGCAAACCCTAGGCCTATTTGCGTGGCATCAATGGTGCTAAATTTTTGCGCCAGTGCAAACTCCAACGGCGGTAAGCGCTCAGGCAGACCGGTGCAATGCCACATCGATAGGCTTCCCTGCCGCCGACCTAACCCGGCGATGGCCAACGTCACGGCACCCGCAAGGTCTGGCACCAGAATCACCCGGTGCTTCTCGGCCTTGAAGCCCTGTGCGGCGCTCCAGGCTTGAACAAAAGCGGGTTGCGCTTGCAACCAAGAGTCCATTTCGTCCTCGTATAAAAGCCAGAGAGGCAGCTTTCCAGTATTCTCAATTGTCATTTCATTGCTCATATGGTCTTGCATCATAAGAGATTCTATGTTGCTATTTGCGGCTGATTAACAGGAGATTAGCGATGCGTTTATATTCCCAGAAAGATGTCAGCAAGCAAGCCCTACGCGGAGCCCGCATTGCCATACTAGGATACGGTAGTCAGGGTCGTGCACACGCGCTGAACTTAAAAGACAGCGGTTTCGACGTGGTCGTGGGCGTACGCAAAGGTCCTAGCTGGAACAAAGCCAAGAAAGACGGCCTTACGGTACTTGAGCCTAAGGCTGCCGTAAAAGGCGCGCAACTAGTTGCGATGTTAGTGCCGGATTTGACCCAAAAAGCGCTGTATGAAGAGCTACAGTTGGTGTTTGAGAAAGGCGCCACGCTATTGTTCGCGCACGGATTTAATATTCACTTTAAGCAGATTAAGCCGCGTAAGGACTTGGACGTGGTATTGATCGCGCCTAAAGGGCCGGGTGATTTGGTGCGTCGTCAATACCAACAAGGTCGCGGCGTGCCCTGCCTCATAGCGGTCTCCCAAAACCCCTCCAGACAAGCGAAAGCTAAAGCGCTGGTCTATGCGGATGGCATCGGCGGCACGCGTGGCGGCGTCTTAGAAACTACCTTCGCGGAGGAGACTGAGACCGATTTATTCGGTGAACAAGCCGTGTTATGCGGCGGAGCCACAGAATTGGTGGTGAAAGGATACGAGACCCTTGTGGAAGCCGGTTACCAGCCCGCGGTAGCCTATTACGAGTGTTTGCACGAACTGAAATTGATTGTCGACCTCCTGCATGAAGGCGGCATCACTAAGATGCATCGCTTCATTAGCGAGACGGCCAAGTACGGCGATCTAACGCGCGGACCGCGCATCGTCAATAAGGCCACCAAGAAAGAAATGCGTAAGATTCTCGCTGAGATTCAAGCAGGTACTTTTGCGCGTCAATGGATAGCGGAGAACAAGGGCGGTCGGCGCAAATACAACAAGCTCATGAAAGCGGATCTTTCGCACCCGATTGAAAAGGTGGGTGCACAACTGCGGGCGCGTATGCCGTGGCTTGAGTCCGGTACGGCTTAAGCGTATGCCGAGCACATTATTCGACAAAGTTTGGGCAGCACATCAAGTGTTGCCCGAGACTGCGGATACGCCGGCGGTTCTGTACATTGATTTACATTTAATCCATGAGGTGACATCGCCTCAGGCTTTTTCATTGCTTAAATCTTTAGGGTTACCGGTGAGGTGCCCAGACCGAACCCTGGCCACCATGGATCATTCGACACCCACCACCTCCATGCCAGCTTTTGGCGGGGTACCGATTAAAGTCGATGCGGCCGCTTTGCAAGTACGCCAACTGGAAACTAACGCAAAAGATTTTGGGATTGAATTATTTGGTATGCAAGATGCCCGCCGCGGGATTGTGCATGTAATTGGACCGGAATTGGGGAGCACCCAACCGGGAATGACTATTGTTTGTGGTGACAGTCATACCAGCACGCATGGCGCTTTCGGAGCGCTCGCGTTTGGAATTGGCAGCACCGAAGTTGGTCACGTGTTTGCGACGCAGTGTCTCTTGCAACGTAAACCTAAAACCTTCGCGGTCAATGTCAACGGGATACTGCCGCGGGGGGTCACCGCTAAAGATTTGATATTGAGTATTATTGGCAAAATAGGCGTATCAGGCGGCACCGGCTACGTGCTGGAATATCGCGGTACTACTATTAGTGCGCTCTCCATGGAAGAGCGCATGACGGTGTGCAATATGTCTATCGAGGCCGGCGCACGTGCGGGCATGATCGCTCCGGATGAAACCACTTTCCGCTATTTGGCGGGGAAACCTCGGTCGCCACAAGGCCGGGATTGGGATGCTGCGGTAGCCTATTGGCGCACATTGGTCTCGGACCCTGATGCCCGCTTTGACACCTCGATTGACATCGATGCATCCACACTCGAACCCATGATCACCTACGGGACTAACCCCGGCATGGTGGTCGCCATTGGGGGTTCCATTCCTAAGCCTGCCAACGATGCGGTCCACGATAAGGCGCTTAAGTACATGGGCTTTGCTGCGGGCGATGCCATGCTCGGCAAACCGATCAATGTGGCATTCATTGGTAGTTGCACTAACGGTCGGCTGGAGGATTTACAGGCAGCGGCCAGCGTGCTCAAGGGTCGAAAAATAGCGGCGGGCGTGCACTTGCTCATTGTGCCAGGATCACAACAAGTCAAACGCGAAGCCGAAGCGCTGGGACTTGCTGACATATTTAAATTGGCCGGTGCCGACTGGCGCGAATCGGGATGTTCCATGTGCTTAGGCATGAACGGCGACACCGTTAACGCCGGCCAATACGCCATTAGCACCAGCAATCGAAACTTCGAAGGGCGCCAAGGCGTGGGCGCGCGTACCTTACTCGTAAGTCCCTTTACTGCCGCCGCGAGCGCGATACGCGGGGTCGTTACCGATCCGCGCGAAATGCTGGAGCCACGCGCCACGCCTTTGGAGCCAACCGCCACGCCTTTGGAGCCAACCGCGATGTCGTCGGGGGCACGCTAATGGAACCTTTGGTCCGCATACGCTCCACTACGGTAGTTATCGCCTCGTCCAATATAGATACCGATCAAATCATTCCAGCGCGATTTTTGACCACGACCACCAAACAGGGTCTGGGTAAACAATTGTTCGCCGACTGGCGTTATGCTGCGGACGGAACACCGAGACCTGATTTCATCCTTAATAAATCAGAAGCGATTGGGTGCGAATTTCTGGTGGCGGGGAGAAATATCGGCTGTGGTTCATCGCGCGAGCATGCCCCGTGGGCGCTGCTTGATTATGGATTTAAGGCTGTGATCAGCACTGAAATCGCTGACATATTTAAAAATAATTCTCTAAAAAACGGACTGGTGCCCGTAGTCGTCGATGTTCCGACCCATGAATGGTTGTTGGCGCACCCTGGTGCCCAAGTCGAGATTGATTTACAAACCACTCGCTTGACGTTACCCACCGGCGTTTCGGTACTTTTTCCGATCGAAGCTTTTGCAAGGCATTGTTTAATTAATGGAGTTGATGAACTCGGGTATCTGCGCAGTAAGATCGCGGATATCAAGCGCTACGAATCAGCCCGAGCGGCTGTTTGAACGCGCTCATCGCGGTCTTGCCCGGTGATGGCATCGGCGTCGAAGTCACGGCGCAAGCAGTGCGTGCCTTGACGAAAATTGCCACCCGCTTCGGTCATACATTTACATTCGAACAAGCCCTCATAGGCGGAGCGGCCATTGATGCGACTGGCCAACCGTTGCCCATTCAGACACTCGCGCTTTGTCAGCGTGCCGACGCCATTCTGTTAGGCGCGGTGGGTGGCCCCAAATGGTCCGCCGACGCCAAAGTCAGGCCCGAACAGGGTCTGCTTGGGCTGCGTAAAGCCTTGGGATTATTTGCAAACCTAAGACCTGTGGCTCCTCATCCGGCAGTACTGCATGCCTCGCCCATCAAGGCAGAGTTACTGCAGGGCGTCGACATCATGGTAGTGCGTGAATTGACGGGCGGTATTTATTTCGGCGATAAGCAGCGCAGCGCGACCGAAGCCATCGACGTGTGTCGCTATACGCTAGTCGAAATTGAGCGAGTGGTGCGACTCGCTGCAAACTTGGCGCTTAAGCGCCGACGCAAGCTCACCTCGGTCGATAAAGCCAATGTGCTGGAGACTTCGCGCCTGTGGCGATCGGCCGTTGAGCGGATACTGCCCCTTGAATTTCCGAGTGTTAGCTTCGAGCATATGTTGGTGGATTCGGCTGCCATGCACTTGATCCGCAAGCCGCGTGATTTTGATGTGATTGTTACGGAAAATATGTTCGGCGATATTTTGACTGACGAAGCTTCGATGTTAGCGGGTTCACTCGGATTGCTACCCTCCGCCTCGCTCGGGGACACGGATCGAGGGGGACTGTACGAGCCTATTCACGGCTCGGCACCCGATATTGCCGGGCGCGGTATCGCGAACCCCTATGCCAGTATTTTGAGTGCCGCCCTCATGCTGCGGCATTCCTTGCACCTGGAAACCGAGGCGCAAACCCTAGAAAAAGCCGTGTCGGATTGCATTGTCGCTGGGGTGCTGCCCGCGGATTTAGTTGCCCAAGGGATGCCGGCCGCGTCGACGCAAGCGGCGGGTGATGCGGTGATTGCGGCGCTTTAGTGGGTTCCATTTACTGCGGTTGAATGCCGAGGGGCTGTGCGGCCTCTCTAACAATTGCTTCCAACCGGCGACCACATCGGCGTACGAGTTCTGCGAGTTGCGGCGTGAGTGAAACATCAATAGACATGGGGAGCGCTCCGAGAGTACGTATCATCAAAAATTGGCATTCTTTGCCATAAAACCCAATACACCTAGATATTCACGATCCGACACGGAGGATTAAGGAAGTATGTACGTTTACATGTGTATCGGTTTAAATATGACAACATCATAGAGTATTGAGCAGGTAACCAATACAACCCTCTGTATTGGTATGGAAAACAAGCCTATCCAAATAGGTGCCTAACTTTTGAATCCGAGGCACTCCTGGCGTTTTTGCGATACTCAGGCAGGTGCTCGGGCCAGTGACAATCTGTACTCACTAGTCTTAAGCGCTCATGCCAATGGTATCGAGCCGCTTCAGTATCTGACCTACCTTTACACGCGATTGCCCGTGGCAACCACCATGGCACATGTCGAGGCGCTGCTGCCGTGGAATGTCAAACACGCGCTGAAGCGATCCACTGAAATGCAATCATCGCGCCTCCCGACGCCAGTTACTCAACCCTTACGCTTACTGTTAAACAACCATTTGGCCTCAATTGTTCACACCCTGGCCGCGTTGGGCAGGCCGTTGCTGACTTGCTTTACCTTCTCGCCCCGCCCGGGATCGGCATATGAAAAAGCACATTCAGGTTCAACACACGACAAAATCGCGGGATCAAGGTCACGGCACCGCACTAACCCTGAGTTCGAGTCAGTACTGCCTTGGCACTTCCTGTCCGGGTCGCGTGATAAACGCGTGAGATTTCCGGTCTTATACTAGTACGAAAACTTTAAGTAGGCCTAGGTCTGTGCGCAACGTCCTTGTAATTGAAGATGATCGGGATATCGCCACGCTTTTGGCGTTACACCTCAATGACTTAGGTTGTGACGTCACAATTTGCAACAATGGCCATACGGGGCTCGCGAGGGCGTTGGATGCGACGAATTGGAGCCTGCTGGTGCTGGATCTTAATTTGCCGGGGGTCGATGGTCTTGAGATATGTCGTCATGTACGAGTGGGCGCCACCTACACTCCCATCCTCATGCTAACCGCCCGGGCTAGTGAACTGGATCGCGTCCGCGGTCTAGAAATGGGTGCGGACGACTACCTGACCAAACCGTTTAGTGTGGTTGAGTTTTCTGCCCGTGTGAAAGCCATTCTTCGTCGGGTAGAACAGCTTGCGGGAAAATCTCCGGTGCAGCTGCGGTGCGTTCGATCGGAAGAACTGCATCTTGATCTGGACCGGCGTGAGGCGCAACGAGCAGGCGCACGTTTAGATCTGACCGCCAAGGAATTTGACCTTCTCTCGTTCCTAATGTTGCACCCGGCGCGGGTCTACTCTCGAGCGCAATTGCTGGATCACGTGTGGGGAACTACGCACGATACTTTCGAACACACGGTTAACTCCCATATCAATCGCCTCCGTGCCAAAGTAGAGCCTGATCCTGCAAGGCCAAAATTTATTGTCACCGTATGGGGTGTTGGCTATCGTTTCTCGGCAAATTCTGTCGACCGTACTCCATGAAAGCATTGCACGTGCGACTGACCGTCGCATTGGCGGCGCTGCTGGTAGTGCTGGCATTCGGACTGTTGTTGTTGATGAGCAGAACCAGTGATCGGTACGCGGACGAGCTGCGCCAGCGGCTAGACTCCGGAATCGCAATGTACGTGGTGCGTGAGCTGCCGCTGATGAAAGGCGGCGCAGTCAACGAAGCCGCCCTGCGGGAACTCGGCAATCGAGCCATGACGGTCAATCCATCTGCCGAAGTGTACCTGCTCGATCCGCAGGGAAGTGTAATTTCAACCGTTGTTCAACATGACCGATTGCTGCGACAAGCTGTGCGCCTGGAGCCGATTCGCACCTTCTTGAATTCTCCCGAAAAACGCCCAGTGTATGGCGACGATCCGGCGAATCTCGCGGGCCAACGAGTATTCTCAGTTGCTCCCATTCTCAACGATGGTCGGCTGTCCGGATATTTGTATGTGGTACTGGGCGGTCTGCCTGAACGCTCTATCGCGACGCGCCTGTGGGGTAGCTATGTGATGCGCGCATCTACTTTGGCGCTCGCGCTCGTGTTGCTTACGGCACTGCTCGCGGGTGCCGGTCTATTTTCGGTGCTGACTCGCCGCCTGCGTGCGCTCGATCGATCGTTGGATCAATGGTCCATGAGCCTGCCGGCTACCGCCTACGCGTCAAGCCCACTAGCCGACGGGGACGAGATAAACGCGCTAACGCTGCGCTTCCACGACATGTCGCAAGCCATCGAGCGCCAAATTCATGAACTGAAAGCCACGGATGAATTGCGCCGCGAGCTGATTATGAATGTATCTCACGACTTGCGCACACCGCTCGCGGTGCTGCGCGGATATATTGAGACATTGCTGCTCAAGCGTGAGGCACCGGCCGAAGAGCTGCAATCTCACTTAAGCACTGCGCTGCGCCAGGCCGATCTTTTGGGCCGGCTCATAGACTCTTTATTCGAGCTCGCGAAACTTGAGTCGGGGGCCATTGCACCGCGCATGGAGTCCTTCTCGATCGCTGAATTACTGCAAGATATCGCTATGCGCTTTCGATTGCGTGCCGAAAAGCAGGGCCTGGAATTGCACACCTTGCTCGACACGAGCGGTGTGTTAGTAATCGCAGACTTAGGACTCATCGAGCGCGTAGTAGGCAATCTGTTGGAAAACGCTATTCGGCACACGCCTCGGGGTGGCCGAGTTCGTGTCGAAATGTCGG
This sequence comes from Gammaproteobacteria bacterium, assembly GCA_043738945.1. Taxonomy (GTDB): domain Bacteria; phylum Pseudomonadota; class Gammaproteobacteria; order Steroidobacterales; family Steroidobacteraceae; genus Bog-1198. Next base: position 57,597 of record JAYUFB010000060.1, read on the forward strand.
TCGAGCCCGCGATTGTGCGCGTTCGGGTAATTGATACCGGTCAAGGTATTGACCCCGAACATCTGCCACGAGTTTTCGAGCGGTTCTACCGCGCGCCGGATTTTGCTGATCGCAGTCGTACCGGCCTAGGCCTTGCCATTGTCAAGCGTATTATGGATTTGCATATACAGTGCGTCACACTACTGTCACAGAAGGACGTGGGAACGACGGTCGAATTTACGCTTGCGAGACCGACCGACTCAAGTGTCACCGCTCTCGCGAGGAGCGCGTGATGATGGCGTGAGAACTCAATGCCAATGTAACGCCGCCCACTTGGGCGTATCTACACTTTGGAGAGAGACTCATGATATTAAAAAATCGATTGACGCTGATCTTCGCGTTGCTCGCGACGGTAGCATCGACAGTAATCGTCGCGGGGGCCAACGCCGCGACGGTGTACACAGAAACCAATAGCGTTGCCGGAAATGCGGTACAAATCTATCGAAGCGCCCCCGACGGATCGCTGGCACTCGCAAGCGAAGTGTCTACTGGCGGAAGCGGAACGGACGGCGGACTGGGCAGTCAAGGGGCCCTTGCTTTGACCAAGAGTGGCCGGTGGCTATTCGCGGTTAATGCGGGCAGTAACGAAATCAGCGCGTTCAAGGTCACGGCCCAAGGGCTCGTTTTGGCCAGTAAAGTGAATTCGGCTGGAATTATGCCCATTAGCCTTAGCGTGCACGATGATCTATTGTACGTGTTGAACGCGGGTGGTGAGGGCAATATCAGCGGCTTCCATGTCGGATCGGAAGGCAACTTGAAGGCAATTGCAGATTCCACGCGGCCTTTGAGCTCGAGCAAATCCGGCGGTGCGCAAGTCGAATTCAATCACGACGGCGATAGGTTGGTCGTGACCGAGAAGGCGACGAATAAGATATCTGTATACCGCCTGGACGGTGACACAGCGACAGGTCCGGTCGCATATCCGTCCAACGGGAAAACGCCCTTTGGCTTCGAATTTGATCGCCGTGGCAACCTGCTGGTGAGCGAGGCATTTGGGGGCGCGCCGGGGGCCAGTGCCATTTCCTCCTACGAGCTTGGTGACGATCCGACATTTCTGCAATCCATCAGCGCATCGGTGCCAACCCATCAGTCCGCTGCCTGCTGGGTGACCGTGGCTCGCCATGGGCGTTATGCCTACGTTACCAATACCGGCAGCGGCACCATCACGGGCTTTAGAGTCGATCGTGATGGCGCATTGACTAGTCTAAACGCTGACGGCGTCACGGGAGTCACCGGCGGCAGTCCCACTGACGCTACGGTAGGCGGTGATAATCAGACACTTTACGTGCTGAGCGCCAATATCGGTAAGATCGTGATGTTTAAGGTTCAGGCGGATGGAAGCATCGTAAATTTGGGTAGCGCGCTCGGTACGCCACTCAGTGCTGCCGGTTTGGTTGCACGCTAGCGCGATAAAGGCGTTGGAGCGGTCAGCGCGGGCTTGCCGCTCCTCTCGCTCGGCGGTTTGTGGCATGCTAAATGCGGCATTATTCAATGTCATGCTGCCTGTTGAAAAAGAGGTTGAAGCGGCCGTTCAGGACCAGCGTGCCTTGGTCGGGTTCCTCGCCAAGGGGTTTGAAACCAAGCGGATCCAGATTTTTGACGATAAAAATCAACCTCATCAAGTGGAATTACTCGCCTCCGCTTTGCGTTTGCTAAACGTTTCACGGCCCCACCTTGTTAAGCTGTTGGTGGAAGGCGCTCTGCCCTACCACAAGCCGGGTGAGCACCGCCGCGTACGCTTTGAAAATCTGATGCATTTCAAAAGTGTCCGCGAGCGCGCCAGTGAAACGGCCCTAGAAGAACTCGCCAAACAGCGCGGATATGTTGCTACTGTTAGCTGCACGGGTGGGATTGCGGCCTACGTTGAGGTTGGCGGCTTAATTGAGGTGATCTAGTAACAACTGCGGGTCTTAATCCTCTAAATTAAGCGCGCAGTAAATTTCGTATGCAGTACGTGCGGGTGGATGCGTTATTTGAGCGTGTAGCGTTTCAATGCCTCTTCTGATAGCCGCGGAAATTGACAGCCCTGTTACAACACGAATCTCGCTAAGTAAGCGTTCGGTTATTGCATCAAAACGTACCTTTCTGCTAACCACAATATGTACCTGTGCTAAAAACTTAATTTCACCGAATTCAGCGGGTCAGGTAGGTAGACTCACGTAGCAATTCCCGCAGCGCGAGCGAGCGCAGCAGTAAGACCGTCCACCAAATTAATCGAGTTTCCGGTTGCTGCCCATGCTGAAAGCCATCCACTCAGCAAATATGCAAACCTATAAGTGGTGGGTACATCCTTAGCGTTTTCCTTCCAGATAACTGCGCCTCGCAGCCGATCCCACGCCCAGCCAATTACTCGCCCAGAATCTCAGTTAACCCCTCAATGACCTTGGTGACATCGAGCGGCGCTACCCGGGCCAGGCGTTTGCCGATCCTTTCCACCGACAGGGTACGAATCTGACTGATCTTCACCCATGTAGGGTTAGGCAGTTGTGTGATTTTAAGTTCCAGCGTCAGTGGAAAACCAGCCTTTTGCGGCTGGCTCGTCAAGGCAACGGCAATAACGGTACCGGACCTGGCATTAAAGAGATCGTGGCTGAGAATGAGCACGGGACGATGACCCGATTGCTCATGACCACGAACTGGATTCAGATCGGCCCAGCGAATCTCGCCTCTTAAAATTCGGGCCATGCTTTCATATCCGCACCCAAACCTTCTTCAGCCAGCAACTTCTCAAACTGCGGATCCAGCTTGGCGCACTCGGCCGCCAAACGGCCGCCTTCCACACGCTCAATTTTCTCGTGCAAAGCGATTTGAATCGCACGACTACGATTCTGAAACACTCGCCGCGTCACCAGGCTGTCTACTTGGCGCAGGGTCTCCTGCTCGAGTGTGATTGCTACCTTTACGCTCGCCATAGTTTAGTCCCCGGTATGATAAAATATCATACCACAAACATAACCGTTTTCCGACCTTTATCTAATTAAAGCGCCGGCGTGAATAAAGGCAGCGGATTAAACCGCTAGACCCGCGCAGCGATTCCCCCAGCGCGCGCCAGCGCAGCGTTTAAGTCCTCCACCAGATCAATGGGGTCCTCGATCCCAACCGAGACGCGCAGTAACCCAGGACCTATGCCGGCCCGTATGCGCGAAGCCTCGTCCATGCCCGCGTGGGTCATGGTCGCAGGGTGCGCGATAAGGCTCTCGACGCCGCCTAAAGATTCAGCGAGCGTAAAACATTCCAATCCCGCCAAAAAAGCCTCAACCGCAGGTTCACCGCCGCGCAATTCGAAACTCACCATCGCGCCAAAACCCGATTGTTGGCGTCGAGCAATTGCGTGTCCCGGGTGATCTGTTAAACCGGGGTAATACACCTGGGCAACCGCCGTATGTAATTTCAGTGTCTCCACAACGGCTACGGTATTCTCTGCGTGAACCCGCATACGGGCGTGTAGGGTACGCACACCTCGCAAAGTCATGAAGCTATCAAAGGGCGCGCCCGTCACACCAATCGCATTGGCCCACCAAGACAAGTTCTGATGCTGCTCAGCCGTTGCCGTAATGACCACACCGCCCACCACATCACTATGGCCATTCAAATATTTAGTGGTCGAATGCAATACTAAATCAGCGCCTAATTTTAAAGGTTGTTGCCACACAGGTGACAGAAAGGTATTGTCCACCACCACCGTCGCACCCACCGTGTGCGCCGCCGTGGCAAGCTCTCGAATATCCACAATGCGTAGTAAGGGATTACTCGGCGTCTCAATCCACACCAAACGAGGCTTGGCCGCAAGCGCCGCCTTTAACGCCTGCGGGTTCCCCTGGTCAACAAAATCAACTACCAACACTCCCTGCTTGTGGAGCGCCGCCAATAAACGATGCGTTCCGCCATAGCAATCGTGCGGCATGAGCACGCGCGAACCACTGGGTAAAGTCGCCACAATCAAAGTAATGCCCGCAAGGCCCGTGCAGGTCACCACCGCTCCCGCACCGCCTTCAAGGTCAGCCAGCGCAGCTCCCAATTGATCACGCGTGGGATTGCCAGAGCGCGTGTAATCGTACTTACTCCGTTGCTTGCGAAAACCGTCAAAGGCAAAATTTGACGATAAATAAATCGGTGGTACCACGGCGCCAAATTGCGCGTCCGATTCAAGACCCGCACGAACCGAACGAGTGGCAATTGTCCTGTCTTTCATCTTCTACTCCGCCAGCGCACTATTAATAATAGAGGTCAGTGCCGCGCTTTCCTTCAAAAATGCGTCGTGACCAAAAACCGAATTCATGGCGACCAATTGACTGGGTCCCTTAAGACGTTTAGCCAAGGACTCCATATCAGCGAAGGGCACCAATTGATCCTCACGCACCGCAATGAGTGTCGCAGCCGTATCAATCAACGCCGCGTCCACCGCATGCAAATCAATCGACTCACTCAAACATAAAAATGATTCAGCGCGATATTTCTGCACATAATCATCACCGCGTGCGAATAAGTACTCCTCAACGGGAAAACGAAATCGATCAGTCCCCCGCACCGGCGCCCCACTAAAACGCAGTACAAATTCCGTCGAGCTTCTATAAGTCGCCATCGCCAGAGCACGAGCCAATTTAAGTCCGGCGGCACCATCGCCGCGAGCAATTGCCTCGCGCACGATTTGACGCTGCACGCTGCGCCAGGCCGTGGATAGGGGATGAGCCTTATCGCTGGCACTTAACACTACGATACGGTTAACCAGTGTAGGAAATCGAGCCGCGAAGGCTAGCGCCACCATGCCACCATACGAGGCACCGACGATGGCGTGAAAGGACTTTAAACCCAAATGCCGTAATATTTCGTGCAGAGCATTCGCTTGATCAAAGGCCGAGATGGGGGGAAATTGAGCGCCCATCGCAGGTCCTGAGCTCGCTCCGCCACTGCCGATATAATCGATTCCCAATACGCGATAACGCTGCGTATCAATGCCAAGACCGGCTCCTGCCACCCCGCTCCACCATCCAACCCCAGGCTCAGTCACTTTCCGGTGTGCCGAAATTCCACCTAAGGCTACCACTACGGGTGCCTCGACAGGACCTTCGAGCCGAAAAGCAACGTGGGCACCTTGCAGTTCGTCCCCAAAATAAAGGCGAAAAGGCGCCGACAAAGTCAGCACTTCGTCGCGCACTTGCGCTCCGCTCGGGGTTAATCCACTTGAATCGATACGCTCAGCCAACATTCGCACTCCTAAAGGATTCACCAACACCCCTACGGAGCGCAAAAGCGCCGCAAGCCAAAATTAAGACCGCTATTGCCATCAATTAGCTGCCCATTGGCCGTTTATTTATCGGATACGATACCGTCTTCCGCAGGAGTTGGCACCGTTCCTTAATTTGTCTTTAAGGATGGTTGCCCCGGCTTCTAAGGGCCTTTCCCTCAGCCGGTCTAAATAAACTATCGAGAATAGTAGGCAGTGCGCCTGCGCTCGTCAAGAATTAACTTTAGTCCTTGTTACTTTTAACCCTTGCTAATGTATTAATGCGCTAGTACATTAGTCGGATGAAAACCAATCGTCCCGTGACCCCACGCCAAGAGCAGCAGCACGAACGTGCGCTGTATGGCGCGTTTTTGGCATTGCGCAGCGTGGATGAATGCCGAAATTTCTTTCGCGATTTGTGCACGCCCGCTGAACTGCAGGCCATGGCGGATCGCTGGGCGGTGGTGGAGCTGTTAGAACGCGCACTCCCCTATCGCGAAATTCATAAACAAACCGGTGTCAGTGTCACCACCATTGGTCGCGTGGCCAGATGTTTAACACTTGGGCATGGTGGTTATCGATCCGTTGCCGATAAGTTGAAATTGCATGAGTAATACTGCTCAAGGGCTTAACCCTCCTCAACGGCTCAAAATTGCGCTGCAAAAAAGTGGCCGGCTCACCGATAGCTCGCTGCAACTGTTGGCATCCTGCGGCTTGAAGTTCAGCCGTGGCAAAGACCAGCTCATGTGCTATGGCGAAAACATGCCACTCGATGTTTTATTCGTGCGCGACGACGATATTCCCGATCTGGTGCAAGAAGATGTTTGCGAATTGGGGCTCGTGGGCCTTAATGTCGTGGAAGAAAAGCGTTTAGCATTTCAGGCACGCGGCTTAAGCCCCCTATTCGAAATCGTTCAGTTATTAGATTTTGGGCATTGTAAGTTGTGTATCGCGGTGCCCGATGGGTTTGACTATCGGGGACCCGCGTCGTTAGCGGGTAAGCGCATCGCGACTACCTATCCGCATATTTTGAAGCGCTTTCTCAACCAGCATAGCGTGCAAGCTGAAGCCGTCGTGCTTTCCGGTGCTGTTGAAATCGCGCCACGACTAGGGCGTGCGGATGTAATTTGTGACTTGGTATCCACCGGCTCTACGTTGGCTGCCAATCATTTACGCCAGGTCGAGGTAGTACTTGAGAGTCAGGCCGTATTGATTCGGACCCCCATCGCGATTCCAGCAGAGAAACAGGAATGGACTCGTCGCTTGCTGGTGCGCATCGACGGTGTGGAACAAGTCAAAGGCAGTAAGTACATCATGCTGCACGCACCGCGTTCGGCGTTGGCCGCCATCACGAAGCTACTGCCGGGAAGTGAATCGCCGACAGTCATTCCTTTGGAGGGTCGCGGTGATCGCGTCGCCGTGCATGCGGTGTGTCGCGAGAGTGTGTTCTGGGAAACATTAGAAGATCTGAAGAGCGCTGGCGCAAGTTCGGTGTTGGTGCTCCCGGTCGAGAAAATGTTGGCTTAAGGCGCTAAGGCCGTGACACTAGACCGGAACCTACGCATTCTCGACTGGAAGGTACTTAACGCAGCCGAGCAATCCGCTGCCCTCGCCCGCCCCACGCAAGCGCTTGCCGCTTCGGTGACGGTTAAGGCTCGGGCGATTATTGAGCGCGTCAGAAAAGAGGGAGATTCGGCCTTATTTCAACTTACACAAGAATTCGATCGGGCAACTTTAAGTTCTTTGGCGGTCACTGAATCTGAGTTCGATGCCGCTGACCAACAATTAAGCGCTGAGCAACATGCAGCGATCGACACCGCGATTAAGGCGGTGGATAAATTTCATGCCGCGCAAATGCCGCACTCGCTGCGAGTTGAAACCGCTCCCGGCGTAATATGCGAACGAATCATCGTACCCTTACGCGCGGTCGGGCTTTATGTACCCGCGGGATCCGCGCCGCTGCCTTCCACCGCCATTATGCTGGGAGTACCCGCCTTGCTCGCGGGTTGCCCCATTCGCGTGCTGTGTACCCCGCCGAGTCCCTTAGGTCACATAAATCCCGCCATCTTAGTGGCGGCCCGTAACGCCGGCGTAAAACAGGTTTACAAGATCGGCGGCGCGCAAGCCATTGCCGCAATGGCCTATGGCACCCAGAGCATTCCCAAATGCGACAAGATCTTTGGACCCGGTAACGCCTGGGTCACCGCCGCAAAAATCTTGGTGTCAGGCGATGTGGAGGGTGCGGCGTTGGATCTTCCCGCCGGACCCAGTGAGGTCATGATCATCGCGGATACAAGCGCAATGCCGGAATTTGTCGCCGCCGATCTATTGGCCCAGGCGGAGCACAGCGAGGACGCGCAGGCCTTACTGATTACGACCTCGATCGAGGCAGCAAAGGCAGTGGAGGCTGAGCTGCGATTGCAATGCCGGAATCTGTCGCGCAGCGCTATTCTCGACAAGTCCTTAGCCCATGTGCGATTAATCGTGGTTGATACTCTAGAGCGGGCATTTGAGATTGCCAATGCGTACGCTCCCGAACACTTGCTGCTCCAAATTCATGAGCCACGGGGTTGGCTGCCACGCGTGCAAAATGCAGGCGCGGTTTTTTTAGGCAATTGGTCACCTGAAACTCTCGGCGACTATTGTAGTGGACCAAACCATACGCTACCCACGAGTGGCTACGCGAAGACCTACAGCGGCTTATCGCTGGAAGATTTTCAAAAGCGAATTATGGTGCAAGAATTGAGTACTCTCGGATTTCGCGCACTAGGTCCCACGGCGGTAACCCTGGCCCAGATGGAAGGACTCGATGCGCACGCCGCCGCCGTGACGCGACGACTAAAGGCGATATGAATCCCATACTGTCACTGGCGCGGCCCGAAATTCTAAACCTTAAACCGTATTCGCATGCGGCGTGGTTACCGGGCCTCACGCGTTTACACGCTAACGAAGCGCCTTGGCGCCCGACGGGCGATCACAGTACGATGGGTCTTAATCGCTATCCGGAGCCGCAGCCGGCAGCACTCATAGAACGCCTAGCGTATCTATACTCGGTGCCGCAGAACTCTATTCTGGCGACCCGCGGTAGCGATGAGGCTATCGATTTACTGTCGCGTATATTTTTGCGCGCGGGGCAAGACGCGATTTTGCAATGCTCGCCGACCTTTGGAATGTACCAGGTTGCTGCACGCATACAGGGCGCCGAAATTATCGAGGTGCCGCTCGATCGCGCGCAGAACTGGAGCGTAGATCCTGATCGCTTGCTCAAAGCTTGGCACCCGAATGTGAAACTCGTGTATCTGTGTTCACCCAATAACCCGACTGGAAACCTGTTGGGGGAGACTGCCGTTGAGGCTATTTGTACGGCGCTCGCGGGGAAGGCAATTGTGGTATTAGATGAGGCGTATGTAGAGTGGTCCGGTAAGCGTAGCCTTGTGCCTTGGCTGGATCGATTCCCTTCATTGGTGATATTACGAACGTTGTCGAAGGCGCATGCGTTGGCGGGAGCACGCATTGGGGCGTTACTGGCGGACCCTGAGCTTATTCAACTTGCACGGCGCGTAATACCGCCTTACTCACTTGCATCGTTGGCGATTGAAGCGGCATTAGGCGCATTAACGTCGCAGGCTTTGGATGAATCAGCAATTAGGATAAAGGCATTGCTTGTGGAGCGAGATTACTTGCGGCAAGGACTTGAAAAAATCGCCGTGATTGGCAAGATTTGGCCGAGTGACGCGAATTTTATGCTGGTTGATAGTGACTACGCCGATTCGTGTATGCGGGCGACGATGGCGGCGAGCACTCTTGTGCGGGACCTGCGTGCGCATCCATCACTCCCGCGTTCCTTGCGTATTACGGTGGGATCACGTGCGCAGAACGATGTGCTGTTGCAAAGCTTGCGTCAGGTGGAGATCCTGTGAATAGACGTATTTTGTTTTTGGATCGCGATGGCACTTTAATTGAGGAGCCACCGGATGAGCAAGTCGATAGCTTGGATAAACTCCAGCTAATGCCGGGAGTAGTGCCTGCGTTATTAGCATTGCGCGATGCGGGGTTCGAGTTGGTGATTGTGACCAATCAAGATGGATTGGGTACAACGAGTTTGCCGCAAGATAAATACGAATCCGTGCAGCGTTTTATGGTGCAATTGTTTAAATCACAGGGCATTGAGTTTGACGCTGTACTGGTCTGTCCTCATTTCGTTGCCGATCATTGCCACTGTCGAAAGCCTAATATTCGTTTGGCCTTGGACTATCTGAACGGACGGCCGTTTGATAAATCTCAGAGCTATATGGTCGGTGATCGGGAGACCGATCTTGAGTTTGCTAGAGGGATGGAAATTCAAGGATTGTCTATTCGATTGAAGGGTGCGATTGAAGCGACGTGGCCGTGGATCGCTCAAACCATTTTGGGGAATTTACGCCGCGCCCATGTGGAGCGTAAAACCAAGGAAACTCACATTACGATTGATGTCGATTTATCGCGTGAGGGACCGACCCACATCAGTACTGGATTGGGGTTTTTTGATCATATGCTGGAGCAAATTGCCAAGCACGCGGGTTTCGCGTTGCAATTGAAGTGTGTGGGTGATCTGCATATTGACGAGCATCACACGGTCGAGGATTGCGCACTCGCCTTAGGGTCGGCTTTGCGCGTGGCCTTGGGCGATAAGAAAGGAATCGGACGCTATGGCTTTTTGTTGGCAATGGACGAGGCGGAGGCGCAGGTGGCGCTTGATCTCTCGGGTCGTGCCTATTTTCTTTGGAAGGGTCAATTACCGCGTGACCGTGTGGGCGATTTGCCCACCGAATTAGTACCGCATTTTTTTAGGTCACTGGCGGAGACCTTGGGGGCTGCGCTGCATATCACCGTACAGGGTGAGAATACTCATCATATGGTGGAATCATGCTTTAAAGCGGTTGGGCGTAGCTTACGCCAGGCCATACGCATCGAGGGCAGTGAATTGCCGAGTACTAAAGGGGTGTTGTGAAGCGTGAAGTTGCATTGGATGAACTTGACGTCGTCATCGTTGAGAGTGGCGGCGCTAATATTGCATCCTTGCGATTTGCGCTGCAACGCTTGGGGGTAACCGCTACAGTATCCGCCGATGCCGCGCGAATCACGGCCGCCACCCATGTCATTCTGCCTGGGGTCGGTGCGGCTGCGGACGGCATGGAGCGACTGCGTGAGCGTCGACTCGATGCAATCATTCCACGATTGACGCAGCCAGTGCTGGGTATTTGCCTCGGTATGCAATTGTTAATGGACAGTTCCGAGGAGGGGGCCACGACCTGTCTTGGCATTATTCCGGGGCGAGCGCTGCGTTTCGTCGATTCGCCCGGTCAACCCGTACCGCATATGGGCTGGAATACCCTCAAGATCCCGCGCGACGTCCCCTTGCTGGACGACATCGGTCGCCAGGATTACGCCTATTTCGTGCATAGCTTCGCGGTGCCGGTGGGTGATAACACGATTGCATGCGCCCATTACATTAGAACCTTTAGCGCCGCCGTGCAATCGCATAATTTCTACGGAACGCAATTTCATCCCGAACGTTCCGCGGGCGTTGGTGCGAGGGTACTGCGTAATTTTGTATCCTTACCGGTCAGCCCATGCGCCTGATACCCGCGATTGATTTGAAAGAGGGACGCTGTGTACGATTGTTGAGGGGAGATTTCGATTCGGAAACCCGCTATAGCGTCGATCCCCTAACGCTACTCGCCCAGTATTACGAATTGGGCGCGCACTGGCTGCATATTGTCGATTTGGACGCAGCGCGTGGCAGCTCACACAACCGCGCAATTATTGCCGCCCTAGCAGCGTCCAAAACCGCAAAATTACAAGTAGGCGGTGGACTTCGCGACAAAGAATCTATAACCCAAATGTTCCAACTCGGGGTAGCCCGTGTGGTGATTGGTAGCGCCGCAATAACCCATATTGATTTAGTACGCGATTGGCTGGGGGCCTTCGGCAGTGATCGCGTGACGCTGGCATTTGATGTCCGCCTTGACCTCAACAAACTACCCGTCGTGACCACCCACGGCTGGCAACAACAATCCGAAGTGTGTTTGTGGGCCGCGGTCGAGAACTTCGCAGCATCGGGCCTTACCCATGTGCTATGTACGGATGTTGATCGCGACGGTGCGCTCTCGGGACCCAATGTCGAACTCTACAGTGAGGCTCTGCGCCGCTACCCGGCGATCCAGTGGCAGGCATCCGGCGGTATTCGCGATAGCGATGACCTCGCACAATTGGCGAACATTGGGGTGGCGGCGGCGATCAGCGGTAAAGCACTACTTGAGAATAGAATTCCTCTGGCGGAGCTTGCACCATTCTTGCCAAACGCATAATCCCCTGCCTCGACGTGCGGGATGGCAAGGTAGTCAAAGGCGTACGCTTTCGCGATCATCGCATCGTCGGCGATATTATTGAGCTAGCGCAACGCTATCGGGATGAAGGAGCCGATGAGCTTATTTTCTATGATATTTCCGCAAGTCCCCGCGGCCAGTCAGTGGATCGCTCGTGGATAAGTCGGGTGGCACAACTGCTTGATATTCCGTTCTGTGTAGCCGGTGGCATACGCACCGTATCCGATGCCGAACAAGTTCTCGCCGAAGGTGCAGAAAAAATCTCTATCAATTCTCCCGCCCTCGCGAATCCCGATTTAATCAATGCCTTAAGCGAGCGCTTCGGTACGCAATGCGTGGTTGTGGGCATCGATAGTCAAACGGTCGGCTCCGATTATCGAGTCCAAATGTTAACCGGCGATGTAGCCCTGTCGCGTGACTCCTCAAGACTTACGCTGGACTGGGTCCAGGAAGTACAGCAGCGGGGAGCGGGCGAGATTGTACTCAATTGTATGGCGAGCGATGGCGTACGACAGGGTTACGACCTCGTGCAATTGCAGGCAGTCAGAAAGCTCTGTCGGGTGCCGTTAGTCGCCTCCGGGGGTGCGGGATCACCTGATCATTTTACCCAGGTATTCCAAGTAGCTAAAGTTGACGCAGCCTTGGCCGCCAGCGTATTTCATTCGGGGGAAATACGCATCCTTAAATTAAAAAAAACACTGCGGGAGAACGAGATTGAGGTGCGTCTATGAAAGAACTCGGTGAACTTGACTGGGATAAAGACCAGGGACTACTTCCTGCCATTGTGCAGGATGCGAACACGGGTGCAGTGCTCATGTTGGGATATATGAATGCGGAGGCGCTAACATTAACGCAGACCAGCGGGCGGGTGACTTTTTGGAGCCGAAGCAAGAATCGACTTTGGACCAAGGGCGAAACGTCGGGAAATTTTCTCGAATTGAAAAGCATCGCAGCGGATTGTGATCGCGATGCACTCCTTGTCCTGGCGATACCGCATGGCCCCGTATGCCACACGGGTACCACTACTTGCTGGGGAGATGCCGCGTACGCTGGCAATAAAGACTTAGAATTTCTAAGTTTGCTAGAGCGAGTCATTATGCAACGCATGGCTGAGCGACCTGCTGGCAGCTATACCACCCATTTGCTTGCGCAAGGAACCCGAAGAATTGCGCAAAAAGTCGGCGAAGAAGGTTTAGAACTGGCACTCGCCGCTGTTGCTCAATCCAAAGACGAGATCATAGGCGAAGCAGCAGACTTGATGTACCACCTGGTGCTTTTGCTCAGGGCCAAGGAATTGTCGTTGGCGCAGGTGATTAAGGAGCTTGAAGTGCGGCATTCTAAGTAGAAGTTGCTTTACATTAATGCTACATGCAAGGTGTAAATAATTGTAGTGAATGGCGGCTACTTTTCGCCTGCGAGTAAAATGGGATTAACCATAGCGTCACATTTCTAATTTCCAATAGCGTTTGAATACTCGCTGCGTTATTCTCCGGGCAGAATAAATAAAATGTCTTGATCGTTGAAAAGGAATGTTCAGTATGCGCGCCAATCTATTTAAATTTGTATTGGGGTCATTTCTGTTAGGGAATAGCGATCGATACCAATAACAATCTCTGCGTTGCCGATAGTCAAAATTAAACCGTCCGTAAGATCACATCGACAGGGGTAGTCACGACGATTGCTGGAGCACCGGGCATCGCGGGTTATGCAAATGGTCTTGGAACCGCTGCGCGATTTTCATCCCCAAACGCGGTGGCCGTCGATTCAGGCGGCAATGTGTTTGTAGCGGACTACTATAGTGTGCGAAAAATCGACCCGACGGGTATGGTGACCAGTCTTATGTCCGCAGTGGGGACCCAGCCATTCTTCCAATCCGCAATCACTGTTTCCCCAAGTGGTATGTTGTACTTAGTAGCGAATAACTCGGGATCCAATGCGGGTGCCGTGTATTCCATAAACAGTACCGGCACTACCGCCCTAATCGCTGCTCAGATCGGCAAAGGCGGCGCAACCGGTATTGTGATGGGCGGAGATGGAAACCTCTATGTAACCGATCGTAACTCCTCGTCTATTTATAGGGTCACCCTCGCGGGGGTAGTCACTACAGTGGTTAGTTCAGCTGATTTACCCATTGGCACTGTTCTCGGAGGACTGCCCAGGAAAATTAACTCACCTAGCGGGCTCGCGCTGTTATCAACCGGCAATTCAGTGTCGCTGGCAGTGGTTGATTCGTTCGAGCATGCAATCCTGCGTGTCGATCTACCTTAAGCAGCCCTCACTCGCTCAAAGCGCGCTACGGTTTCAACATGCTCGGTGAAGGGCATCAGATTAAAAGCGGTCAGCGCACTGAGGCGCAGCTTGCCGTTTGCGGTTAGGCGAGCGGTATCGAAAATAAAGGATTCGAGTCCGCAGCTAATATAGATAAATTGTTCGGGTGGGTACTCGCTTAAGGAAGCGGTAAGTTCAGCATCGAGGCCTTTGCGGGGTGGATCGGCAATGACCACCTGCGCGGTCGCCGCCGCGGATGTCCCCATGCGTGTCGCCACGCCTGCCAACCCAGGGATCACAGTAACCTTCTTACGGCTGTCGGCATCAAGTTCGGCGAGTCCTAATTCGAGTCCGCAGAGCGAATGCGGGCTGAGTTCGTTCATTCGAATATCGCTGACGCGATCCAATACCGACAGTCCGATCGCACCGACCCCTGCATAAAATTCGGTAACCCGAGCACCTGCTGGAATCTGAACGTGGACATGCTCGATGATGGCTTGAGCAATATCGAGATTATTTTGTCCGAATGCACCGGGAGGATAGTGTATTGCGGCACCGCCATACTGTTCGACTACAGTCGCCGGCCCGCAGTAATTTTGAAAATCAGGACCGAGGATGACGTTGGATCGATCACTATTGGCATTAAGCCAAAGGCTGTGCAGCTCACTCCCCAACCGTTCGCGAATCAATTCAAAGCAGGCAACCAAGGGTTCAATGTCGGCGCAATTCGCCACCATGACAATCTGAGCGGTTTGCGAGCGCCGCTCGATCACGACTTGCAGGTAGCGTGCAATTCCTAGTTGGGCTTTATCCGAATAACAGGTGACGCGAGTCTCAACTAGCGCACGTCGCACGATATTGGCAACCCGATTGATCAACGGATGTTGAACGCTACAGTGCGGGATGTGCACCACGTGATGAGTGCCGAGCTCAAATAATCCTACTTTGGGTGATCCTAAGCGTCCTCGAATCGCGAGTCGAGCTCGATGTCGAAAGCCTGTCGTCGAACCCGAAACCACCTGTACTTCAGGCAGTCCGTGAGCACTCGCCAGCTGGTTGAGCAAGTCAAGCGCGTTAGGAGCAATACCAGGCTCGCCAAACCGGGGGCATCCCGGACACGGTGGGCGGTGCGAGCAGGCCATCAATCTAACCTCCTAGAGGTCGCAATAGACTCCGCGAAATAATATGCCGTTGTACCTCACTCGTCCCATCCCATATCCGTTCAATACGCGCATCGCGCCAGATACGTTCCAGCGGCAAGTCACTCATGAGTCCCATGCCTCCATGGATTTGCAGGGCTTCATCAGCCACCATGGCCAACATCTCGGTGGCTTTTAATTTGGCGATGGCCATGTCCATATCCGTATCGCGTTTATTGTCGCGCTTCCACGCCGCTTCTAGCACTAGGAGTTCCGCGGCGCGCAGTTCAACCGCCATATCCGCCAACTTAAAGCTCACGCCCTGAAACTTGCCAATAGGCTGCCCAAACTGTACGCGGTCGACCGCCCACTGCGTCGATAACTCTAAGGCACGTTCAGCGCGCCCCAGGCAGGTTGCGGCCACTTGCAGCCGGGTCGCTCCCAACCAAGTATTAGCAACTTCAAATCCACGATGTACTTCACCTAGTACCGCCGCTTGGGGCACACGACAATTATTGAATTCAAGGATGCTATTCGTGTACCCGCGATGCGAAACATTGGTATACCCGGGTCGTATGACAAAACCCGGATGATCGCAGTCAATCAGGAAAGCCGTCATCAGCTTACGCTTGAGTTTACCGCTGCCCTCCTCCCCGGAGGCTGCAAACAATATTACATAGTCGGAGTGATCGGCATGGCTGATAAAATGTTTAGTGCCATTAATCACAAAATCTCCGCCGTCCAGTACCGCGCTGGTTTTCATGCCGCGCAAGTCTGAGCCTGCGCCCGGTTCGGTCATTGCTAGGCATTCAGTTCGGTCGCCCTTCACCGTGGGCAATAAATATTGCTCCCGCTGAGCGCCAGTACACGCTAGCAAAATATTGGACGGTCTGCCGACACAAGAATAATGCAACGCATAATTAGTCCGCCCCAACTCCTTTTCATATAGCACCCAAGATACCGTATCCAATCCGCCCCCGCCCACTTCCAGGGGCATGTTCGCGGCGTACAAGCCCGCATCAATGGCTTTGGCCTTCAATTCGCGCTGGAGATCATCGCGCAAAACTCCAGTCGATTCGACTTCTTGTTCATGCGGATATAACTCGTTGCGCACAAAATCGCGAGTCGTTTTAACGATAAGCTGTTGTTCATCACTCAGGGAAAAATCCATCTAACTCCCCTTACGACCGCTTTTGGTGGCCCAACCCTCTAATAGAGTTAACTGAAATTGCAATTGAGCGATTTGTCTGGAGGCTGGCCAATCGCGCCGACTGGTGACAGCACTCGCCGTGAGCCCATTAATAGTAGTCACGACCGAGCGTACCACCTGATCGCGCACCTCTGCCTTCAAACTCTTCCATTCCGGCCAATGATCAGCAAAACACCGCTCAAATAGCCGCATATATTCGCCGTGTACCCAAACATTTAGTTGCTTGAGTTTTTTATGGGTAGAGACTTGTCCCCAGAAAGCCATCCAGAAAGCGCACTCCGCGAATCGCTGCGCGTCTACCGCCAAGGCTTCCGACAAAACAACGAGTAAATTACTCTCTCCCCGCTCACGTTGGCGGGCTAATCGTTGGTCAATACGCCGCAATATGAGGCGTAACGCCGCAAGAATTATATCGTGCTTGTATTTATAGTAATGCGCCACCATGCCGGTGGTATAACCCGAGGCACGGGCGATGCGTGCAATCGTCGAGCGCTCAAATCCATATTTAGCAACAACTTGACACGCAACGAGGGCAATCTCGTCGCGTCGTGCTTCGTGATCCACTACTTTTGGCATTTCTGGCTCCGCCTATGAAATTTTTCGCTTGGCCCCAACCATGCGTCCCGCTTGAGCGGGTACGGCGAGCGTCGCATGCGCCTTGCGCAAGGGCTCAAGTTTGGCAATGACACTAGCCTTCGCTGGCGAGGCCTTGGCCTTGCCACTATCCACATGTAAATAAAGTTGCTCACCGATGGCTATTTGAAAATCATCGCGCACGCGGTGCATGCTATGAAACACTTGCAGCTTCTTGTCGTCAGCGGCGAGGATTTGGCTAGTCACATACAAAGGTTCGTTGACTTTAGCTTCGGCAAAATGCATCACTCTGCTTTCCACATTGTAATACATATTCCCTGAGGCGCGATATTCAGCATCGACACCGATTTGTCGAAACAATGCATCCATCGCCTCACCAAAGAGTTGCCCGTAGCGAAAATCCGACATATGTCCGTTATAGTCCACCCATTCCGGACGCACGGCAGTCGTCACGAGTCGCAAGGGGGCTGCCGCATTCAGCACGCTGGGTGCCAATTTTCCGCTGCTCGCATCCTGGTAGAGACGCTCCTCCAGAGCACGCAAGGTTGATCCGGCCCCAATATTGAATTGTCGTAGGACTTGTTGAATCGCAACGAGGTAGTCATCTCTAAGTCGCTCGATCTCGCGGATTGAACGACCCGCGGCCTGCTCGGAAGTCCCCTCAACCATTCGGTCAATCAGAGTCTCTGTGAGTTCGGGAGCTTCTAATTTTGTCCACGGCCACTTCAAACAAGGTCCGAATTGCGCCAACATATGCCGCATACCGGACTCACCCCCCGCTAGGTGATAAATCATATTCGTCCCCATGGCCGCCCATCGCAGTCCTGGGCCATAGATAATGGACTCGTCTAATTCGCCGGTGCTCGCGATCCCGTCGTTCACAATGTGCAAAATCTCGCGCCACAAGGCCTCCTGTAAGCGGTCCGTCAAATGACCTGGCACCTCGCGCCGCACATGTAAGGGATGCATGCCGATATAGGTAAAAAAACGTGCCGCCGAGTCAATCGTCAACTGGGTCGTTTTTGCCCCACCCACGAGTTCTACTAATGGTAACAAGTACACCGGGTTAAACGGATGCGCCACACAGAAACGCTCAGGGGCGAGCATGTCGCGCTGCAAATCAGTGGGCGTAAGCCCGGAAGTGCTCGAAGCGATAATCACATCCGCTGCAGCGATTTTACTGACTTCCGCAAGCATTTTTTGTTTAAGCGGTAATTGCTCTGGAATATTCTCCTGGATAAAGTCTGCTTGCTCCGCCATAACGCGAAGATCGGCGGTAAAAGATAATTGCCCCTTAGGGGGCAGCGGCGCGAAAGTCAATCGCGCCAGGGCCGGTTCGGCATTGGCTACCGCGCCGCGTATCCAAGATTCCATTTCAGGCTTAACATCCGCCGCAATCACGTCGATCCCAAAATGCAAAGCGCGAGCGGCCCAACCGCCGCCAATCACGCCAGTTCCCAATAACCCTAAAGTCTTAACCGTGCGCATTCCGATTTTCCTTATAACTCACATAATTGTAATGTTACAAGTATAATATAAAAATGCTTCGCATCGATTTATTTACTCACGTAATACTACTCACGCAATAACACCGCACTGTTAGCGGCCCAGCTTAAGTACACCTCATCGCTCCAATCAATTGTCCAGTCCGAAGTACAGCGCTCGTTCTGAGAAAACACGGTGACTATTTTGCCTAGCGTGGTCTTGATGCGATATGTCGATCGATTCCCTAAGTAACCGAGCAGCGCCCGTCACTGTACCCTCAAATAAATTAGTCGTGCCGACGAAATCCGACCTAAGCCCCGATGTCAATGCACTAGCAAGCATTATGATTGGCGGAGTCGGTGCGTGCGTATCGGGGATCGTGAGGGGTGCGGCCGAAAATCTGTCGCACTAAGGGCTCAAACGATGCCAGAGAATCGGTTGGAAAATTTGGATCAAATGAACATTGATCCCAATTTTCACAGAAACTCCGACACGCCTCAAACCAGGGATGATCCCGAAATTGATCGCGCGCATTCCGATTACCACC
>JAYUFB010000061.1:0-31639 GCA_043738945.1 Gammaproteobacteria bacterium
GTCGCGCCCGGCGTTCATCGCGCTCCAATGCCAGTGATTGCAGGAACCCCATGACTACTCATCAACAATTGCAAGGCCGGTAAATCCACTTCAGTTACATGGCGCCACTGCGTGAGCTCACCGTTGAGTTCACTATGCAAGTATTCGTACACCTTACGCTGCGATTCGGTGGGACCAAAATCCTCCGAGTCGAGCGTTGCGGCGAAGGTGTCGTATTGCTCATTCAGCATGTTGGGATAGCGCAGGTTATCCTCCGAAGCCGCCATTTTCACTTGCACTAAGCGCGCTTCGATCGGCTGTAACTTGGTATTAAGCTCGGTCGCCGCCTCAATCACCGGTTTGACCGACGCATTGCCCGTACTCCACTTCTTGATCGTCTCCAGTCGCGCGCGCGTTTCGCGAATCCCATTCACGGCCTTGTGTAGAGCATCGATATCCGCCCACGTCTGCATCGACAGATCGGCAAGCTCATTGATATCGCGTTCCGCAACCTGGCCCTTAAGTCGCGGATCCAACAAAACCTCAAGCGGTGCGGATTGACTGGTGCCGCGCACGGTCATGCGAATCTGGTAGTGACCCGGTGAAACCAGCGGTCCGCGAGGTCCATCGTCGCTATAGAATGCACCGGGTATTTTCTCGGGATCCGTGCCGCGCAGATCCCAGGCGAAACGGTTCGCACCGGCGGCGCTCGGAATTACATCGGCGGGTTTCTCGCGATCCGTCCATTCTTCGGGTTGCTCGAAGCTGTCAGTCGGTCGGTGATTCGATAGGCGACGAATTAACTTACCATCGGTGGTCAAAACCTCAAGAGTGATGTCCTCCTTATCAGCCGGCTTGCTCTTAAGATAGTAGTCGATGACCGCACCCGCCGGCGGATTGTCGCCAACCGGCAAGCGCCGCTCAACCTGGCTGGGATAGTGCAATTTCAGCGCATTTGCAGGCTGGAATAGGTGAAATTCAGCGGCAGGAATGCCCTCGGCCGCCTGCCGTAGCGGCGACAAGTCGTCGAGAATCCAGAACGAACGACCGTGAGTGGCGACCACCAGATCATTATCCTTAACAACCAGATCATGTACCGGAGTAGTCGGCAGATTAAGCTGTAAAGCATGCCAGTGTGCGCCGTCGTCGGCCGAGAAATAAACGCCCAGCTCCGTTCCCGCGTACAGCAATCCTTTGCGCATGGGGTCTTCCCGCACAGCGCGCACATAGGCCCCGTCCGGTATGCCCGTCACGATTCGCGTCCAGGTCTTGCCAAAATCATGAGTACGATAAATCAACGGTTTCAAATCATCAAGCTTGTGACGGTCAATGGCCGCATAAGCGGTCGCCGCATCATGGGGCGACGCATCGATGAGACTAACCATACTCCAAATCGGCAAATCCTTCGGCGTAACATCAGTCCAGCTCTGGCCATCGTTGCGGGTCAAGTGAATCAGGCCATCATCGGTACCCGCCCACAACAAACCTTTTTCGCGTGGCGATTCGGCGAGAGCAAACACTGTGTCGTAGTACTCTACGCTGGTGATGTCGAGCGTAATGGGACCACCGGATGGTTGCTGTTTGCTCTTGTCGTTACGCGTCAAATCCGGACTGATCACCTTCCAGCTCTGCCCCTGATCGGCGCTACGCATCACGAATTGTGCGGCCGTGTACAGAACATTCGAATCATGCAAGGAAACAAACAGCGGCTCCGTCCATTGCAATCGGAATTGCAAGTTAGCCGCGCCGTTGCCTGACACATCGAGCGGATAGACCGATACGTCGCGGAAATTGTTGGTATGGAGATCGTATCTGGTCATCTGGCCGCTATCGGAATTGGCGTAAATAATATCGGGATTTTTCGGATCAGGTGCAATGTACCCACTTTCGCCACCCCCGACTTGGAACCAGTCTTGACGGCCAATAACCCCCTCATCGTTGCGGCTAGCAATGGCGATGGTCGAGTTGTCCTGCTGTGCGCCGTACACGCGATAGGGCCAGCGGTTGTCCACCGAGACATGATAAAACTGTGCGGTGGGTTGATTGTAAGGCGCGGTCCATGTCTTACCCGCATCTACAGAAATGCTGGCGCCGCCATCGTTGCCATTAATCATGTGCCGCGGATCTTTCGGATCGATCCACAGCGCATGGTGGTCGCCGTGCGGAGCGGGCATTAGCTCAAAGGATTTGCCGCCGTTGGTGGAGCGGAACGCACCCGTATTTAAAATATAGACAATGTCCGGCGAAACTGGGTCAGCAAATACATGACTGTAGTACCACGCGCGCTGCCGAAATCGGTGGTCATCATTGACACGAGTCCAATTGTCCCCAGCATCGTCTGAGCGGAATAGCCCGCCTTCCGAGGCCTCGATCATCGCAAACACGCGACCCGCACCACCGCCTGCCACCGAGACGCCGATACGCCCCAGTATTCCAACCGGCAACCCATGCCCTTCGAGTTGCTTCCACGTAAGTCCGGCATCGAGGGATTTATAGAGTCCCGATCCTGGCCCGCCGCTTGAGAAATTCCAAGGCTGGCGACGCATCTGCCACAGCGACGCATAGACGATGTTGGCATTATTCGGATCAAATACTACGTCGATCGCACCGGTATCCCGATCCTTGTACAAAACCCTAGTCCAGGTATGTCCGCCATCAGCAGTTCGAAATATGCCGCGCTCTTCATTAGGCCCGAAGGCATGGCCTAGGGCCGCGACCAAAACGATGTCCGGGTTTTGCGGATGCACAATCAGCGCACCAATATGCCGCGTATCGTGCAGTCCTATGTTTTTCCAGGTATGGCCCGCGTCGACCGACTTATAAACACCGTCACCGTAAGTGATGTTGCCGCGCGGACACGCCTCGCCGGTGCCGACGTACAGCACATTGTGATCGGAGTCGGCCACCGCAATGGCACCGACGGACGCAATTTTTTGGTTGTCAAATATCGGCTGCCATGAAGTACCGACGTCAGTGCTCTTCCACACGCCCCCACCGACGCCCCCAAAATACCAGGTTGATAAATCACCCGGGACGCCACTGACCGCAACCACACGGCCACCGCGAAACGGTCCGATTTGTCGCCATTTCATGCCAGCGATGAGCGCGGGATCAACCTCAGCAGCGCCGATAGCCGTCGCTAGTAGGATGAGCGTTATTGTCAATAGTGAAAACCGTGTCATAAATTCAACTCCGTGCAACGATATTTGCGCAACCGCATCCTACCTTAAAAATCCCTCGAATCATTTTCAAATGAGGCTAGAATCAATTTCGCTATCTATGTGGCGGGCATTCATCTCAAGGTGCGCAGTGGATTTAATTTCCAGACTAATATTTCTGGGCTCCGCGACCGCGTTGGGAAGTGCTCTCATATCGTGTCCCGCGCGTGTATCGGGTCAAATGGGTGGCATAAAGCGACCGTGTACCAAATTTGCCCCGCTAGCTTTTGCGACAGCAATGGCGGCGGGATTGGCGACATAGCCGGAATTATTTCTAAACTCGGTTATCTGTAACAACTTGGCATAGACCTTATCTGGCTATCGTCCGTTTACGCCTCTCCTATGGTGGATAACGGCTACGATATTTCAGATTATCGAGCTATTAATCCCATTTTTGGCACTTTTCCGGATATGGATAGTCTGATTGCTGCGGCGAAAGCGAGACGTATCGGAATTGTGATGGATCTGCTCGTCAATCACACCTCCAATAAACATCAATGGTTCGAGTCCGCCCGCTTGAGTCGCCAATCGGAATTCCGCGACTACTATATTTGGCGGGATCCAAAATCCGATGGGTCACTACCGAACGATATGCAATCTGCATTTGGCGGCCTTGCTTGGACCTATGATAAGGTTTCAGGGCAGTATTACTTTCATCATTTTGCACCGGAACAGCCTGATTTAAATTGGGCTAATCCGCATATGCGCCAAGCTGTTTATCGGATGATGAACTGGTGGCTTAATCGCGGTGTTGCCGGATTTAGAATGGATGTCATCGATCTCATTGGCAAAGATATTGACAAGAAAATTGCAGCGAACGGTCCGATGCTACACCATTACCTTCAGGAAATGCATCAGGCGGCCTTACGCGAACGCGACTGCGTGACTGTCGGCGAAGTATGGAGCGCGACGCCTGAGAACGCGCCATTGTACAGCGACCCAAGTCGCAATGAACTCTCGATGATTTTCTAGTTTGAGCATGTGACTAAATTCCGGGATGAACGCTTAGGCAAATGCAAGCCTAAACATATCGACCCCTTCGGCCTGAAAACGGTCTTTAACAAATGGCAAACTGCCCTTGGGGACCATGCCTGGAATTCACTTTTCTGGGGCAATCATGATCTGCCGCGCGCGGTCTCTTGCTACGGCAACGATACAGGGTATCGCGCTGAATCCGCCAAAATGCTTGCGACCGTTCTGCATCTGATGAAGGGCACATACTATATCTATCAGGGTGAAGAAATCGGCATAACCAATGCGGGTTTCACAAACATCAGCCAATACCGAGATTTGGAAACCCTAAATTTTCACCAAATCCAGTTAACAGAGGGCATGTCAGAAGGCGATTTTCTGCAAGCGACTAGCGCCAACAGTCGTGACAATGCCAGGACTCCCCTACAGTGGAGCGATGCTGCCAATGCTGGCGTTACCACCGCAAAGCCGTGGATTGCGGTGAATAAAAATTATTTGCAGGTTAATGTCAAATTGGATTTCGATAAACCAAATGGAATCTTCCAGCGCTATCAGCAATTGATAAAACTGAGAAAAGAATTACCTATTATTAAGCATGGAAACTTCAAGCTGATCGCCGAAACTCATCCCGCCGTGTTTGCCTATCAACGCGAATATGAAGGTCAAACGCTAGTGGTCATTGCCGATTTCACAGACCAGCCCAGACAACTGAATGCGGGAGAGATTGCCCCTATCGAAGGATGGGATTTAATCACCGGCAATCAACGTCGTATCGACGGCGAAATCTCCCGGTCTCGCTACCAAACAATCACCGTCTATAAAAAATGGAGCCACCGACATTAAGGCGACTCAAAAACAGCGATAAAACCTGAAAACATTGGTAGATTCGACAGCGTTGCAGTTCCGACCGCTTCGAGTATTCGCCATTGCCCCGCAGGCAGCGGTGGCGATATTTGCGAATGTGCTGCGAAGTTAAACATACAGAGTAATCGCCGGCTTTTTTCGACGCGCTCGAACCGTAATAGGCTAGCGGACGATTCAAGCGAACGCAGTGATCCGCAACGCAAGGCCAAATCCCGCCGACGGAACGCCATGATTCGACGAGTCAAATGCAACATCGACGCCGGGTCCCGTTCCTGGACATCTACCGACAGTGGGAGGTGTTGGTCGTCGATCGGCAGCCAAGGCTTAGCTGCGGAGAAGCCGGCGTGTGGCGCACTCGCCTGCCAGGGAAACGGAGTGCGTGCACCATCGCGTCCAAGAGTGAGCGGCCAGTTGAATATCGCTTCAGGATCTTTGAGATCGTCGAAACCCAAGGCTGCTTGCGGCAAACCGAGCTCTTCGCCTTGGTACAGAAAAATATTGCCGCGTAGCGATGCTAAAAGGAGCAACATCAATGGCGCAAACGCCGAATAATTCTGCTCAGTAGACCAACGTGAAATAGCGCGAGGCGCATCATGATTAGAAAATGCCCAGCTTGGCCACCCCATGCCGGGCGTGTCGGGCCAGGCCGCTAGCGCTGAGCGCACTAATTCTGCGCTGAGGTGCTCAGCATATAAAAAATTGAAGCCATAAGCACTGTGAAACCGCGTCGCACCCGCCGTAAACATTTGCATGGTAATTTCTGTATCTACGCCCCCGACTTCTGCGACCGTGAAGCGGTCCCCGTAGCTGTCAGTCAAGGCGCGAATTCGCTCGATAAATCTTGGGATATTAGGGTGCGATTTGTTGTAAATCGCTTGCTGAAAATCCAGCGGACGGGTGTAGGACTTAGATTGCAGAGTAGCCGGCGGGTTGTCGCGCAACTGCGGATCGTGCATGGCATAGTCCACGGCGTCGAGACGGAATCCGTCTACGCCTCGATCAAGCCAAAAGCGCGCGCAATCAAGTAACGCGTTTTGAACGGCCAGATTGTGTATGTGTAAGTCCGGTTGGGTGGCTAGAAAATTATGTAGATAGTACTGGCCGCGACGGGCGTCCCAAGTCCACGCCGGACCGCCAAAAACCGACTGCCAATTCGTCGGCGGCGACCCATCTAATTTTGCGTCTGCCCAAACATACCAATCGGAACGTGAATTGACGCGGTCCGCGCGGCTCTGTTTAAACCATGCGTGCTGAGAGGAAGTATGCGAATACACTTGATCGATAATGACTCGCAATCCGAGACCGTGAGCGCGAGCAATCAGGCGATCAAAGTCACTTAAGGTGCCGAATATGGCGTCAACATTGCAGTAATCGGCAACATCGTAGCCATAGTCCAGCATCGGTGACGTGAAGAAAGGCGATATCCAAACTGCATCTACGCGCAAAGAGGCGATGTAATCCAAGTGCGCGGTGATGCCCGGCAAATCGCCTATTCCGTCACCGTTCGTATCCGCGAAGCTGCGGGGATAGACTTGGTAAATGGCTGCGCCCTGCCACCACAATGGGCAGTCGAGTGCTGGCATATTGGCTGACGGTTGTGTACTCACGGAGTTGCGCTTGTGCAAATGACATAACCCAGCGCCGGCAACTTGACGCTGTAGCTGCCCGGGGCACTAACTTGGGCGGCGCAATCACCGTGCAGCGACACGAAGCGCGTTGCCATGGCGTCGACTTCAACCTGGCTCTGTAGCGGCTCATTGGCGGTATTGAAAGCGACTAAAATTTCACTCCCGTCTGCGGGACTGATGCGCGAGGCCGCGAACAACCCGGGTCCAGCTGAATAGGAGCGCACGATCTGTTTGCCGTAGCGCAAGGCGGGATATTTAGCGCGCAATTGCGCCAATTGAGCGATGACCCGATATAACGGATGGCTAGTATCAAAATTGCTGGTAGCAGTCGTGGCAGAGCTCCCGACCAGGCGCTCTTTGTTATACGAGTCCACCTGACTTGCGAACAAATCCTCGCGGGCATCCTGATCACCGCCAAATCCTGCGAAACCCTGTTCGTCGCCGTAATAGACGACTGGTACGCCGCGCAACGTAAATAGCATCGCGTTCGCCAAAATCACTCGTTGTAATATTTCGCGCTCATCGGCAAGTGGTCGCGCCTCACGCACAAAGTGGGCAAAACGGCCATTGTCATGGTTACTGATGAAGGTGGGAAGTTGTTGCGCCGCCTCGGCACCGCCTTCATACAACGCATCATCTTCAAACAATCTTGCCAGAACGTCGCTACCCTTATCCCCCGCCAATATTTGGCGAACCGCAGCGGCGAAAGCAAAATCCAGCACCGCGGGTAGTTTATCAACGCGCGTGTGACGCGCCAATAGCGCAGCATCTACCTCGGCGGTGGAAATTTCGCCAAAGATAAAAAAAGACTTTAAGCCCTTTGCGGCCCCGCGTGCTCGCATAGCAGGGACGAATGCGGCCCAGAACTCGGGATTGACATGCTTCGCGGTATCAATTCGAAAGCCGTCAATTCCGTAACGATCAATCCATTCACCATAGATATCGATGAATCCGCGCAACACCCGCGGATTCTCAGTCATTAGGTCGTCAAGACCTGCAAAGTCGCCCATTGCTGAGCTTTCACCGAAGAACGTTGTATCGCCGCGATTGTGATAGTAAATCGGGTCGTTAAGCCAGTTCGGAACTTTTATGTTCCGCTCGCCCGCGGGTAGGTAGGGTGTATAGGCAAAGTCAGCACGCACCAGTTTGGCGAAATTCGCAGTCGTTTGGTTTGCCGCGGCATCACCTAGAAAGCCATCGTTGATCGGAATACCGTTGATGCCACCGCGCCGTGTGTAGGGATACTGCGCGCGCGAACGATAGAGGCAGGAGGATTGCACACATTCACGATAGCGAATCACGTCAGCAGTATGGTTGGTGATGATGTCTAGATAGATTTTCATATTGCGCGCATGCACCGCCGCTACCAACTCGCGCATGTCCGCATTGCTGCCGAAGTGTGGATCTACCCTCGTGAAATCCGTTACCCAGTAGCCGTGGTAACCCGCGGACTCTTCTCCCAGAGCGCCTTGCACGGGTTTATTTCTGAAAACAGGACCCAACCAAATGGCAGTTGCGCCGAGGCTCTGAATGTAATCCAGCCGCTTAATTAAGCCTTTAAGATCGCCACCATGATAAAAGCCTTTTGCGGTCGGATCGAAACCAGTTTGTAGACGTCCTCCCGCTAGGCCACCGCGATCATTACTCATATCACCATTTTCGAATCGATCAGGCAAAAGAAAATAGATCACTTCATCCTGAGGCAGGCGGTCACGAAAGGTCTGCGCTCGCGCCGCCCCGATGGCGGCACAAGCAACAAACATAACCCAGAACAAGTATTTGCGCGTTAACGCAGCAGACTTCATGGTTTTCAGCAAGACTATAGTTTTAGATTAACTCCAAGTAGAAATTGCCGACCATATTGCTGGTAGTCTTGCAAACGAGCTTCTACCTGCGAATACGCGATGTAGGGCTCATTCGTCAAATTATTGACCTGAAAGAGCACGGATAGTCCTTTTAAAGGGCCTGAGTCAAATTCGTAGCCCGTTTGAAAGTCAGTTATCCGATCACCCTTTACGAATTTGAAGGTGCGGTCATTGGCAAAGTTAGTGACTTCACCGATGTATTTAGAGCGTGAGCGAGTCGCAACGCGAGCCGAGAAACCCGATTGTTCATAATAAAAAGTCGTGCTCCATACAGTCTTCGATAGACCGGGCAAGGGAAGCTTGGTAGTGCCGGTCTGTGCGGCGAGGTCTTGGATTGATATAGCACTATCGGTTTGAGAAATACTCAAAATCGTACCAAAGCCGCTCAAAGCGTCATTGATTAGATCCCCCTGCAGGGTCAGGCTCAATTCAAGCCCCTTAAGATTGCCACCCATACCATTTTGCGGTTGAGTGTAGTTTCCAATGTTCGCCACCGGCACCTTCGCATAGTTCGCTGGAAGTCCCGCGACCAGAGACGAAAAATCGTACAGCGGATTTTTGACATCGTAGATATAGGACTTCAGTTTCTTAAGAAACGCGGCGGCAGAAAAATAAGAACTACGACCGAAATACTTTTCGTATGATACGTCGAAGGCATCGGCACGCCAGGGGTCTAGCTTCGGATTGCCCGCAGTGCCGCCGGGCAGGCCAGTATTAGTGTCTACGCCAAATTCTAAGGATGCTTTAAGTTGATCCATGCGTGGACGTGCGACTTCGCGAGCCAATCCGAGGCGAATCGTCTGTTGTTCCGGCAGTACAAACGCAAGATTGATCGCCGGCAACACATCGGTATATTTCTTGCCGTCGCTGATTGGCTGGCCACTATTGGTCACCACATCCCAACGTTTCGCACTGGAGCTTTGATCCGTGTTAACCAATTGCACACCAATGTTGCCCCGCAACGTGACGTCAGAAGAGATCTCGTGATTGAGATCGCCTCGAACGTAAGTCGTGATCACCTTTTCAGTGACACTCCATGACTTGCCGACCAAGTAGCTGGCGTTGTCGGGGGTACTATATACGATCGGCTTGTAATAGGCGCTGAGCACTCCGGGTACATTCCATGCAAGCGCGCTCGGTGCACCCGCGTAGGACAAATCAGTGGGATTAAGCAAGTACTTGCTGTCGATTTGATAGTAGCTGCCATTTGCATTGGCGAGAGTCGATAGTCCGCCTTCGGGCTGGTATTTATCCTTGGTGCGGCGCGCGTAGTTAAGGCCAGCACCTAGGTTGTCGAACCATCCTGACAAAGCATAGGAGCCGTCAAAACGTGCAGACTTGAGTTCGTCTTGTACGTGAGGAATTTTGCTGTAGCCCGCGCCATAAATCGTGGGACCAATCTGCACTTTAGTCGGGTCCGCATAGTCACGGCGGAAAGTTAGGGAAGGAACGCTGCCCCCCAACTGGAATTGACCCGTATCATAAACATTGCGCGGTGTATCGGCTGGAAAACACGGGGTGACCGCGGGATCGGGAGGAGTTTTGCACCCTGCCAGCGTATTGGGTGCGTACTGCGCATTAGTTTCATATTGCTGCTCATCACGCGTGGCCTTTGAGTAACTCACATCACCCACGACGGTCCAGTCGCCTGCCGACCATTTGTTGTTCCAACCGGTTGCGAATATCTTGTCCTGTGTTTTAAAGAGAAAATTGCGCGCCAAAGGTAGCACCGTATTAAGCGTGCCGCCGACAATCGAATTGTCCCGGATCACTGGATTAGAGAATCCGAACAAGGTGCCCGCCGGATAATTAGAAATCTTACCGTCACAGCAAGGCGCGGGGTAACCGCCAAGGTTAACTTCGAGGCTGCGTGCATCGTCGGTTTGATTTCTTTTAGTGAAGTACAGATCGAGAATACTGGTGAAGGAGTCGCTCGGTCGCCATTCGAGTGCCGCCATTGCGCCGTCACGGCGGTTGCTGCCTGAGTCCTCGCGGGCTTTGATACCACTGGTAGCGTAAATCCCATCACCATTTTTTCCCCAAGGCTCGTAAGTGCCAACGCCTTGAGTGGCTAAAGGCGACTCCAGCCGGGCGAGACCTACGGTTACACCCAACCGATGCTCGAAAAACTGGTCAATGTAAGAAAAACTCGCCCGGTACCCTTTATCGGTTGAATCACTGCCTAGATCATTCTGGGAATTGCGCTCGCCGCGCACATTGAACACCAGGGCCCGTTTACCGTAGGCAAGCGCACGAGTCGTGCGTAAATCGATCGTGCCGGCTAGGCCTTGACCCACTAATTGAGCATCGGGAGTCTTATAAACTACCACCTGGCTCAGGAGCTCTGACGGATACTGGTCAAACTCGATGCTACGATTGTCTCCTGTACTGACTTGCTCACGCCCATTGAGCAACGCAGTCGTGAAACCGGGGTCCGTGCCACGTAAGCTAATGGCCGAAGCGCGTCCTTCAGCCCGTTGGGACGTTAAGCCCGGTAGGCGCGAAATCGATTCAGCGATGCTAGTGTCGGGCAATTTGCCGATATCTTCAGCGGACACCGCTTCGACGATGCTGCCCGACTCTCGCTTGACTTGGATCGCGCTTTGAATCGCTGCCTTGATACCGGTAACCACAATGGCTTCCAGCTCACCGTCGGATGCATCAGTAGATTTTTTGGACGTTGTTGCAGACGTCGGTGGCGCACCTATGGATTGCGCTTGCGCGCTAATAAAGGCAGTGCATGCCAACAGTAAAGCCGCTCCGGTAACCAAGCGGGAACCAACCATCCTCGCCAGCGAGTTATCCGCACAGCCCCTTAAATCAATGTTTATATCCCGCTTCACCTTAGTCTCCTTATGTTTTTCGGTGTACTGCAATCAGCCTGCAAATCGCAGTGACACGCCCTAACTTCAAACGAGCGCAATTTAATTTCTATTTGTAGCTTATCGTTAATTTTCGCTGCGCAACGCCCGCTGCATACGTATTCATTCCGCACAGTGGTCCTTATTCGCTCTTGTGGTAGGATTCAACCGGGAGATTCAAAAATTGAGCAGCGATAAGGTTTTAGCGCGCGTCTCTGGCAAAGCCACTTCATTCGACATCGCATTTTTAGCCGGTGTTTCGCAACCTACGGTATCGCGTGCGCTACGCGGCAGTCCGATGGTTAACCGGGAAACACGTAAGCGAATTGAAGACATTGCGCTGCAGCTAAATTACAAAGTCGACAAAAACGCGTCTAATCTGCGCTTTCAACATTCACACACCTTGGCGCTATTGTTTTTTGAAGATCCCACCTCCGACGATTCATTTATAAACCCATTTTTTCTGGCTATGTTGGGCTCAGTTACCCGAGCCTGTGCACAGCGTGGGTACGATTTGTTGATTTCATTCCAGCAAAAATCCGGCAATTGGCATACCGACTATGAAGATAGCCGCAAAGCGGACGGCATCATTCTACTGGGTTACGGAGACTATATTGAGTACCAACCACGACTAGAGCAGCTGGTCGAACAAGGAACGCATTTCGTGCGATGGGGAGCAGTCCTCGCTGGACAACCGGGTATTTCCATTGGCAGTGACAATTACCGGGGTGGCTATGAAGTCACGCACCATCTACTTAAATTAGGCCGACGTCGGGTGGCTTTTATTGGCACCGCTTCCAGCCATTATCCGGAATTTTTTGAACGCTATCGCGGTTGTACCGACGCCCTAAAAGAGTTTTCTTTGCCGGCAGCCGAGGCGCTACAAGTCGATGCTATTACCACGGAACAATCGGGTTTTGAGGCAACTTGTGAACTGCTGCGACGCGGTCAGCAGTTTGATGCGGTAGTTGCGGCGAGTGATCTTATCGCGATCGGGGCGTTGCGCGCTCTGAACGAGCATGGTGTCGAGGTACCTGCGCGTGTTTCGGTGGTTGGATTCGACGACATTCCATCGGCGAGCATAACTAACCCGCCACTCACGACCGTAGTTCAGGATACAAAAATGGCGGGCGAAATCTTGGTCGATACCTTATTGAAATTAATTCGAGACGAACCCACACAAGGTCAGGTGCTGTCGACACGACTGCTAGTGCGGCGCTCTTGTGGTGCCGCCAACGCCACTGGAGACTAGGCGTTGAGTTCCGATAGCGACTTTGGAACGCGCAGCACGAGCGCTCCAGCCACGATAAAACTTGCTCCACCAATAGCCAGTGCCCAGATAGCCTCCCCGGCAAAAATGCTCTTGAGTAACACGCCTAATACGCTGGCAGCAACCAATTGCGGAATCACAATAAAGAAATTGAAAATTCCCATGTAGAGTCCCATTTTGCCGGTGGGCACGCTGTTCGACAGTAATGCGTAAGGCAGCGACAGTATAGAAGCCCACGCAAAGCCCATCCCTAACATGGAAAACAGTAACCAATGTGGATTTCGAATTACCAAGAATGATAGTAGGGCCGCAGCGCCCAACCAGACATTAATAAGATGGGTCAACCGCAGGCCAAGACGCCGCACCATCAGGGGAATCACGGCGGCCGCGAGCGCCGCAAACCCATTGTAGGCACCGAATAACACCCCGACCCAGTTCGCGCCCTCGTTATAGGCATCCGATTGAGGGTCGCTGGAACCGAAGTACACTTGCGCCACGGCGGCGGTGGTGTAAATCCACATCGAAAACAATGCCAACCATGAAAAAAATTGTACCGGCGCTAGTTTACGCATGGTGGTCGGCATAGCTTCAATATCGTTCATGATATCGGTAAATAATCCCGATTTATTCGAATTCCCATGCGCGAGCAGAGCGACCCCCCAAAATAGAGCCCCAACGCATACCAAGTATAGTTGCCGATCGAGCCGCAGGATCGAAATGACCCCCAGACCTAGAAGACTCGCACCGCTCCAGACTAATCCACGGCGCAGCCTTTGAGCTGAACCCGACGCAGACGAAGGGCTAACGACTGGATCTTCGTGAAAAGCGCGCAAGATGTGTGGCGCATATTCTCGCGTCCGGACAACTGTCCAGGCGATAGCTATGAGTAGCACTGCGGCTCCGATATAAAACGCAAAACGAACGGTATCGGGTACGACTGCAGAGCCGAGCGCCGTCCGAGCATGATTGCTAATACCCGCGTATGCCAACAACCAGGGCAGCATGCTGGCGACTACAGCGCCGATACCAATAAAGAAGCTTTGCATAGCATAGCCGGCTGCGCGTTGCGGGACACCTAGTTGATCACCTACAAAGGCGCGAAACGGTTCCATGGAAATATTGATGGAGGCATCCAAGATCCAAAGTAATCCTGCGGCGACCCATAAATTGGGCGAGCGGGGCATATAGAGTAATGCTGCGGAAGCAAGCACGGCTCCAACCAAAAAATAGGGACGGCGGCGACCCAGTATGGTCCAGGTCCGATCAGAGAAGTAACCAACCATAGGTTGTACGATGAGCCCGGTCAGCGGTGCTGCGATCCATAACGCCGGAATTTCATCAATCCCAGCACCGAGAGTCTGAAAAATTCGGCTCACGTTGGCATTTTGCAGCGCAAAACCAAACTGCAGACCGAGAAATCCAAAACACATATTCCATATCTGCCAAAACGAAAGAACTGGCCTTGCAGGCAGCGGCGCTGGAAGAACTAATGGACTGGCTTCGAAGGCCATTCTAATTTTTAAAATGTTGAGCGTTTAGCACCCACACAATCTGAGTGACTTAGCTAGCGTTGTCAAACCAATATCTAGTCGTTCGCGTCGTTATTGCCGATTCCCGTAACCGATTGGTCAAGGCAGAATCAGTTCGCGGCTCATACAAGGAGGAAATCGGTTAGAACATTTGGCCAGGATGCCGGCCGCTGCGGTGGGCACTCATCACAACTGAGCGCCCACCGTATCTCTGCGGGTGTGCGCGGCTTCTGCAATGAGTACCGCATTGGTGCCACCGAATGCAAACGAATTTGACATTACCGCTCGAAGCGCAAGACCAGACCGGGCATGATCTACAACGTAGTCTAAATCGCACACCGGATCGGCCACATTGAGATGCATGGTGGGCGGCACGATCCCGTGCCTAAGAGCAGCTACCGCAATGACAAATTCAAGTGCTCCGGCTGCCCCTAAAAGGTGACCGTGCATTGATTTTGTCGAACTTACGGGTATCGAATAGGCGCGATTACCGAATACCGCTTTGATCGCCTCAGTCTCCACCGCGTCGTTTTGCACGGTGGCTGTACCATGAGCATTGATGTAGTCAATCGCCCCTGTATCGAGTTGCGCCGAGCGTAGCGCGGCGCGCATGGCATTCGCCTGACCTTCAATGCTAGGCTTTGTGATATGGGCGATATCGCTGGTAAGACCGTAGCCTGAAAACTCGGCGTGTATTACGGCTCCGCGGGCAATGGCGTGTTGCCACTCTTCGAGCGCCACGAATGCCGCACCCTCGCCGAGCACAAGACCGGTGCGCGTTTGTGAGAAAGGTCGGCAAGATGCCGATGCATCAAGCGGGTCCATCGAGGCCAGTGTGCGCATGGCTTCCCAAGCGCGCAGCACTCCAAACGCGAGCGGCGCCTCGGCGCCACCCGCCAACATGACATCCACCTCGCCGCAGCGGATTTTATTCGCCGCCTCACCGATGGCAACCGCCGAAGACGAACAAGCGGTCGAATAGGTTAGGTTCGGTCCGCTCAAGCCGTAGTCGATTCCGATCCAGGCGGCGGGAGCGTTGCTCATGGCGGCAAGCACGCTGTAGGGCTTGATGCGCTCGGAATGCTCGCCGTAAAGAGTGAAATATCCATCATCGGTAGTTTCAGCACCGCCCATACTGGTGCCCACACACACCCCACAGCGCTCCCGCGACTCTACCGTGAAATCAAGGCGTGCATGGGCGATGGCTTGAGCGGCCGCGACGAGTGCTAGTTGGCTTACGCGATCCAACATGCGCAGCCTTACGTCTGAAAAATGCGTCGACCCGTCGAAATCAGCGACCGCACCAATGGGGGATCGTAGTCGCTCGCCGCGTGCCAATGTGAGACGGCGAATTGCGGAACGACCCGCGACCAAATTGCTGAAAAGTTCATCCATGTTTCGACCGAGCGGGGCTGCGACGCCGAGGCCCGTAATGGCTACACGGCGTTTCACGGCGCGGCGGACAACAGTCCATCGATGTAGCGCACGACGTCGTTCACGGTCACGAGGTCGGTAGGCGTATCGCCGGAAATGGTCACATGGAATCGGTCCTCGATCTTGAACATCAGCTCAAGAACGCTAAGAGAATCGAGACCAAGCTCGGTGAGCACGGCGTCAGCGCCAAGCCGCTCGCGAGTGAGGCCATAGTCTCGAATTAGGATATCTTGCAATGTCTGGAGTGTATTCATGCGAATTGCGGCATTCGCGCCTTGCCAGCGAAGCGCGCGCCGTGAGTTAGCAACGCAGGCCAACGTCGAAGTACAGCACCCATTGGCAACGCAAACCAAGGGCGCATTGCAATATAGGCGTACGCTGAGGCTAACTGTAGTCGCGGCGCAAAATTTAAAGTCCAGGCCTGTGCGTAACGACGATGCAGAATTAATGCGCGGTCGGTGTCAAGCACGTCGACGGGTTCCTGGATGAGAATAGTGGCCAGTAGTTTCGCCGATTGAAGCGCCATAGTGATACCCTCACCGATCAAAGGATGTGTTTCGCCAGCGGAATTGCCCACACGAAACACGCCGCTCTGCGCAACCAGGCGAATGCCGGGACGAACCGGACCGACGGAAATCCAGGACCCACAACGTTCGGCGCCACGTAACCCTTCGCGAATTCCAAGACAAGAGTCGCGCAGTAGCGCTTCGACAGCAATACCAGCCGGGGTATCGGTTTTTGCGCGGCAGGCTCGCAGCGCGTCGCGGCGAATGCAACAGGCGAGTGTGGTGCTGCCATCAGCAACGACGATACCGCCATAGCCTCCCTTTAGTGCGAACACCGACAATAACTGTGAAGCAAGCGTTGCGCCTTGAAATCTTGCCTTGAATGCAAATAAGTCTGCAGCGTGCTGCGGCACTCGCGTGACATCGCGATTATCGGAGTGGCGCAAGTTGAAACTCGGTCCCATCTCCCACGAACCATGGGCATCGACGATAATGGCAGCAGTGACTTTTCCCGAGGCCCTAAAACGCTCCTCGATATCACATTCAAACTGGCCCACTTCACCCATCACGGCCCGCACTTTGGCGGGCTGCATTACACGAACACCCAGCGATCGAGCCTGCTCAAGCAAGAGCGAGTCGAACACATCTCTGCCTAGAGCTCGTCCGAATTGGTAGCGTCCTGTTGTACAGGCCGGGAATTCCGCGATGATCGTGCGTCGGGCGCCCATCCATCCCACCTGTCTCAGCTCCGCGCCGGCCAGTTGCTGGAACTTCTCACCAATACCGAGTTCATCGATCAATTCAAGGTTACCCGCAGCAATGCATTCGCCGCAGACCTTTTGTCGCGGATAAGGGTGCTGCTCAACCAGCACTACGCGCCAACCGGCTTTAGCAAGCAGGATGGCGCTTGCTGCCCCGGCGGGCCCGCCACCGATTACGAGCGCATCAGTATCGTTCAAGCGGCCTCCCCATCCCGGCGCGTGATCGCACCCCGTGAAAACAATGGGTAAATGGCCGAGCCGCAAATTCTTCCAACATCCATATATCTGGCGCGTGTGGCCATATATCCCGCAATTCACTGCCTCTAAACCCCGCTATGACACTGGTAACTGCATCCGCCCGGGTTATAGCACTCGCCCCCAAAATACCGATCAGATGGCTTGCGAGCAGCGAAAATCGGTCTCGGCGCGGTTCACACGCAACGAATGCATCGGCGTGCATCGCAATCGCCGGTAACAACACAGCAAGTTCGG
Organism: Gammaproteobacteria bacterium; assembly: GCA_043738945.1. Lineage (GTDB taxonomy): Bacteria > Pseudomonadota > Gammaproteobacteria > Steroidobacterales > Steroidobacteraceae > Bog-1198. The sequence goes on from JAYUFB010000061.1 coordinate 17,380, forward strand.
CTACATCGAAATGGTGCAAAAACAGATTAGCGATGCATAGATCATAGTGTGGAGTGTTAATTTCGCGCGCCCAGGTCATTACGTCCATGCATTTCACGCTCACTTTCCAATCGAGTCGACGATACGCCTCTCGATCAGCGTCGCTCAATAGATCCACACGATCCAGAAGAGTCAGTTCGACGCCGACCCATTTTGGCCGTATTGATTGAGCCAAACGCAAGAGTAATGATCCATCACCCGCACCGAGTTCAAGTATTCGTTGCGGTGGCTTCGTCAGCATGAGCCCTGACACCGCCCGCCGCAGGATGGCGATCGAACCCATCGCACGGTGCACCCGCTTGAGGTCGCGTCTCGCCCGCGACGCTCGCGGATCAAGCGGCGCAAGATCATCGAGTATTTCGGGCCGCACGATACGTGCTAATCCGGTCATGGCAAGGTCACTGAACTGCGAGCAATGCGCCGTGACAAGTGAAGCCCGCACCAAACGACGACATCCACCAATAGCCACCAGGGGCGTCATCTGCGAGTGCCGCGTCGAGCACGAAATATACGAATGCGCTGCTCAAATTTCCATATTTACGCAGCGCCTCGCGGCTGTAACGTAGTGCATCGCTCGCAAGGTCAAAGCGCTGCGCAAGGGCCAACAGGACATCACGGCCCCCGGCATGAAAAATCCAACCATTAATTTCATGGCGCTTTACACCTGCGCGGCTGAGCGCATCCTTGAATACCTCGTCGGCATGTTCGGCGGCCAGTTGCGGGACCTGACGTGTCAGAATATTTCGCAGCATGCCGGCTCGATGCTCAAATCGCAACGACTCCCGCGCGGCCGGATTGGTGAGCGAAACGGTTTCACGCCACTCCACTTGGCGGCGCTGATGCGGCGGCTGCCGCGACAATATCGCGGCTCCAGCACCATCTCCAAATAAGCACGCGCTGATTAGTACACCGGGATCGTCATCAAGATACATCGCTGCGCTGCATACCTCGACGCAAATCGAGAGTACGTGCTCGCATTGACGCGAGTCCAAAAGGGCGCTGGCCACTTGCCAGTTCGGGAGCGCACCCGCGCAACCTTGACCGACCAAATCGAAAGCTAAAACCTTGTGTCGAAGCCCGAGGCGTTCAATCACGTAACCACTTAAGCCAGGGCAAAGGTAGCCAGTACAGGTTGTCACTATGACGGCGTCAATGGCTGCGGCGTTAAGATCGGCCCGACCCAGCGCTTGCTGGGCGGCCTCTGCCGCTAGGCGAGGCGCGTGTACCGCGAAGCGCCGATTTAGCGTGTCTGGATCAATGGCGAAAACTTCATTCAGCGACTCCACCGCAAGCCAGCGTTCTTCAATACCGTTGTCGCGGCGAAGTACCGTTTTGGCGACCGTGTGAGCCCGCGGGCTGAGACGGGCAAACCATTCAGACGCGGCAAACGCTTCCCAGCACTGCGCCTTGTTGTACCGGTGCGCCGGGAGCGCCGTGCCAATAGCACTTAGAAACATAGGGTCATCGCACCGCGCGGTATCGACCTAACTCGCCGAGCAGCCATTGGCTGCTCGGCATCGGATCGGCGCTGTCACATTTTATTTTGTATGCCAAACCACTAAGGCTACTTCTCGTGGCTGCTTTTTCAATAAAGTCTTCAGCGGTATTAATTTGATGATTTGCTACCAGCAATTTATATTTATTTTGCAAATGAAGTTGTGCGTCCATTGGGCTATACCAGCGACCATTGCGATAAAATTCGCACTTAGACTGAGTGACGAATTGCAGCAGATACAAGATCTCTGTCTCGGCCACGGGCAAAGTCCCAGTCCCGGCCACCGCTTGCGCACCCGGCAAAATGCTTGACAACGCCATCAGGCACCACAATCTAAACAGTATTTTATGCATGAACGCTCGAGCGGAATTATGGTAACTACACGGGAGTAGCGTATCGCTTAACTAATGCAAAAGAAACAATTGAATAACGCTTGTCGCGATTGATTTAGCCTTCGCCGACGTCAATACATATAGTAACCTTGAGCTTAAGTAACCTCTATGATCAGAAAAACACCTCTCAACATTGCCACGCTGCTCTTCCTCGGACTTATCAGTAGCTTGATTACTTCCAGCACCGCCGCGGCCACAGACATCGATCTTGCCGCCTATCGCGGCAAAGTGGTATACCTGGATTTTTGGGCCTCCTGGTGTGGTCCGTGCAGAGAATCGTTCCCCTGGCTATCAGACTTAAGTCGCGAATATGACGCTCAGAAATTCGTCGTCATTGGCGTCAATGTCGACCAGGATCGCATTAAGGCGGAGCGCTTTTTAAGCCAAAACTCGGCTAATTTCACTATTCTCTACGATCCTGAAGGCGCGATCGCCACCACTTACAAAGTGACGGGCATGCCGAGTGCAATCCTTATCGACCGCGCGGGTCATGTCCGTTTTCATCACACCGGATTTTCATCGAAGTCCAAGGGGAAATATGAAGAAGATGTTCGAATTTTGCTCAACGAAGCAGCTCCCTAGCATGCGTAGCCAGCAAAAAACGCGCGTTTATATGCTCGTAATCGTAGTAGCGGCGTTAAGCGCCGGTTGCGCCTCGATAGGCGCCAAACCTTGGCAACACGATTTACTGGCTGAACAAGCCATGCAATTGGACGCCTATCCGCTTGAGACCAGTATGGACGACCATATCTATTTCAGTAAAGAAGCCTCTAGCGGTGGACGTAGTTTTGCCGGCGGAGGTTGCGGATGCAACTAAGGCAAGCACTAGCTGCTGCTGCCGCGGGCCTTCTCGCGGGGGGCGCAAATGCACAAGAAACCCCTAATACCAAAGTGGACGCAGGGCTGCTTTATTATCACGAAGACGGCCGTGTGGAGGCCATCGAACCCGAACTGAATGTCAGCTACAAGATCAATGAGGACAGCTTATTGAGCCTCGGAGTGGCGGCCGATTCGCTCACCGGTGCAACTCCCTTGGGAGCGGTACCCTCCAGTATTGCGCAGAACTACGTGCGACCCTACCAGCTGGTACCGCTCGGCACTGAGGTCACCACCACGACAGCATCAGGCGGATCGACTGTCACTCTGATACCGCCCAAAGCCGGCGCCACTAGTCAAGCCATAAGCTCTACGTCGACCGTGGCCCCCAATACCTATCCTTTAGATCATGGATTTTACGATCGACGAATTGCAGGCCATCTAGGCTGGACGCAAGCACTGACTCAAACCCTTAAATTGGACGTAGGCGCGGCGTACTCGCACGAACATGACTATCGTTCAATCAGTGGCCATCTGGGTCTTTCACAGGATTTAAATTCACATAACACGACCCTCAATGCGGGCTTAAACTACGAATCGGATTCATCCTTCCCGCTGGGCGGCACGCCCACGCCATTGACTCTCATGAGTGGCGACTGGAAGGGCCCGGCCGCCTCGCTGCATGAAGTTGACGCGCTAATCGGCGTCACGCAAGTCATGACTCGCCGCTGGCTTGCGACCTTGAGTTATTCATACAGTCATTTACAAGGCTACCAAACCGACCCTTATAAAGTGATTTCGGTGGTGGACGCGCTCAGCGGCGAACCGACCAGTCAATTGTATGAGAGTCGACCCGCTGCGCGTCGCAAGCAAAGTTTGTTTCTGGATAACAAAATACACTTGGCGAGCGATGTCATCAGCATTTCTGTTCGCGGCTTCAAAGACGACTGGGGTGTCAAGTCCTTTACAACCGATATTCGTTATCGCTGGCAATTCGGCAAAGACTATTACTTCGAACCACACTTACGCTATTACCAACAAGGCGCGGCCGATTTCTACCGTTACTACCTGGTCAATGGCGAAGCACTCCCCAGTTACGCCTCTGCCGACACACGACTGGCCAAATTCCACGCCCAGACCTACGGTTTAAAATTCGGGATGCCATTTAATGAAGGTTCAGAATTCAATATTCGGGTCGAGTATTATGATCAACATGGCAATGGCTCGCCCGCTGGCGCGATTGGACAGCTTCAGCAACAAAATCTCTTCCCGGACCTCAAAGCGGTCACACTGTTGCTAGGATACAGCTACGCATTTTGAGGTAATCGCTACGGAGCATCGCAATATATCGACCCACTTCACCGCCATGGCAAGCCCATGCGCGGTGCTGGTCGAAACAACCGATAGCGCACTTGGGCTAAAAATAGGCGAACTCGTTAAGGCCGAAGCGCTGCGCATCGAAGCTAAATTTTCGCGCTATCGGCCGAGCGTTATCACCGACATCAATACACGCGCCGGACAATTGGTCGAACTCGACGCTGAATCTGCAGATTTAATCGATTACGCTGCCCAATGCTTTCAAATAAGCGCAGGCAAGTTTGATATCACCTCTGGGATATTGCGCCATGCCTGGAAATATGGCGAACACGAAAAACCACCCACCCAGACTCAAGTTCGTGCGGTTTTAAATTACGTCGGCTGGCAACGCGTTAGCTGGAACCGACCTCACCTGAAACTGGCCGCCGGTATGGAAATCGACCTCGGCGGAATAGGTAAGGAATATGCGGTAGATCGCGCGCTAACGCTCGCCAAACAACACACTGAGGCTGCGGTATTGGTCAATCTAGGCGGCGACTTACGAGTCTCCGGCCCGAGGCGCGGCAGTCCTTGGCAGGTCGCCATCGAAAATGTCGATAAAACGGGCACCGCCGCAGGAATACTCGAACTCGCAAGCGGCGCCATCGCAACGAGCGGCGACACCTATCGCCGCGTCATCCAATCCGGTGTGCGCTACGGCCATGTGCTAGACCCACAATCAGGTTGGCCCGTCACCGATGCACCACGTACGGTCACAGTACATGCCAATACGTGCAGCGAAGCAGGCCTACTCGCTAAACTCGCGTTACTGCGCGGCGCGGATGCCGAAGCCTTTCTTAAGGCCGAACAAGTTCGTGCCTGGTGCATTCGATAGCGGCCATGCCTATACTTTCACGCCATAACGACGAGTAGCGCAAATATCAGTACATTAAGCCCAACTGCGATGACGGTTTGCGCCGCTACGATCACGATCATGGCGCTCGCCGCGCTCATTAGCACCAACAGGTAAAAAGTAGCAACGCCCAACGCAAGCACGGTATGTTCCAAATACCGACGGCGGTAAAATCGCAAAATAATCAACTGCACTGCCGCCACGCAAAGCCATATCAGCAGCGTTCCACCTTCGGAGGTCCAGTGAGTACGAACACTGATGCGCTCCTGCGTCACGGGATCGTCCCATTTCACCAATGTTCGCTTTACCGCGAGCCGAGCAACCCACCCAGTGGGGTCGATTTGCTCAGCACGCTGGGGCAAGGTTAGCCTTGAATGAGACGGTACCGCTGTAACGAAAGCGAAGACCAAGAATACCAGCAGGTAAAGACGCAAAGGAGCTATGTAGGGTGCCCGCCGACCAGTGACATACTCGGCGGACACGTATCCAGGACGTGTCAGCAACAATTTCAAGGTGCGGGGCAATTTGCCATCGACGTGCTGAGCGCTCAGATGACGCATGCCACCGCATATTAGACAAAGGTTTGACCGTGTTATCCATCACCGACACTCAAATTTCAACATTATCGATGAGTCGCGTAGCGCCAATCCGCGCCGCACCCAGCACCAGCAAAGGGTCGCCGTGGCGCGGGGCACTCAAATCCTCACACAAACGTATCGATATATAGTCCACTTGCCAACCCCGCTGACGTAACGAGTCGCAAGCCTCTCGTTCGATCACCGGCCAATCGCTTCTCCCGCTACGCACAAAATTACCCACTCCACGCAAGCACTCTACGAGTTGCACGCCTTGCACGCGCTCTGATTCACTCAGATAATTATTGCGCGACGAAAGTGCCAAGCCATGAATATCGCGTACGGTATCCCCCATCCGCAATTTAATCGGTAACGCCAATTGCCGCACCATATTTTTAATAATTAAGTGTTGCTGGTAATCTTTACGGCCAAAAACGGCAATAGTGGGTTGCACCATATTAAATAATTTAAGCACCACAGTGCACACGCCGATAAAAAAACCGGGTCGAATTTCGCCTTCGAGGATATCGGCGAGTTCAGCAGGGGGTTCCACAACGAAACCCTGCGTATCAGGATACATCTCCTCCACTGTAGGCGCGAACACAATATCCGCTCCGGCGCTTGCCAACAGCGCGGCATCCCGTTCCAATGTTCGCGGATACTGCGCGAAATCCTCATGGGGCGCAAATTGCAGTGGATTTACAAAAATGCTCGTCACCACACAACCACCTGAGTCACGCGCCAATTTCACTAAAGATAAGTGGCCGTCGTGTAAATTGCCCATCGTGGGTACCAGCGCCACATCCTGTTTACCCACCAATGCTTGGCGCAAATCGGCGATTTTATGAATGACGAGCACGTGAAAAAATCAATACCCGTGCAGCGTATTATCCGGAAATCGGCCCGCTTTAACATCTGCCACGAATTCACTTACAGCAGCCGCGATACTAACGTTGCCATCCAGAAAGTTTCGCACAAATCGAGGCACCTTGGCAGTAATGCCCAACAGATCGTGTAACACCAACACCTGACCGCTACAGTCCCGCCCCGCACCGATTCCAATGACCGGCACTTTCAAACGCAGCGTTAACTCCCGCGCAACTACCGCGGGTATTAATTCTATTAACAGCATTTCCGCACCTGCGATCACCAGTTCCTCAGCGAGGGACTGCAACTTATGCGTCGCCGCAGCATCTCGTCCTTGGATGCGGTACCCGCCTAGCGCATGCACCGACTGCGGGGTGAACCCCACGTGCGCACATACTGGGATTCCACGTTCCGCCAAAAAACTCACAATAGGCACGGTCCAACTGCCCGCCTCAAGTTTCACCATATGCGCGCCGACCTGCATTAGGCGAGCAGCCTCTCGCCACGCCTGCTGCGGCGATTCTTGGTAGCTAGCGAAGGGCATGTCGGCCATAATCCAGGCGGTTCTATTGCCATTGGCAACGCACCGGGTGTGATAAATCATCTCGTCCATCGAAACCGGCAGAGTGTTCGAATGGCCTTGCAATACCATACCGAGCGAATCACCCACCAACAGCACATCCACACCGGCATCATCCAGCACACGAGCGAAACTCGCATCGTAACAAGTCAACATCGCAATTTTTTCGTCGCTAGTATGCATTTCGCGCAATCGGTGCAGCGTAACGGGTTTTCGAGTATTCATAACGGTATTCTGCGGGACGATTCGCTTGTAGGCTAGGCCCCCGCTTAATCCCCCTTTCCAAGCCCTTGATTAAAACTTTAACGATACGCGCAAACCCGGGTTAGCGTCATCCAGCACCAGACGCGCGCCGTGTAATTTGGTCACTGCAGCGACCAACGACAAGCCGAGACCTGAACCCGGGAATTTACGCGCCTCATCTAGACGTACACGCCTTCCTAACACTAGTTCACGCTTATCAATGGGAATACCCGGACCATTATCTTCGACCACTACTTCGGGTCCCGCCACCAAATTATGTAACAACACTCGTATATGCCCACGGTCGGGTGTGTATTTTATGGCATTGTCTATCAAGTTAGCGAGCGCTTGCGCGAGTAACTGGCGATTTCCTTGGACCTGAACACCGGCATTAACCTCGCTATCGAGCACAATACCGCGCTCTTCCCCGAGCGGCGCATACAACTCAACCACGCTCGCCACTAATTCCGACAGATCAACGGCTTCTCGTGCCACCGTGCCGGTCTCAGCCAAAGCAATACGCAGTAAGGCATTTAAAGTTGTGCGCATACGATCAACTTCGACCGTCACGCGCTCAAGGACGCGCCGTTCTGCCGAACCTGGTAGCAGTTGACTCATTGCCCCGTCAGCGGCGGCTTGTAGGCGATTCAGGGGCGTACGCAAATCATGCGCCGCACTATCTAAAACGGTACGCATCCCCAGCGTCAATTGTTCGATTTTATCGAGCATGCCGTTTATTTCACGCGCCAAAGTATTAAGTTCACCCTCGCCATCACGAACCGGCAAGCGTTGCGACAGGTCACCGCTCATAATTTGGGTCGCCACAGCCGAAATAGCTCGTGCTTGAGTCAATATACGTCGACCCATCCAGTAGCCACCGCCTAAGCCTAACAGTAGGGTCAACACTACCGCCGCAATAAGGCTGCGCATCATGAGGCTCTTAACGTCTTGACGCTCCTGCACGTCATGTCCCACGAGCATTCGAAACCCACCCGCTAAAGGAAATCGCCGCGCACGCATTTGGTGCTCACGGGTCTCTTCACCGTACGGCACTTCAATTTTAAACTGGATCCACTTGCCTTCCTCGGCAGCAATCTTCGGCCACGCAGGCAAATTGCCAGCCACCGGTTTGAGCAGCGGATCTACCATTAGGTACACCGCTCCACGTACGTCTTGATTTTGCGAACGCTGCTCAACAAGCGCAATAAAATCGCTGCGTGATAGCACCAGAAACTGCTCGCGCAGCCCTTGCATCTCCGACTCTATAAGATTGTCCGTACCACTATCAACAACCCGCGAAACCGCAAAATTTACCACCAACAAGAGGGCGGCCGCAGCGATCGAAAATACTAAGGAATAGACAATCGCGAAGCGAAACGGCGAGGTGGACAAAACCCCCATAAGTCGCCGTTCGGAACCCACTATTCGTCTTCGCGTAAGCTATAACCTGCGCCGCGCACGGTGTGCAGCAGCGGTTTTTCAAAATCCTTATCAATCGCTTGACGTAAACGACTGATGTGCACATCAATCACGTTGGTTTGCGGATCGAAGTGATAGTCCCAAACACCCTCAAGCAGCATAGTACGCGTCACAACTTGGCCACTATGACGCATTAGGAACTCCAATAATTGAAACTCACGTGCAGTCAGCTCAATTTTCTTGCCGTTGCGTAACACTTTGCGTGTCATCCGATCAAGTTCCAAATCCGCCAATTTGAGTTTAGTGCCACCCTCTTCACCAGCAGCAGCGCCACGCCGGGCGAGCGCATCAATACGCGCCAGTAGCTCGGACATGTGATAAGGCTTAGTTAAATAATCGTCGCCACCAGCTCGTAGACCCATAATGCGATCATCCACTTCGCCAAGCGCACTCAATATAAGAACTGGCATCTTGCGCCCGGTAGCACGCAATGACTGGACCATCGCCAAACCATCCAATTTCGGCAACATACGATCGACAATCACTAGGTCTACGGTGGCTGTAGACGCTTTGTGTAGCCCATCTAAGCCGTTCCCAGCGACATCGACCGTGTGTCCCACTTCGCTTAACGCCTTCGCTAAGTAATCGCGCGCGACCTCGTCATCCTCAACCACCAAGATGTGCATAAGCGTCTCTTAAAGTCCTTATTACCCGATTCACTACCGCACTAGCCTAGACCAGGCGGGTTACCAGCGGATACATTACCTTGATTAATATACAGTTAGGTCGTCAATTTGGGTCGAATATCCCGTTAAATAGTCATTTTGGGATACACTTCGCCGCTTGAAAACCCTTAAACGCATGGCCCCCAAAGTGGGGTTTGTAAGCTTAGGATGCCCCAAAGCGCTCGTCGACTCGGAACGTATTCTCACGCGACTACGGGCCGAAGGATACGAAGTCGCGGCAAGCTATGCGGCGGCTGACCTCGTAATTGTCAATACCTGCGGATTCATCGATTCTGCCGTCGATGAATCGCTAGATGCCATCGGCGAAGCCCTTGCCGAGAACGGCAAGGTCATCGTCACAGGGTGCCTAGGAGCCCAGCCGCAGAAAATTCTGGACCGTCATCCGCAAGTCCTCAAAATTACCGGGCCGCAGCGCTATGAGGAAGTCGTCGCCTCAGTGCATGAGCACCTGCCGCCTTTACATGAGCCTTTTTTAGACTTGATTCCTGCTCAAGGCATTAAACTCACACCGCGTCACTACGCTTACTTGAAAATCTCGGAAGGCTGTAACCATCGTTGCAGCTTTTGTATCATTCCCTCCCTACGCGGTGACCTGGTCAGTAGACCCATAGCTGAGGTATTGCGCGAGGCCGAAAATCTAGTGCGTGCGGGTGTCAAAGAAATTCTAGTAGTATCGCAGGACACCAGCGCCTACGGAGTTGACCTAAAATATGCGGCACAACCCTGGCGTGGCGCAGAGCGACGCGCGCGTTTCTTTGACTTATGCGCCGCTCTTGGTGAACTCGGCGTGTGGATTCGCCTCCACTATGTCTACCCCTATCCGCATGTCGATCAAGTCATTGAGCTGATGGCGAGCAACAAAATTTTGCCCTACCTCGATATTCCGTTTCAGCATGCCAGCGCGCGTATTTTAAAATTAATGAAACGCCCTGCAGCCGCGGAAAATACTCTTGAACGTATTGCCGCTTGGCGACGGATAGCGCCCGATATCACTATTCGCAGCACTTTTATTGTCGGCTTCCCCGGAGAAACCGAACAAGATTTTGCCGAACTTATGGATTGGTTACGAATAGCTCAATTGGATCGAGTCGGATGCTTTGAATACTCACCAGTGGAAGGAGCCAGTGCTAATGCCCTGGCAGAAAAAACCGTGGCTGATGAAGTTAAACACGAACGTCGAGAACAGTTTATGCACTTAAGCGCAAGCATAAGCGCCGCTCGACTCACACAAAAAATTGGCCGAAATATGCGTGTGCTGGTGGACAAAATAGAAGGTGATGTCGCAATTGCACGCTCCACTAGCGACGCACCGGAAATCGACGGGACTGTCAAAATACGCAAAGCCAAGGGCTTACAGGTTGGCGACTGGGCCGATGTGAAAATTATCAAAGCCGGCGCCTATGACCTTGAGGCCCGACTCGAATCGCCTTAATTATTATGGAGAGTTAATCGTGGAAATTTCGGCAGATCGCGTGGTGTTGATTCACTACACTCTGAAAGACGACAGTGGTGCGGTGATCGATAGTTCAACGCATGGTGAGCCACTGGCATACATTCAAGGCCACGGCAATTTAGTTTCCGGTTTGGAAAAGGCCCTTGAAGGTCAGCAGGCCGGTAGTAAATTAGAGGTGTCGCTGACGCCAGCCGATGGCTATGGCGTACACGACCCGGCACTTATTCAACGCGTACCCAAAAGAGCGCTGCAAAGCGCGGGGAGCATCAAAAAAGGCATGCAATTTCAGGCCAACACCGATGCTGGAATGCGCATGTTCACGGTGACGGCGGTAGTCGGCGACATGGTCATGCTTGACGGCAATCACCCTCTAGCTGACAAAACTTTGCACTTCGCCGTCGAGATCGTGCAAGTACGTGATGCCAGTAGTGAAGAATTAGAACATGGGCATGTTCATGGAGTCGGCGGGCACCACCATTAGGTGCAGGATTGAACCTAATATTACCGGCATTGGACATAAGACCTACGGTGACACTGAACTGTTCGCTAATCCTAACGCGATGTGCATAATGATCACTCCAACTGACTATCACTCGAAGGCAAAGATACCCATGGAGCGACGCTTGAATACGCGCCACCGCGCACGCACCACTGTATATGTAGTGATGTCGGGTCGAAAAAGTCGGATTTGTAAAGCCAAAAACTTAAGCGCTAATGGCGTATTTGTAGAGACCGAAAATTTAGGACTTCGGAAAGGGCAACAAGTACATTTAGCGTTCGCCATTAATTTGGGGCTAGTGACCAAGATTCACCGCCGCACCGCTATTGTTGCGCACGTGACTCGCGGCGGTACCGGACTCATGATGGAGCAATTCGCAGGCCGCTAAATACTGCAAGACCATTGTCGCTAAACGCTTGCACCCCGCCGACCCGCTTGAGGATTGGCATATCTGTACCACTATAATGCTGCATACTCGGCACTAAAAGCGGGATAAAGCCATGAATAATATGAACTCCGGCACCACCATTACTTCAGCCGCCGTACTGTTCGCAGATTTACGCGGATACACCGCGATTGCGGAACGCCTTCCGGCGCAGCATGTAATGATTTTGCTAGAGGAATTTTATGGCGTACTTGCGACCAGTATTCAAACTCACTGCGGCCAGATCTACCATATTGCGGGGGATGGCATCATGGCGGGCTTTGGGCTCAAGGGTGCCGCAGCTAAACACACTATTAATGAGGGCGCGGTTCATGCGTTGGCAGCTGGCCGCGAGATGGTACGGAATTTTGCACCGGTAGCCAGCCGCTGGCGCACCGAATTGTCGATCCAAACCGGTATTGGAGTCGGCATTCATGAAGGTGAAGTGGCCTCGGGCTTCCTAGGTCCCAGCGGTCAACAGACCACAACATTAATTGGCGATACCGTCAATGTTGCAGCCAGACTATGCAATCGCGCTCGCGCTGGCGAGGTCTTGTTCTCGTCCGCTATAGCGGTGAAAATCGAAGCGAAATCTACGGTCGATGCAATGGCTTTCTTGCAATTGCCACGATTTGCGCCGCGCGGTCGGCGAAATTCGCTGGATATCTGGTGTGTACCCGCGCTTGAACGCGTCGCCTAGGCAGGCATTGGCGATTAACCCTAGATTCTTAACTAAAGGTCGACAGTGACTCCACTTCCGGGGCAGTCAAGGTGCGGAATTTTCCCTTTGGCAAATCTCCTAACTTAAGTGGACCAATTGCGACGCGGACTAACCTCAGTACCGCCACGTCCAGACCTGCTAACAATTGCCGTATTTGGCGATTTCGACCCTCATCAAGCACTATTTCCAGCCAAGAATTTTTTAGTCCACTACGCAGACAACGAGCCGACCTCGCTTTAATACACTCGCCTTCCAACAAAAGGCCGCGCTCCATGGCGGCCAGTAAGCTCGGCGCCGACAAACGATCAATATGCACATGATAGGTTTTCTCAATACCGTATTGGGGGTTCGTGATTCCAGCGGCCCACTTAGGATCATTGCTAAACAACAATAATCCCTCACTGGCCTTGTCCAATCGGCCGATCGGTGCCATCCAGGGGAGTTTCGCATCGGCGAAACAGCTATACACCGTAGCGCGTCCCCGCTCGTCGCGGGTCGTCGTCACCAATCCCCGCGGCTTATTCAACATCAATGCCAAGTGCTGGGCTACCGGCAAAATCTTACCGTCAATCTCGATTTGGTCTACCGCCGCACGCACTGGAAACTCACAATCGAACACCACCCGTCCGTTGACCCGCACCCGCCCTTCTTGCACCCAACGTGTGGCCTGTGTGCGTGACCCACGGCCTTGCTTTGAAATCACCCGCGCGATCCCATAGCGCGTACTGGAGGCCACAGAATCGGGTTGTTTAGAACTCATTGGTCCGATAGTAAGGCACTTAAGCGCACTCTCCAAGCGCACTCGCTTAAGCGCTTCGCCTCATGCAGTTTCGATGAAGGTAGCCTTGATGAGTTCTTTATTTATGCCAGTTCAGTAAAAGCGATCTCGAAATCTTATGAGGCCGCACAGGTAGGCATGCCAATTAGCCGTAGCTTGAGCAATCAATCGGGACAGTTGCTAGAAAGGGATACCGCATCCCAACTAGAATCTATCTACCTGATAGAACCCCTGGATCTTCTGCAGGACGTCTATTATGATAAGAGCTAGACTCAGTCTTTGTGTGCCGCCGAATCTGTGGCACCGCAATCTACCCTAACTGTTGAAAACGCACCACAGATAACAAGTCAATGGCACCCCTAGCACCGGCACCAGCAGTCGCCACGCCAACGACACAAACGGCATCGACAACCTCCGACTGGGGTTCTCTTGCAAAGATTTGGCGCCTAGTCGAAACGGCTCTAGCATCTAGCGAATTTTTTGCGGCATTCGCCGGGAAAATTGCGCATTGACAAATTGCGCATTAAAAGTGGTCTCGCCTAGTTGAGCAACCAATCAGTTTCTGCCAAAGCGGTCATCGGCGCCATGGGCATCGTCTACGGTGACATCGGCACTAGCCCGCTCTACGCACTAGAAAGTACTTTGACCTTCGCCGGCGCACCCATGAACCGTATGGTCGTCCTAGGAGTCTTGTCCTTGATATTCTGGAGCCTAGCGATTGTCGTATCCTTTAAATATGTCTGGTTGATGATGCGCGCTGATAATGAGGGTGAGGGAGGCATCCTGTCCTTGTTCGCCCTGGTCCAACGCACCATGGTCGCCAGCGGACGGGCATTGCGAATCATCGTGATATTGGCGGCATTGGGGGCAGCTTTATTCTACTGCGACGCTCTAATCACCCCGGCGATTTCGGTACTTGGTGCGGTTGAAGGATTGGAGAATCTTAATCCAGCCTTTAAATCATCCGTGGTTCCGGTAACGGTCGTTATCATTTTTTTACTATT
>JAYUFB010000062.1:0-11982 GCA_043738945.1 Gammaproteobacteria bacterium
CGCCGCGTGATCACTCATCGGAGCGTCCCTAATAGGTAGACAAAAGTGAAGACGCATATCCAAATTACGTCCAAAAAATGCCAGAACATGCTCAGGCAAGTCAGGCGCCGGACGTTCGCAAGGTTAAGGCCACCGCGACCTACTTGGATCATGAGGGTCATCATCCAAATCAAGCCCACCGTTACGTGTAAACCGTGGGTTGCGACCAGCGTGAAGAAAGCCGATAGAAAAGCGCTGCGTTGGGGAGTGGCACCGTCGTGAATCAAATGCGCGAATTCATATAGTTCAATGCCGACAAAGGCAGCACCAAACAAGGCTGTGATGATTAGCCAGAATTGTGTCCTGCCGATGCGTTGTTGGTGGGTCGCCAACATGGCGAACCCGTAGGTGATCGAGGACAGAAGTAACATGGAGGTGTTGAGAGCCACCAAGGGCAGTTCGAACACTTCTTTGGGAGTAGGGCCGCCGGCGTAACTTCCGCCTAACACGCCGAAGGTCGCAAACAGAGCAGCAAAAAGCAAGCAATCGCTCATCAGATAGATCCAAAAGCCCAGCAGGGTGCTGGCCCCGGGCGGATGTTCATGCTCATCGAGCTGAACAAACTCTATGGCCGGAGACCCAGATCCAGCGAGACTGGTGGTGGTCACTTTGGTGTAGGTCATGCGGGGGACTGCGCCAACTCTTGCGTGCGTGCATCTTCAGTATGTCCTACGACCATAGCCGCAATGTGAAAGTCGCGGTCATAATTAAAGGTGTGGAATATCGCTCCGCTGATCAGGATTAAAAAACTTAAACTAGCAAGCCACCAAATATGCCAAACCATGGCAAAACCGAAAATGCCAGCGACGACTGCCAGCAATAGGCCTGCGGGGGTATTACGCGGCATGTGGATGGCGTTGAATCCTGAGGCGGGTCTGCGAAAGCCTCGCTGTTTCATATCCCACCAGGCATCGTTATCGTGTACCACAGGCGTAAACGCAAAGTTATAAGATGGCGGCGGTGAAGCGGTGGACCATTCCAGCGTCCGGCCATCCCAAGGATCTCCGCTGTGATCGCGCAGTTCATTGCGCCTGCGAATACTAACAAACACCTGGATGGCAAAAGATAGTATGCCGATCGCAATGCACATGGCACCGATCGCCGCAATGACGAACCAAATTTGTAAGGACGGATCATCAAATTGACGTAAGCGTCGAGTGACGCCCATCAGTCCCAACACGTAAAGCGGCATAAATGCCAAGTAGAAACCGATGACCCAGAACCAAAATGACATCTTGCCCCAGAAGAAATCGAGCTTAAAGCCGAAGGCTTTGGGGAACCAGTAGCTAATTCCCGCAAAACTACCAAACACAACGCCGCCAATAATGACATTGTGAAAGTGCGCAACCAAAAATAGACTGTTGTGGAGTACAAAATCAGCAGGGGGTACTGCGAGTAGTACTCCAGTCATGCCACCGATCACAAAGGTAATCATAAAAGCCAAGGTCCACATCATCGGCAATTCAAAGCGAATTCGGCCGCGGTAGAGGGTGAACAGCCAATTGAATATCTTTGCGCCGGTGGGGATTGAGATAATCATGGTCGTGATACCAAAGAACGAGTTGACGCTGGCTCCTGAACCCATGGTGAAGAAATGATGCAGCCAGACCAAGTAGGACAAGATGGTAATCACTACTGTGGCGTACACCATGGAGGTGTAACCAAAGATTTTTTTCCCGGAGAAGGTCGCGGTAACTTCGGAAAAAACACCGAACAGTGGCAGGATGAGTATGTAAACCTCGGGATGCCCCCAAATCCAAATGAGGTTGATATACATCATTGCATTGCCGCCCAAATCATTGGTGAAGAAATGGGTCCCGGCATAGCGGTCGAGACTAAGTAGCGCCAGCACCGCGGTCAGAATGGGGAAAGCCGCGACAATCAGTACGTTGGTGCATAGTGCAGTCCATACGAATATTGGCATTTTCATCATGGTCATGCCCGGCGCACGCAACTTAATAATCGTTACAATGAGGTTGACGCCTGACAGCAGTGTGCCGACACCCGCAATTTGCAGCGCCCATATGTAGTAGTCGATGCCGACGTCCGGACTATAGTCAATGCCGGATAGTGGTGGGTAGGCGAGCCAACCCGCTCCCGCAAACTCGCCGACGAATAGCGATATATTCATCAACAGCGCACCCACCACCGTCATCCAAAAGCTAAAGTTATTTAAGAACGGAAAGGACACATCGCGCGCGCCGATTTGCAGTGGCACCGCAAAATTCATGAGTCCCGTAACAAACGGCATCGCTACAAAAAAAATCATGATCACGCCGTGCGCTGTAAACACTTGGTCATAGTGATGTGCCGGCAAGAATCCTTCAGATCCACCGAACGCCATAACTTGCTGCGCGCGCATGAGCATAGCATCCGTAAACCCGCGAAACAGCATTACAAATGCCATCACGATGTACATGATGCCGATGCGCTTGTGGTCAATGGTGGTAAACCACTCTCGCCATAGGTAACCCCAAAGGCGAAAATAAGTGAGTGTGCTGACAAGTGTAATACCGCCCAGCGCTACGCCTGCGAAAGTCGCTACCAAAATCGGCTCGTGGATCGGGAAAACATCTATTGAAAGACGGCCAAGTAGTGCGCTCATGGGATGCTCGTACGGCGATGAAGGATTGCACGATAAAGTTGTGGGTCGACAGTCGCGAATTCTAGGAGTGGTTGTTTGTCGCTCGGTAGCGTAAGTTTTTGGTACTCTGCAAGTTGTAGCGCGCCACCCCCCATTTTCACTCGCGCGACCCACCGATCGAAGTCGGCGTCTAGCATTGCTTTGAATAAGAAGTGCATGCCGGAGAAACCCGCGCCACTGAAATTGCCCGAGAATCCTCGATAGTCACCCACCTTATTCGCGACCGCATGCAGCTGAGTTTCCATGCCGGGCATTGCGTAGATTTGACCGGCCAGCGCGGGAATAAACAGTGAGTTCATAACTGAGGAGGCGGTTATCTTGAAGACTATCGGCCGATCTAAGGGTGCGGCTATAGAGTTCACAGTTGCGATGCCATATTGCGGATAAATAAACAGCCATTTCCAGTCGAGCGCAACGACGTCCACTTCAAGAGATTTAACTTTGCGAGATATCGGCACCCCCGCTTTGATACGATCTATAGGCCGATACGGATCTAGCATGTGAGTACCGACCCAAGTCAGAGCACCTAAGGCAATGACAATCAGCAACGGTACGGCCCATATCATCAATTCCAGATGAATCGAATGGTCCCAGTTCGGCTCGTAGCGAGCCTGCTTGTTTGAATGACGGTAGCGCCATGCAAACACTAGGGTCATCACGATTACCGGGATAATGATGACCAGCATCAGTGCGGTCGAGGAGACCAACAAATCACGTTGTTGATTAGCGATATCCCCCGATGGATTCAAGACCACGGTGTGGCATCCGCACAATAATGTTGCGATAAACCCAGTGCTTAAGATGAATCGCTTGCTCTGCACTATTAAAACCCTACAATACGTTGCATGGGTTTATTTTACAGCAAGCGCCGCGAATTATCGCGCCACAAATATTCAATATTGGGGCCTATGATCACGAGGTGGACTGAGTGATTTCGCCCTCAGCGGATCCCATTAATTCGAGTCACGAAGAGCCGACGCCGGGTGAAATTGCGGTCGGGGTCATTATCGGCCGAACTTCAGAATTCTTTGATTTTTTTGTGTATGCGATTGCCTCGGTCATGGTGTTTCCGAAGCTAGTATTCCCCTATCTCGACGCGTTGTCGGGCACGCTGATGTCATTCGCTATATTCGCCGTGGCTTTTTTGGCTCGTCCACTCGGCACCGTGATTTTTATTGCGATTGATCGCACTTACGGGCGAAGCGTCAAGCTCATGATTACCTTGTTATTGCTGGGAATCTCCACGGTTGCAGTTGCGTTCCTTCCCGGGTACACGGACATTGGAGCCGGGTCCGCCGTTTTGCTAGTTATTTTTCGTATTGGGCAGGGCTTAGCACTGGGCGGTGAGTGGGACGGACT
The DNA here is from genome assembly GCA_043738945.1 of Gammaproteobacteria bacterium. GTDB lineage: Bacteria > Pseudomonadota > Gammaproteobacteria > Steroidobacterales > Steroidobacteraceae > Bog-1198. Next base: position 4,043 of record JAYUFB010000062.1, read on the forward strand.
CGCGTCGCTATTGGCAATCAACGCTCCTGAGAATCGTCGCGGATGGTATGCCATGATTCCGCAACTGGGTGCGCCCCTAGGTTTGGTGGTCGCAAGCGCCTTGTTTGCGTACTTCGTATCGACGCTACCGGCGGCAGATTTTATTGATTGGGGTTGGCGTTACCCTTTCTATGTCGCTTTTGCAATCAATGTGGTCGCGTTGTTTGCGCGGCTTCGTTTGGTTGAGACGCCGGAATTTGCGCAGCAGTTTGAATCGCTTGCTCTACACCCTTCGCGAGTGCGAGACACGCTGCGGGCCGAAGGCCGGCATATTGTGATCGGCGCATTTGCGCCGCTCGCAAGCTTCGCATTGTTCCACACCGTGACCGTGTTCCCTTTATCCTGGGTACTGTTGTATACGCATCAGACTCCGGCGCGATTCCTGGTGATTGAGATGCTCGGCGCTGTAGTGGGCGTGGTAGCGATTGTCGTCTCCGGCGTAGTTGCAGATCGGGTGGGGCGTCGCACGCTGTTGGGAGTTACGGCAGGCGCGATTGCCGCCTTTAGCGGTTTCGCGCCGCAATTGTTGAGCGGCGGTGAGGCCGGTGAAATCATTTTCATGTTGCTCGGTTTTGTATTGCTGGGATTATCCTTCGGCCAGTCCTCAGGCACCATCGCGTTCGGATTTCCAATCGCTCATCGTTACACAGGCTCCGCATTAACCGCCGATTTCGCTTGGCTATTTGGCGCAGGCTTCGCACCTTTTGTGGCATTAACTTTAGCCAGTCGTTTTGGTTTGATGGCCGCTGGCGCTTACCTTCTGTCGGGGGCTATTTGTACTTTGGTGGCGTTGGCATTGAGTCCTGCGCGAGAGTCGCGATGAGTGCGCAGCTAGTTGTCTCTGATGAGATCTGGCGCCCCCTCAATTAGTCGCGCGAGGGCCATTCGCATCTTAGCGGTCACCTCCTTGCTGTGGTGTTTTGGGGTTGTCGTGCTGGGCGCGTATGTTCGCTTGAGCAGCTCAGGTTTAGGCTGTCCCGATTGGCCGGGTTGTTATGGTCACTGGGTCGTCACTCCTGCAAGCGCGAATATAGAGGTGGGAAAGGCTTGGCGTGAAATGGCGCATCGCTATGCGGCGGGTATGCTGGGTCTTATGATTGTATCGCTAGTATTTGTGCGAGTGGCGTGGCGGCAGCGGTTACTGCCCTTAAGCCAAGTGATTGGCCTATTGTCGATCGTGATGGTCCAAGGTCTGCTGGGCAGGCTTACCGTCACTTGGCAACTTAAGCCGCTGGTGGTGACTTTACATCTGCTCTTGGGTTGCACGACCTTGTCGTTGCTATTGTGGTTAGTGTTATCCGTTTTTAGAGGCGAAAAAAAGCTACTGCCCATCGATGCGCGACGCTCGACCGCCGCGCGACTTGCGGCAGCTGTGGGTTTGCTCGCAGTCGGATGCCAAATTGCATTGGGCGGGTGGACCAGCAGCAATTATGCGGCGACGGCCTGTCCAGATTTTCCGACCTGCCAGGGCCAGTGGTGGCCGGAGAGTGATTTTAAGACGGGCTTCGCGTTTGCGCTACGCGGGCCGCGCGTGGCAAGCACTGGGTCCCAGCAAACCAACTACGAGGGCGGCGTGCTCGCGACTCCTGCGCGCACTGCTATTCATCTGACGCATCGATTAAGCGCGATTGTTACGACTGTGGTGTTGTTAGTGGCGTCGATTCTAAGTTTGCAACTTCGGGAATTTAAGTCGCGCGCAGCGGTCATGGTGTTAGTCGCGCTAAAGTTACAGCTGATTGTAGGAATATCGATGGTACTAGCGGGGTTCCCTTTATGGCTGGCAACACTTCACAATGCGGCGGCCGCACTATTGTTGATGGCGACCGTGGCGCTCAATTTCGCGCTGGGCTCGCTACCCACACTTCGCTCCCCGCGAACTGCGCATGCTCCGCCATGACGGCCGCTGAATCTTTGTCACGGGTGGCAACCTGGCGCGATTATTTCGAATTGACTAAACCCCGTGTGGTTGCGCTGATTGTTCTGACTTCAATAGTAGGCTCACTGCTGGCTTCGCCTCGACTGCCGGATTTCGCAACATTGGTATTTGCCAATCTGGGGATTGCGCTGGCTGCGGCGAGCGCGGCCGCAATTAATCATGCGCTAGATCGAGGTATTGATGCGCGCATGAGCCGTACCCGCTCGCGGCCATTGCCAACCGGGCGGTTGAGCTTCAATGAGGCGCTTGGCTTTGCGTTGATTTTGGCGGCCTTATCAATGTTGTTATTAGTCGGCAAAGTGAATCTACTCACGGCCTCACTAACATTCGCCTCCTTAATTGGTTATGCCGTCGTGTATACGCTCTGGTTGAAGCGAGCGACTTCGCAAAATATTGTGATCGGCGGCGCAGCGGGTGCCGCGCCTCCGCTATTGGGCTGGGCGGCGGTCACCGGGCATATTGCGGTGAATGCTTTAGTGCTGTGCCTGATTATATTCATTTGGACTCCGCCGCATTTCTGGGCGCTCGCGATCGCGCGACGCGAGGAGTATGCCAAGGTCGATATTCCCATGTTGCCGGTGACCCACGGCGTACCCTATACGCAAAAAGCGGTGCTGTACTATACCTTGGCATTAATGCTGGCAAGCTCGCTGCCTTACCTGATCGGTATGAGCGGATATTTTTATATGGCAGTGGCTCTCGTATTGGACGCGCGATTCTTGTGGCATGCAATACAGTTACAGCGCTCGCCGAGCGATGCCATTGCCATGCGCATGTTTCATTTTTCGGTGAGTTATTTGCTATGGCTGTTCGTGGCCTTACTGGTGGATCACTATTTGCCGACGCGTTAAGGTAGGCTAGCGGCTACGCGAATCTGTCAAATCTTAGGAGAGTTAGGTGCAGCGATACAATGGGTTACTTCTAGGGTTTGTGGTTTCCGCAGGGCTTGCCCTCTCAGCGGTTCCCACGGCGCGCGCGGTCGCAGACACGGTGGTGGTGTCCGCCGATCGTATGCTTGATGTGGTGACCGGTAGAGTCATTCAAAAGCCGCAGATTGTCATTACTGACGGTCGAATCGTGGCGGTGCAAGCGCAGGGCGCGCTCATTCCGGAAGGTGCTGGTTTGGTGGAGTTACCCGGAATTACCCTATTGCCCGGCTTCATTGATATGCATGTACACCTGACTGCTGACCCTCGGTACAGTGGTTATCGAGCGCTTGAATTTACGGATAATTTTTGGACCGTGGTCGGTGTTGCGAACGCGCGGCGCACGCTTGAAGCCGGTTTTACGACGGTGCGCAACGTGGGGTCCGATCATTACGATGATGTGGCTATTAAACAAGGTATTGAAGAGGGTTTCGTGCCCGGTCCGCGGATTGTGCCCGCGACCTATGCCATCGGTGCTACGGGGGGTCATTGCGATTCGACCGAATTCCCGCCTTCCTTTACCGTGCCAGCACCGGCGGTTGCAGATGGTGCAGACGCGATTCGGGCCACTGTACGGAAACTGCGCAAGTATGGTGCTGAGGTTATTAAATTTTGCGGTACCGGCGGCGTGTTGTCTAAGACCGATAGTGTGGGGGGGCAGCAGTATAGCTTGGCGGAAATGACGGCATTGGTCGATGAGGCGCATTTGCTGGGATTGCGGGTGGCCGTCCATGCGCATGGGACTTCCGGCATCAAAGACGCGATTCGTGCCGGCGTGGACACGGTAGAGCATGTCAGTCTCGCGGATAAGGAAGCATTCGCGTTGGCGAAGCAGCATGGGACTTATTTTTCGATGGATATTTATAATGATGACTACATTCTCGCGGAGGGTGCAAAAAACGGTGTTTTTGCCGAATCGTTAGCCAAAGAGCGGCAAATTGGACGTCAGCAGCGGGAGACCTTTAAGGCGGCGAATGCGGCGGGGGTGAGGATGGTTTTTGGTACGGATGGTGGGGTTTATCCGAACGGCGATAATGCCAAGCAATTTGTCACCATGGTGCAGTGGGGTATGACGCCCCTACAAGCTATTCGCGCCGCAACGGTCACGGCTGCCGAAGCGTTGGGCCGCTCGCAGGATGTGGGGGAGATCGCGGTGGGTCGATATGGGGATCTGGTGGGAGTCGAGGGCGACCCACTGGTGGATGTCGCGCAGCTGCAACGGGTTACGTTTGTAATGAAGGGCGGGATCGTGGTTAAGAAGGATTCCGTTCCGCGCTAATCCGGTGTAGAGTTGAAAGGCTGTAAAAAAGAGGTGATTTGGATGCGAATATTCTTTGGAAAGAGTACTGTGAATTGGCTGCTGGCAAGTGCGGCTGTGTTTTTTTCGTGCAGTGCACTAGCTGAAGAAAATTACCTTCCGGGCGCAGTCATCGCGAATGGCAAAAAGATTTTTATGGAAGGCAAGGGTGACTCGATCCCCGCCTGTATGACTTGTCATGGTGCTAATGGCTGGGGAATGGAAGCGCTGGCGGCTCCGCGATTGGCGGGCATTGGTTTCCCCTATGTGGTTAAGCAGCTGTCGGATCTGGCCGGAGGCAAGCGAGTTCCGGGCGGAGCGGGGGCCGTGATGCTGGTCTATGCTGCGGCGTTGAGCGAGCAAGATCGTCGTGACGTGGCGGGCTATGTCAATACGCTAACGGGACCTGCGGAGCTGTCTGATCTTAAGGAGCTTAAGGAAAGTGGCACGGTAATAGGCGAACGATATTTGGGGCAGGCAATTGTAAAGTACGGTGTGCTTGGCAAGGTTTCGGCGTGTAGTTCGTGTCATGGTTACAATGGTCGTGGTGCAGCACCCTTATTTCCCGTGATCGGTCAGCAAAAATACACCTACTTGGTCAATCAGTTAAATAGTTGGCGTGATGAGAGTCGTAACAATGATCCCTACGCCATGATGCGCAAAATGGCTAAAAATCTCACCGATGCGGATATCGCAAATATTGCAACTTATTTGTCGTCGGCGCCCACCTCTACCGGTGGAAATTCCATGGTTCCTATTACCAGTCAGTGAATGAAAAAAGCGGGACTTAAGCGCGGCGAAAAGGTCTTATTTGGTATCGCGATTGCGTTTGTACTGTTCGCAATCGTAGCCTTTATAGGGATGGAGAATTATCGTATTCATTCCGGTAAAAAGATGTATGCGGCGACCTCGCACTATGACTTCACACCCGAGGGTCTAATTGGATCGAGTCGGTTTCGCGATCTAGGATGTAGCAACTGCCATCGTGCGGTGCGAAATGGCACCAACAATGGGGTGAGTTTGGACGGCGTAGGGTCCCGACGTTCGTTTGTTTACTTAGATGCTTTTTTGCGCAATCCGGAAGCGACTTATCGGACGCACACCATGGAACACGGAACTACTAAGGGGGCCGACTATGTCGCGCACTTGCCTGAAAAGGACTTGCATTCGCTCGCGGTTTTTTTATCCGAGCTAAAAGCGGTGCAAGGGTCTCCCGATGCACGCTTGCCCATGGAAGGACATTCCGGTTTTATCGATAAGATGACCGAGCTGTGGGCACCTGCCGCTTGGAAGTCGCAGTATCATGATGTACGGCAGGAAAAATGACTGACCCTAATCTAATTCACTCGGGTATCAACGATCGCGAGTACACGCGCTATACGCTATTATTCGTGTATGCGTGCATTGTGTACGCCATTATTGGTTTCTCGTGGGGGGCCATTATGGGCGGCATTCCTGCGTTAAGGATGTATGTCGACACTGCGCCGCACGGCAAATTAATTTTATTGGCGCATGGGCATATCAATCTTTTAGGTTGGGTGGAAATGGCGATTTTTGGCGCAATTTATTATTTCGTGCCGCGCCTAGTGAATCGACCGATCTATAGTATGCCGCTGGTGAAAGTACATTTTTGGGTGCACAACATCGGCTTGGTAGGCATGGTGGGCTTGTTTACCTTGGCCGGTGTCATCGGAGGTTACGATCCAGGCCAAGAAGTCGAACACACGGTGTCACAGCTGATGGCGGGTGTCGGCTTGTTCGGCACCTTAGTGCTCATCGCCAATATTATTTGGGGTTACAACATATTTAAGACCGGCGGTAAGGCGTAGGTTATGCGTACTTGGACTGCACGCGCGGTAGGATTTGCAGTGGCGGCGCTGTTAGGCGCTTGTGGCCAAGGGCCTGGCTCGTCGCACAATCTCTCGATGTCTTTGCAGTTGGGGGAAGCTGCACCAAAAGTGCATACTAAAACTCTGGCGGATGTGGGCGGCGATGTTTCGCGTATTACTACCTATCGACAGCCGGACGAGCGGATGTATCAGTATTCGGTTGATCGAGCCTTGGCCAGCGGTAAGCCAATATTGTTGGAGTTCGCAACCCCCGCTCATTGCACGCCTTGTGATCGTCAATTGCAGATGATTAAATCGCTAATGCAAAAGTATCAGACTCAGATGATTTTTTTGCACATGGATCAATACGATAATCCAGAAGCGTATAAAGCCTTCCGCGTGCCCGGAGATCCTTGGACTTTTGTGATCGATAAGCATGGCGTGGTGCGTTTTCAGCAAGCGGGATCCATGCTTTACAACGAGCTTGAAGGCGCTATTCAGAGTGCCCTTTAAGGCGCAAATTCGCGCGCTCGTCGTCGGCTCCCGAGGTGCTTTGTGGTTATTACCCTGGGCTATTTTGGTAGGGCTAACTTTACGCGCTGATCCCTTTGGACTCACGGAGGAAGGTGCAAAGGCGCTGTTATTGGCTTGGTCCATTGGCGATCAGGTGGCAAGTGGCGTGCTGACTCTTGGGGCCCCCGATACTCGCGCCATTATATTTTTACCCTTGGGATTCATTTGGCCTGGTCAGGTGATGGCTGCCAAAATCCTCACCTTATTCGTCATGGGCGTTGCGGCGCTGGCGCTGTATCGATGGTGCCGCCAGCAAGATCAAGCCGAGGCCGCATTGCTAGCGACAGGATTGTTACTGATTGCTCCGCTGACCGTCGATGGCATCAATTCGCTTTCAGCAGGACCTTTTTTGTTGGCGGTTTGTGCCCTGGCTAGCTGGTTTGATCGGAAATTGACGAATGAGCGAGTCTCCGCATTGGGTGGATGGTTTTTTGCGCAGATTTTGGCATGTGTCGTTGCGGTGAGTTTGCATCCCGCAGGACTCGCCTATCCGGTGGTGTTGTTTTTGACTTGGTGGAAGAAAACGCCAGAAATGCGCAATCGCGAATATTTCTTAATTGGAATTCCCATTGCGGTGGTATTCGTTCTGGCAATGCGGCTGGGATGGTCCGGCATGAATTGGGGAGAGAATCCGGCTGAGAGCGCCGCCGCCATTTTTAACGGCCGTATTGAAACGATGTCGCGCTTAGACTGGGTTTTTGGAGCGGTTTTAAGCATTTTAACGTTGGCGGTAATGGTGCACGAGTATCGACGCCTGTGGGCCACTATGACCGGGGGTGTGTTACTCCTGTCGGTATGTTTAGGGGTGGTGGCTGCGGATCGGACTTGGGCGTTGTTGATGTTTGCGCTCCTGTTGTATGCGGGAACGCCGTGGTTAGTGCGCGCGCTAGCGCCGCTTGCGGGGCGCGGGATGTTGATAGAACGAGGCGGGTTATGGCTGCTGTTGCTGCTGATCTGCACGGCATTCATGCAGGTGAACAAAATTGGCTATCATGCGGGCCAATTGCGGCGGCTCTCCATAGAAGACCAGCTGATCAGCGATTTTGTGGAGGGAGTGAGTAATTTGGGTGTGGCTGATGCGAGCGGCGGGCATCCGATGGCACCGATTCTGGTGGCAAGCTCGTGGCCAGCACGTACCTCGATCGCCTGTAAATGCGATGGGCTGCCATTACCGCCGGCGGCCAAAGATCCCGATAGCCAATTGGCAATGATGCGCGGTGTGTCCTATCTCATCTTAGGGGATGTCGCGTTGAATGGCGCGTTGGCGAGTAATTTTGCGCAAGCAGGATCGAGGATTGAAGTGCTTTCGCGCCAAGCCGGCGGTGTGGTGTTGCACTTTA
>JAYUFB010000063.1:0-4511 GCA_043738945.1 Gammaproteobacteria bacterium
TGACGGAAAATGATTCCCCGAGGACGCCACCGCTTCGCCTACGTGTTGCATAAAGGAACCGTCCGTCCAGCCCCTCGTTGAAGCGAAAACGCGATGGAAAGAGCGATAACCTCGCCCAGGGTGCTGATGAAATGGGCGAGGGTTGTGAAGTGGGGTTGGCTATCGCCGGACAGGGCGATGAAAGTGACGTGTTCCACACATGTTGGCGCCGACGCTGATTTGAGCCACTTCCAAGGTGTCTGCCGACGTTACATTGAGCCAGTGCGGCCAGCCCAGCAGCCGCATCAATGCTGGTGATTAGGCTTTAAAGGTTGGCTCAATCTGGCGTCGGCACGATGGCTCAATTCGACGTCGGCGGCAACACGTGGCTTCACGCAGGACGTATTGGTTCATCTCAGGAATTTGCTTGGCGTTCCATGGGGCCACGCTCACCAAGGTGAACGTTCGGAGCGGCGACTCGCGTGGAGCCGAAGTTGGTCGAATTCGGACTGTCCTCAGGTCAAGCGACATCGAGCGCGACATGCACGCGTCGGCCAATCGCCGTCGCAATATTGACTAGGGCGTCAAGCGAAAAACGGGATACGCGACCGCGTAATAAATCATTTATGCGCGGTTGGGTAACGCCACATTGTTCAGCTGCTTCCGTTTGCGTCCAACCACTTTCTTTCACAATGGCTGCAATCTGCTGCATGAGCTCCGCTCTCGCCCGCAGATTTGCGGCTTGTTCGGGCGTGTCGGCGAGTGCATCCCAGACGCTGGCGTAACTCTCGATTTTCTTGCGACTCATTTTCGTTCTCTCATCATCTGTGCGAAGCGCTCGATTGCGATGTCCACGTCGCGCTTCGCGGTTGCCTGTGTTTTCTTCTGGAAGGCGTGCAGAACATAGACGGTGTCCTCAAGACGCGCGGAATAAATCACACGGTAGATGCCCGCTTCATCTCGCAGCCGGATTTCCTCGACGCCCTTACCAATCGAAGCCATTGGTTTGAAGTCATCCGGTTGCCTGCCGCGCTGCACCTTATCGAGTTGGTACCCGGCATCGTGCCTAGCGTCTTCCGGAAACTCGCGCAATCGTTTCAACGAGTCCCCAAGAAATCGCACAGATTTTAACATGAACTCTATTATACTGATATGGATATATGGGACAGCGTACCGGCATCCGCTGTCAGCGTGAATAGGCGGCAATGTGCGAACTGGCCGAATGGCCACCCCGCGATCGTTTTCAGGAAAGATCCGCACACTTTGCGCGATACACTGACGGTACAGTGCTCAGTTTCGCCCCCTTGCGCCAACCTCTGCCAAACTATTGAATCAACAAAATTTGACACTAGCGTCCGGTTAAATCGGTTGAATACTTGCAAAAGTCCAGTACTGGCACGGCTTTGCAGTAGGTTTTATTTGGTGTCGATTTGAATCGTAAAGTGTCGGATTTGTGTAGTTTCTCCCGGTCGTTATTCTGGGGGAGCGGTCATGAATGTGGGCAAGACGCTGTTCGCGCAGATCATGGACTTCATGCCGTGGACGAGTTTTTCGCGAATTGTCGAACGCCACGCTGGCAACGCTGGGGTACGCCGGATGAATTGCGCAGAGCAATTCCGCGTGATGGCGTTTGCGCAACTGACGTGGCGCGAATGCCTGCGCGACATCGAGGTCACATTGAGTGCCAATGCCAGCTGTACGCCATGGGTTTGCATCACAGCGTGCATCGCGCCACTTTGGCCGACGCGAACGAAGAGCGGGACTGGCGTATCTGGCCCGAGGTTGCCGCGTTACTCATTCGCCGCGCCCGCAAGCTTTACGTCGACAAGGACTTGGGGCTGGACTTGACCAACACGATCTACGCGTTGGATTCGACTACCATCGATCTGTGCTTGAGCCAGTTCAAGTGGGCGCCGTTTCGCTCGACCAAGGCGGCGGTGAAGATGCACACGTTCCTGGATTTGCGCGGCAGCATTCCTGCTTTCATCCACCTCAGCGATGGCAAATTGCACGAGGTCAACGTCTTCGACATCCTGCCGAGCGAGGCAGGGGCCTCCTACGTGATGGATCGGGGATACCTGGACTTTTCTCGTCTCTACCGGATGCATCAGGCCGGTGCATTCTTTGTCACGCGTTGCCGCCGACGCCGAATTGAGCCATTTCCGAGGTGTCTGCCGCTCCTTCAGTGAGCCAGCGCATGGGCTCAGAAGCCCGTGCCGTCGCTAGCGTTTGAGGCTCGATAGCTGGCTCATCGTGGCGTCGGCACTATGGCTCAATTTGAGGCCGTCGCCAACACGCGACGAAATCGGCCCCAATCTCGTGCCCGATTATCTGATCGCAGTGCGCGACGGTGGTTTTTACAGCTGGCCATACAGCTATTACGGCCCGCATGTCGATGAACGAGTCGAACCGCAACGACCGGGATCTTGGCCACCGCACTTGCGCCCGATTATGCGCTCGGCGCACCCACCGCATCGTTAGGTCTGACTTCCGCTGAGGGCAGCAGCCTACCAACACCCTTCACTCACGGGATGTTCGTCGGCCAGCACGGTGCGTGGAATCGCTTGCCGCTGAGCGGATACAGAGTGATCTTCGTGCCCTTTGTCGACGAACACCCAAGCGTACCCCGATCGACGTGCTCACCGATTTCGTGAACAGCAACGGTTAAGCGCGTGGTCGGTCAGTGGGCGTGGGCAGCGACAAACGCAGGACGCTGCTAGTCACGGACGATGTGGATAACGTGATTGGGCAGGTAAGTGCTGTAGATAACGCATCAATCCCGCTCCCGCACCGCGCCACGGCCCTGCCCCCTCCCACGGTGCCCCTGAATTGGCTACCCAGAATATCGCCGTCCTTCATCCCCGGAACCTTGCCCCGATATTGGGGCAACTCAGGGTTTGGGGACAGAAGCATCGTCTCGACTCACACGGCTCTCCAGCATCGAGTTCAGGTTTTTAGGGATTCGGAAGTGGCATCGCCACACCGCCGGAGAGCGCGAGCCATCCGCGCCCAATCCGGTAGAGAATCCAAAGACCGACGACCACGATCAAGACCCACGCGAACGGGATTCCGATGACCGTGAACACGAGCAGAGACGCGATCACAATCCACAGCAAAGCGCACCAAAAAGTGCGGATTTGCCAGCTGAAATGCGAGTCAAGATAAGTGCCGCGCACTTCAGAGCGCTTGAGATAATTCAGTCCCACCGCAACGATCGAGGGCCAGCCGCTCAGGAACGCTGTCAGGACGAAAGCGGATCCGAGTAGGCCCATTACTGCGCTAAAGCCGTGCAGCGCGTAAATGATATGGGTAAGTTTAATTGAGCCTTGCGGAGGATCCGATTTCAATTCAACGAGGTCACGGCGTGGCATCTCGAACTCCTTGAAGGGTCGGTTATGCGGTCACTCAGGGCGTCACGCGGAGGCACCGGCACTTATTGCTTATCCTGTGTGCGTCGCCGGACCACGTGCCGATGAAAGCGTTTAAGTGGCTCTTCTGGAAAGCGAGTGCGTAATTGGGGGTCATTTTAGGGTGAGTACGGCGGAAAAGCGCAGCGCCTTCCGCCGGATGCCTCTAACACATAGACGCTGATGCGCATCCTATATCGGCGCCTGGGGCAAGAATCGAATTTACGGAGCCCGTCCTCCACATATCGTGGAAGGCGCCACGCTTTTCCAAAACCCTACGTCGCTCCGGGCGTCTCCGCCCTTCGCTACACCCGGCGATTCACCCACACAACTTGGAGAAGACCCGTTTAATTCACGCGTTCGCCAGTGCATAAAGGACGATCGTGAGCGCCGTCCGTTAGTCCTAAGTCCTCCCTATTCATTCCCCCTTGGGGTTCTTCTTCCTTTGGTCGTACATCGCATCGTAGTGCTTCAAGGACTTGTCGCGTGAGATCAGCCGTCACTGTTCGTATCCGTGGCTTCGCATGCTTCGGGTGTTATCCCATCGTGCCCATTTTGTGATCCAGCGGTTTATGCACTGCATCAGGCGCGTGCACCCTCGTCTTGCCCATCGCGCCCGCCTTGCCGGTGCGAGGCATCCCTTCTTTCACGTTGTCGTTGTCATCCCCGGCGGACACATTGGCAAATTCGATAGCGCTGGCGGCGGCTAGGCGATCATTAATTTTTTAATGACAGTTCCCTGGTAGTTTAGGTCGATCCGAAAGCAGCGACTGATCTGCGGTGTGGGAGAGGGGCGGAATATAGATGGCGCGCACTACGTTGTCGGTGCGCTGGCGAACATCAGTTTAGGCGGCTACTTGTCTACACTTAAGCACATGTTCCCTGAGCATTTACTCCGGTTGGGCAGGTGGCTGCTCGAAACAGGCTATCGTTTTGTGACGGTCACACCCACCACCCACGCCCGCGTCGTTGCGCGCATGCTGGAGCGCCCGGCGGCGTCGCTGCAGGACGTATTTGGTTGGAGCCGACCTTTCCTGCCCTCGCTGCTCCCACCCGCGGCCCTTGATCTGCTCGCGGCCGCTGGGGCGCTGGAACAGCAGGCTGGCCTGATGCGCAGCAAGGTTC
>JAYUFB010000064.1:0-11928 GCA_043738945.1 Gammaproteobacteria bacterium
CTATGCAGGCCAAATCCCCGGGAAATTACCCGAAAACCTGTCCCACAGAATTTTCTCATCCTGATTGTCGCGCTCTCTCACCTAGATTGACGCGCTACAGGTTCGATCAGTAAAACATTCACGGCGACACTCGCCTCCCTTGCGCAGGGCAACGGCAAACTGTCGCTAACTGATAAAGCGAGCAAGTATTTTCCATCCCTGCGCGGTACCAGCTTCGACAACGTAAGTCTGCTGAATCTCGGTACGCACACGTCGGGCGGCCTTCCGTTACAAGTTCCTGACGAAATCACGAACAACACTCAGCTCATGACGTACTTCCGCAGTTGGAAGCCCTCCTACGCTCCAGGAACGCTCCGAACTTATAGCAATCCGAGCATTGGGATACTCGGCATGATCGCCGCGAAAAGCATGAATGATGACTTCACCGCCCTCATAGAAGGAAAATTACTTGCGGGGTTAGGCATGAAGAATACCTATCTAAATATTCCAAGTGCGCAGACCGGAAATTACGCGCAAGGCTACACAACGACTGACAAACCGGCCAGGATGAACCCAGGGGTAATCGCGTTTGAAGCTTACGGAATCAAGACCACTGCAAGCGACATGCTGCGTTACATCCAGATAAACATGGGTATGATCGATATCGACCGCAAGTTGCAATCTGCAATAATTCGCACCCACACGGGTTACTATCGAGTCGGCGCGATGACACAGGATTTGGTATGGGAGCAGTATCATTACCCGGTCACCTTGGATCAACTGCTGGCAGGGAACTCAGCCAAAATAATTTTCGAGGCCAATCCGACGACCGCACTCGATCCCCCGTTAGAGCCGCGAGATGATGTTCTGATTAACAAAACCGGATCGACATATGGCTTCGCAGCCTACGTAGCCTTCGTTCCAGAAAACAAGATCGGCATTGTCATATTAGCCAATAAGAGCTATCCGATCGATGCGCGAGTGACTGCCGCTTACCAAATACTGACTCAAGTGGGCGACGCGCCGTTGAATATCTGGCGTAAGGCCCCGACCGCTTCGCGCGCGCAACGATGATCTGAATCCCGATCAGGGTTATAGCAGGCGAGCGAAATACCAATCAATGCGTCCGAAGCAACCAACGGTTTCATTAAATCGATCAACTGCGGCCAATCGAGGCCACCGGCACTGAGGTAGTCAACGGCTGGAAATACCTTGTCATTCAGCACATCAAAATCCAGGTAGATCCAGAAGCGACTCGGTCCTTTCTCCATCCGTTCACGCACGACCTCCCCAACAGAGCTCGGGGTTCGCGCTATTATCGCCATGTCATCGGCAAAAAATAGACCGGGTCCCAGTGCCCCCGGCATCACGGAGCCCTTTGAACGAGCGTCTTCCGCGTCACGATAGCCTAAAAGCGCAGCGTCACACAGATCAATCGGTTTCGACGTTCCCATAACCTGTGCAAGCTCCGGCGGCGCCAAACCCATCAGGAAAGCAAATGGCATATCAGCACAATCACCAGTCGGCGAGGTCTTCCCGTCATACAGATCCATGTGCCCATCGATGTAAGCTAAACCAACTCGTTTGTGAACATCACGCGCACCAGCAATAGCTCCCATCAGAAATGAGCAGCAACCGCCAACCAGTAGCGGCCGGTCGCCGCGATCGAGCATATCGCGGACCTCTTGGCGTACCTTGCTCGTCATTTGCAGTACCGACGCGTAGCCAACGATCCCGGACTGCGCGTCGCGAGTGCCAGCAATTCTGACAGGAAGATCGTTCAAATCACGCGACGCATTCACCGCACTCGCTAACCCATGTTGGCGTAACACCATGGGGCTGAGTTCGCAGCCGCCGGGACTGCCGCCGCTATCAACAGGAACTCCCAGTATCGTAAAATCTCGGGTCATTGATGCAGTTCTAAAGTTGCTTGGAAAATTTGGTCATCGGTCGCATCAGGCTACAACGGCGCACCGCCGAATAGCAATTAAGCAGTTGGCCGCGGCATGTCAAACACTGAATTGTTTAGGTATGTTCGTGCAAGTGGAGACGACGTCTAGCAACCGGTTCGGCGGATCCCGGGCCGGCACGTCCTTGAGTTCAATGGGTACCGATGATTGAGATAAATCAGCTTCGTTTACCGGCAACGCTACCCCGCGTCGCTCAAGCTCATCCTAAGAGGCCGTTTTGAACACGGATGGCGTCCTAGTCTAAGATATGAGGTATGAGCAATTCGGTGGTCAGCGCATCCGCCGATGTAATGAGTGGAGCCCCAGTCTTCCCGGGAACTCGTGTGCCCATTCAGACGCTGCTCGAATACCTTGAGGCTGGTGATTCAATTGACCATTTTCTATTGGGATTTCCATCTGTTTCGCGATTGCAGGTTATATCGTTTCTGGAGCGAGCAGCTACGCTTGCCGTCACTCATGCCGCTTGAGAATACTTCTCGACGAGTGCGTTAATATTCGGTTGGTAGCCGCAGCATTTGCCAAAATTCGACATCGCCGAAATACTGCTGCGCTCCAACTCAAATCGGATCGCGGACCTTGTAGTATTGGCTCCTGAATTGGTGGTTGCGGTTCAGAGCCCGGAAAAAGACGTCGGCACTCCGATCGGCCTCTGATTATCGGTTCGAGCCATCGTACGGCGTATCTACGGGAGGAGCATGGTATTGCCGATGATTAAAATAAAGTGTTTTCGACAGACTGCAACTCAGTCGCGCGTCGCTCAACCTCATCAATAGGCCTCAAGTCGGAGAATATTGTGTGTTCACTTGCCCAATCCGCCATCTTCGGCACCTGATTGTTTGCTAACGCAGCTATCTGGCAATTCCTAGGAATACGCAAAGCTGTCCACGTCTCTTTTGCAGTCGCGCTTATGCTCGCCCACTCTTTGGCACAGGCGGATGGCTGGCAACCATCACCTGGCCATGTACAGGTTCCGATCTGGCCCGGCGCGGTTCCCGATGCGATACCGGACCCGAAACCGGAGTCTGTCGGTCCCGGGGACGGACGCGAGTGGTGGCCCAGGGCTAACGATGTCAGCCGGCCGACAATGACGGTGTATGCGGCCAAGGGCCGCAACACCGGGGCGGCAATGTTGGTGTTTCCCGGGGGAGGTTACCAGTTTCTGGCCATGGATTTGGAGGGCACGGAGATCTGCGACTGGCTGACATTACGTGGTATCACCTGCGTACTGATGAAGTATCGCGTACCAGGCTCGGGTCCGTGGTGGGACGACGAGAATAATCGGCGCGTATACCCGAAGGTGCAGACAGCGCTGCAGGATGCGCAGCGCACGCTGGGGCTGGTGCGACAGAACGCGGCACAGTGGCATGTCGATCCGCACAAAGTCGGCGTGATTGGTTTTTCTGCTGGCGGACACTTGGTAGCTGCAGTCAGTACGCATTTCGCGAAGCAGACGTATGCTCCAGTGGATGCCGCCGACCGCTTAAGCTGCCGCCCCGACTTCGCCATCGCCCTTTACCCCGGCCACCTGTGGGTGCACGAGGACGAGGACCGCGCCACCCGCGACCAGACTGCTTTGAGCCTTCGCCCGGATATCACCGTACGCGCCGACTCGCCACCCACGTTCCTACTCCAAGCCGAGGACGACCCCGTGGACACCGTGGACACCGTGGAGGAGTCTCTGGCCTATTATGTCGCGCTGCAGAAAGTCGGCGTCCCCACGGAAATACATCTGTACGCGCAAGGCGGCCACGCCTTCGGCCTGCGGCCGAGCAAGTTGCCGATTTCGCACTGGCCACGCTGGTGGAAACATGGTTGGTGACCATTGGAATGGTCGCGCAGTAGTCTATCTCGAAACGCACCTGGTCTTCTCGTAAGTGGCCATTCACCACGAACCGGTCCAAACTACACCTTCACACCATTTATGGCGCTTGACGCCATAAACCTTGTATGGCAACGTATGCCATATGAAAGCGGTGCTCGCATTTCATGACAAGCAAGTTCTACTCGATGGCGCGATCGTAGAAATGAAGATATGGCACGTGGCAACGCCTGTTCTTGGTAGCGCGCATAAGCTGAAGTACAGCTTGCATTACGGATTGGGCGGTCAGCGGCTCGTGGGTTATGACAATGAACGCGGCAAAGGCGATCATCGGCACCTTGAAGGTAGTCAGCGGCACTACGTCTTCACGACGGTAGAGCGATTGATTGCCGATTTCTTGACCGACGTGCGAGATTTGCGAGGTGAACGATGAGTAAGCGAGTCAAAGTGAATGTCGGAACTCTCGACGATATGGGCAGCCGCTTTGTGAGCGCCTGGCATAGGCTTGAGCGTGGCGAGAAAGTTAGCGAAACATATCTGACGTTTCCGGATCTGCCGTCGATGCTCAGCGCCTTATCACCGAAGCGGCTCGAATTACTGCGTGCTGTACATGCTCGGCCGACCGGCTCGGTGAAAGCGCTTGCTGAGCGCCTTGGACGTGATTACAAGCGAGTTCATGAAGATGTTGAGAAGTTGACCGCGTCGGGGTTGCTGCACCGTAAGAATGGCAGCGTGTCGGCGCCGTATGATGCCATTACAGCGGAGATGCGTCTGTAAATCGAATGAATTCTGACAATGTCTGTCAATTCAAATGCTACTCAGAACGCAGCGTCCGCGAGCATCGAGATATCGATAGCTGTGCATCCCTTGTCGTAGAATTTCTTATTCTTGAGCAGATCAATTATCGCATTGACTTAGATCTTATGCGGGTCACCTGCGGGGAATGCTCTTCATAGAGGGAGCCTTGCCGCCCAGGGCGGCGAGCCGTTTGCCCGCCTAGTTAAGGTTATTCTCATAAGTATTCCCAATGTTAAAAAATTTGATGCGTTATAGCTAAAAAAAGGCTGCGCTAACATTATTGAATGGTAACCGCGCCTGACGCTAATAAGGCACTATGATCCCGTGCCAGCCCAACAAGGTTTCATACTCCAAGCGAGCTATCGTATAGACACGGACTCCCGCGGGCAGCGCATTCCCGTCGTGCACCTGTACGGACGACTCGCGAACGGTGGCACCTTCCTAGTGCGCGATGAGCACCAAGTCCCACATTTCTTCATCCGCACGGTCGATGCCGAGCGAGCGCGAACCCTTCGAGCGCCCGACCCGAAAGCCACCGAAAAGATAGACTTCGATGGCAATCGCGTTTCTATGATCGAAGTAACAACGCCCGCCGACATCCCGCCCCTGCGCGACCGCCTGCACGCGGGCGGAATTGACACTTTTGAGGCTGATGTGCACTTCGCCGCACGCTATCTAATCGAGCGTGGCATCAAAGGCGGCTGTCGAATCGACGGTAAAAGCGTGCCGGGGGTCGGCATTACCCAAGTATTTACCAACCCTACCCTCACAGCCGCCGAAGTAGACATCGAAGCCCAGATACTGTCGTTCGACATCGAAACCGATGCAAAGGCAGAGCGCCTGCTGGCGATTTCTTTATACGCACCGGGAATTGACGAAGTGCTAATCGTCGATAGTTACGCCCGCGCAATGCCCGAGAAGGCCATTCGCTGTGCCACCGAGTATGCAGCGCTAGAAGCGTTTTGTGCGCGCGTACGCAAGATTGATCCCGATGTGTTAATCGGCTGGAACGTAATTGACTTCGATTTGACCGTATTGCAGCGCATCGCACTGCGCATCCATCACCCGCTCGCGTTGGGACGCGATGTGGGAGCAATACGTATTCGCAAAGCTGAAGGGTATTTTGGTAGCGGTCAGGCCAATATTCCGGGCCGTCTAGTACTCGATGGCATCGATCTTTTGCGCGGTGCGTTCATTCGAATGGACGAATACTCACTGGATGCGGTGGCAAGAGTCATCTTAGGCGAGGGTAAAGTCGTCGCCGGCGATGTTAAGAACCGCGTGGGCGAAATCTTGCACAATTACCAGCACGATCTGGCCGCCTTTGCACTCTACGCGCGCACCGATGCGCGACTCGCCTATCAGATCATCGAGCGTTTGCGCCTCGTGCCGCTCGCCCTAGCACGTAGTCACCTCACCGGCATGACACCGGATAGGGTCGCTGCCAGCATAGCCTCCTTCGATTTCCTATACCTCACTGAATTGTGGCAGCAGTCCATTGTCGCACCGACCTTACGTATTGATGACTCGCGAGTACCGGTCGTACAAACCGGGGGGCATGTGTTGGAATCACGCGCAGGTCTACATCGCAATGTGTGGGTATTCGACTTTAAAAGTCTGTACCCCAGCATTATTCGCACCTTCAATATTGATCCACTTTCCTATGTAAAGAATCCATTACCCGGCGAAGATCTGATCCACACGCCGGGTGGCGCATATCGACGCGTGGCTGCGATTTTGCCCCGCATACTCGATGAATTATTTCCACGGCGGGAGGCGGCCCGCATCGCCGGTGACACAGTAGCATCGCAAGCCATCAAAATACTGATGAATTCTCTCTATGGCGTACTCGGCGCAGCGGCCTGCCGATTCTTCAATCCAGCGCTAGCGAACTCCATTACCGGCATGGGACGCGAGCTCCTTTTATGGTCGAAAACCTGGTTTCAGACAGCCGGGTTTGATGTGTTATACGGTGACACGGATAGCCTATTCGTGCAATCCAACCAACAGGAACCGAGCCAAGCGCGCGAGCAAGGTCAGCAACTCGTAGCAGCGCTCAATGCGGATATCGGGCGCTATATTCTTGAGCGCTGGCGAGCGGAGAGCCGTCTGGAACTTAAATTTGAGAAATTGTATTTAAAATTATTTCTACCGCAGGCGCGTCACAGCCAACGCGGGGCTAGCAAGCGCTACGCGGGCCTGCTCCGAGAGGATGCGGTCGATAGAGTCGAATTCGTTGGCATGGAAGTCGTGCGTCGCGATTGGACCGCGCTTGCGAAACAAGTACAGCGTGAACTCTACCAACGGCTATTTGCCGATCAATCGGTCGATGTGTATCTCGCCGACGTGGTGCGACGAACCAGAAACGGTGAGCTCGACGATGCACTTGTATACCGGAAGAATCTGCGCAAAGACGCCGACGAATATACCGCGACGACCCCACCGCATGTCGTAGCAGCGCGCAAATCGACCCAAACGGGCGGATCGCTAATCAGTTACGTAATGACCACAGCCGGTGCCGAGCCCATCGATAACATCCGACATCCCCTCGACCGTGAGCACTACATCTTAAAACAGGTGAAACCCGTGGCCGAGCCGGTGTTGACAGCCCTGGGACTTGATTTTGAGCAGGTTATCGGTGATCGTCATCAATATGAACTTGATCTACCCTAGGCGCCATTAGCCGCCAACCCGATATGAGGACAAACAAAATTCACTTAGAAAATATCGAAATCGACACGCTGTTATTTGATTTCGTCAATCAGGAAGTACTGCCCGGCACCGGGGTTGAGGCAAAGCCATTCTGGAGCGAGTTCGCCGCACTCATACAAGGGTTCGCCCCACAAAACGCAAAACTACTCGATAAGCGCGACCGTCTGCAACAGCAAATCGATGCATGGCATCGCCAAAATCCTGGCATCGATTTCGACAAGGGTAAGTATAAAACCTTCCTGGTCGATATTGGTTACTTAGTCCCGGACCAAGGTCCCGTAACCGTAGTGACGGAAAACGTCGACGTAGAAATCGCGCAGTTGGCAGCACCCCAACTAGTAGTACCCGTCAATAATGCGCGCTATGCGCTAAACGCAGCCAACGCCCGTTGGGGAAGCCTATACGACGCGTTGTATGGCACCGATGCGATTGCACAACAGGCTATGTCCACGGCCCCTTACGATGCGCAACGGGGCGCTAAAGTCGTTCAGTACGTACGGACATTCTTGGACCAACATTTCCCGCTGACACAGGGCTCACATCGAGAGGCACAGAGCTATCAACTCAGCGAAGCCGGTCTTGAAATCGAATTACGCGGCGGAAGCGTAACCGCGCTTAAGAACCCCAATAGTTTAGTCGGCTACACTGGCCCACGAGGGTCGCCCACCCAGCTATTGTTAGTCCACCACGGTCTACACGTTGAAATACACATCGATCGTTCACATAAAATCGGTTCCATCGATAGCGCTGGTATCAGCGATGTGGTGCTCGAATCCGCGCTAACTACTATTCAGGACTGCGAAGACTCGGTCGCCGCCGTCAACACAGAAGAAAAACTGGTGGTGTATCGTAATTGGCTCGGACTCATGCAAGGCGATCTTGCCGTCACGCTTGACAAGAACGGTCAGCCCTTCAAGCGTCACTTAAATCCGGATCGCTACTACACCACGCCTTCCGGCCAAAACCTGGTGCTGCCCGGCCGTAGTCTTATGCTCATTCGCAATGTGGGTGCCCACATGCTAACTCATATGATTACGCTCGATAGCCAGCCTATCCCCGAAACGATAGTAGATGCCGTCATCACGTCACTGATCGGGCTGCACGATTTTAGTCCCGCTAAGGTTGCGAAAAATTCGTTACGCAAGTCTATTTACATCGTCAAACCAAAAATGCATGGACCTGAAGAAGTTGCGTTTGCGGGTCGGCTGTTCGATGCGACCGAAGACTTGCTACGATTACCGCGCTACACGATCAAGATCGGCATCATGGACGAAGAGCGACGCACAACGGTCAACCTCGCTGAATGTATTCGCCCTGTGCGCCAACGCCTGGTATTCATTAATACCGGCTTTCTCGACCGGACCGGCGATGAAATCCATACGTCGATGGAAGCGGGTGCCGTGCCGCGCAAACAGGAACTCAAGCAGGCCATATGGTTACAGGCCTATGAGCGACAAAATGTCGATATAGGGCTTAAATGTGGACTCCCAGGTCATGCGCAAATTGGCAAGGGCATGTGGGCGATGCCAGATCTGATGGCCGATATGCTAGCCACCAAGATCGCGCAACCGCTGGCCGGTGCAAGCACAGCATGGGTACCTTCGCCCACCGCTGCCACACTCCATGCACTGCACTATCACGTGGTCGAAGTCACACAGGTGCAAGCAACTCTTAAAACCAGACCCCAAGCGGCGCTTGAGGATATTTTGACACCCCCGCTCGCGCAGGACACGACCTGGAGCACGCCTGAAATTGAGCAAGAACTTAATATCAACACTCAAAGCATTCTCGGCTACGTGGTGCGTTGGATTGATTTTGGTATCGGTTGTTCAAAAGTCCCCGACTTCTTGAATGTCGCTCTCATGGAAGATCGCGCCACCTTGCGCATATCCAGTCAACATATTGCCAATTGGTTACATCACCAGATTTGCTCCCGCGAGCAGGTCATAGAGTCCCTTAAGAACATGGCAATGGTGGTTGATCGACAGAACTCTGCTGATCCAAACTATCAGTCGATGAGCCGAGACTTTACCCGTAGCGTCGCGTTTAAGGCCGCATCCGACCTAGTATTTATGGGTCGCGGCCAGCCGAATGGCTATACCGAAGCCATCCTGCACGCGAGGAGAAAGGAAAAACTGATGGAAAGCTGTGCGTAGTTTTACGGCCCTGCGATACCCGAAAGCCTAGCGACGCATCATAAATTGGACGCGAACACCAAAAACGTGTAGCCTATTCGAAGCTGTACAAGGTTGGTGCTCGGTCAGTGCCACTTTAAGCTCGCGGTCCGTCCTTTGGCGCACTCCGTTTATTTACCCTCCCTCGCTGCTGACCGCTGCGAAGTTTAAGCTTCGTCGTGCGAGTCCAAATCTTTAAGGATTTTTAATGTCATTTTCCGATCTCGGGCTTATGCCCGAATTACTCCGTGCTGTGGCCGATAAAGGCTACGACACCCCCTCTCCTATTCAAATGCAAGCCATTCCCGCCGTGCTCTCCGGGCGCGACGTGCTTGCAGGCGCACAAACCGGCACCGGCAAAACTGCGGGCTTCGTGCTGCCAATTCTGCAACTACTGCACGCAGATACTACCCATACGCCTAGCCGCGCTCCCCGCGCCTTGGTACTCACACCCACGCGTGAACTCGCAGCTCAAGTGGCGGAAAGTTCACGCAACTACGGCAAGTATTTGCAACTTCGAACCTACCAAGTATTTGGCGGGGTCAGCATTAATCCGCAGATGACAGCGCTACGCAATGGCTGCGATATTCTGGTTGCGACACCGGGTCGTCTACTCGATCTCGCCCAACAACGCGCCGTCGATCTGTCCAAAGTTCAAGTACTCGTACTCGATGAAGCCGATCGCATGCTAGACATGGGATTTATTCCGGATATCCGGCGCATCATCAAATTACTCCCACAAAAACGCCAGAATTTATTATTCTCTGCGACTTATTCTGATGACATCCGCGGCTTAGCCGAACGGCTTCTGCATAATCCATTGTCAATTCAAGTTGCTGCTCGCAATGCACCGATTGAATTAGTAGAACAGCGCGCCTATCGAGTTCAAAAAGAACACAAACGGCATTTGCTGGTCCATCTAATCCAAGAAGGAAAATGGCATCAAGTCCTAATTTTTACACGTACTAAACACGGCGCTAATCGTCTGACCCAACAATTGGAAGGTGCGGGCATTCAAGCCGCCGCCATTCACGGCAATAAAAGTCAAGGCGCTCGGGTCAAGGCACTCGACATGTTCAAACGCGGACAGATTACCGCGTTGGTTGCCACCGAAGTCGCTGCTCGCGGTCTTGATATCAAAGAATTACCGCAGGTGGTGAACTACGAGCTTCCTAACGTACCGGAAGACTATGTCCATCGCATTGGTCGCACCGGCCGCGCGGGTTCTGCCGGAGAAGCGATCTCCTTAGTCTCCTCAGACGAATCAGGACTTCTACGGGACATTGAGCGGGTACTTCGCCGTGCGATTCCCACAGTCAATACGCCAATATTCAAAATTCTTGATAGCGTGCCAGCCCCAGCGCAATCTCAGCGCCCCTCGCACGGTGCGAGTAGACAAGGCGGCCGGGGTGGCCAACGCCCAGACTCCAGACGCGAGTCCAGCGGTGGATCAGGCTATGCCCGCAGCGGTGGATCAGGCGGATCAAGTGGTTCGCGCCATAGCGGCGGGTCGCGTCACAGCAGCGCGGGGTCGCGCAGTGGTAGCGGCGGCAGTAGCGCGGGCGGCGGCGGGGGTGGATCAAGCGGCGCTCAACAGCGGGGGCGATTCAGCTAATTAGTAAATAATGGGTAAGCGGGCGTATACAACCGGTACGTCCGCACTTCTATAGCGTGGCAACAAACTCTTTGAGGTAGGCGGCGAATTCTTTACCCAGGCTCTTATGGTTAAGTCCGTACTCCACCGTGGCTTGTAAGTAACCGAGCTTGTTGCCGCAGTCGTAACGCTTGCCTTCAAATTCGTAGGCGTAAACCGATTCACTCAACATCAATCGAGCAATACCATCCGTCAATTGAATTTCGCCACCGGCTCCCTTGCCAATCTTGGCGAGGTGATCAAATACAGCCGGCGTGAGTAGATAACGGCCCACTACCGCCAGCGTCGAAGGTGCTTTATCGGGTTTCGGCTTCTCAACGATATGCGACATCTTGCCCACGCGCGGCGACAAGCGGCGCTCCAGCGAAACGATACCGTATTTGTCAGTATCTTGTTGCGGGACAGTTTGCACCCCGAGAACGCTTCCCTCGTACTCGGCAAACACCTCGGCCATTTGCTTCAAGCAGGGAACATTGGCTTCAATCAAGTCATCGGCCAGATGCACCATAAACGGCGCATTGCCAACCACCGGACGCGCGCACAGCACCGCGTGACCCAATCCCAAAGGCGCAGGTTGCCTTATATAAACGCAGGTCGCGAAGCTGGGTAGGATACCGCGCAACGTATCCAATAATTCCTGCTTGCCTTGCTCCTGCAATACGGCTTCAAGCTCAGAATTAGTATCGAAATGATCTTCGATCGCCCGCTTCGAGCTCCCGGTAATAAAGACCAAGGTCTCAGCACCCGCAGACAACGCCTCATCGACCGCATATTGGATCAGCGGTTTATCGACGATCGGCAACATTTCCTTAGGACTCGCCT
>JAYUFB010000065.1:0-4431 GCA_043738945.1 Gammaproteobacteria bacterium
AAATAAAAAACCATCAATTCATCGTATTATTATTCATACCTTGCCGGGCAGTACTGAAATGTAAAATTATCCGACAAACTTCCTGAGCTTCGTGGTGCCGGCCGGGTCCGGATTCGACCTTACGCAAATCGACATTGGGCTGACGCATACGTCTGCCCTACCAGGTGCCAACGGTGCGACTGTGCAGCTAGTATTGGACGATGGTAGCGGCCTGCCGGGTTCCTTCATTCGTAGCTGGACGTTGTTCAATCTTCCCGAAGGTGGAACCACTACCCTGCAGCCCTCGCAGATGATTGCCGGCATCAGTGGAACGACGCTTACCGGCGGCGCGCAATATTGGCTGATAGCCAACGGATTGAGTACCTCGATGACATGGAATTATGCTGAACCGGAAATGGTTGGGCCCTTTGCTTTCTCGATCGATGGAGGATCGGATTGGTCGCTTGTCTCTGGGTTGGGGGAGAGCGCGTTCGACGTATTGGGCACGCCATTGTCTACCCCAGTTACGGAGCCAATGTCGGCGGCACTGTTAGGGCTGGGATTGAGCACGTTGGTGGCAGCTCGGCGGCGACAAAATTTGGGCGCATCGTAAGCGTCGGCCATGACGAGTGGACCGTCTGTTGGCGCGCGACACAGATTACCCAGTCTACGTACCTTGTAGTACTACCCAGAGAAAATTTTGCAATATAGTGTGCCACAAGAGAATTAGATCACTCATTGCTGGGGATCGCGATTCATGCAAACTGGGTAATCTAACCTGCGCAAACAACAGGCGAGGTCAAATCGCTCCGGGAAATCGCTGAGCGCGAGAAAATCAACAACAGTTACCGGTCGTGCCAGACCGTCTTCTCGTCGAGCACCGCGCCCGGCAGCCCTTCGCTGCGGAGAATCTCGGGATTGACGCACGCGATCAGAACCTCCTCATAGTAGGATCGGTTGAAGATGCCTACCTGCAACGCATTTGGATCACAACAACCGGTGGTCAACATGCCCAGCCCTACCGGGCACCTGGCTCGCTGACAAACCTCCTTAAGTCTTCTACTAGTGGCACGAGGTCGTCATTAACGCCACGGAAATCGCAAATTAGTCGCCCACTACCCGCGCTATAACTTTCGGCCTATGTCTTTTGGCATATTTACCTGCACTTTAGGCCCGCCGATAATGGCATCGTATTTCGGTGCGACGCACGTTTGAAATACAGATAGCGGCACGCTTGTCTCAGCCGATTTGTTTAACAACGCCAATTCAAGGAGATCGACATGAATACGATATTGAAAGCACTTACCATCGCAGCGTTAGGGCTTTGTGCTGCTAACGCCCTTGCCAGCGACACCATCACGGATTATCTGACCCCGCAATCTGCGTCCGCGCCGTCCATCAATCCACAGCCGCTTCCTCCGCGGACGGATCCCCCAGTGACGGACTTCAGAAAGTCGAAGTTCGTGTTGCCGGTTGACGCCGTCACCACCGGCATTTAGGGCTTGCTCGCCTGGATCACGTTCGCTACCGGCGCGACTTGCTATCGCGCCGGGATAGTATTGTGTTGCGCCACTTCGAGTTCGAAAGCCGTTCGTGGCTAGCCGAAAATATTTTTCAGGAAATTGGGAATAAATTCGTTTGCACGGTGGTAACGCAAGTTACCAATCACAAGAACACGCAAACATCGAATCGAAAGCAACAGCACAAAACTTGTTGAAATGCAGAGCTCGACCAGTCCAGCGCATTGCTGAATTCTCAGTTGCTAACGCTTGTTTGGAATAGGTGATGCAGCGTTCAAAGCTGCTTACTTAATTTTCTTTAATCAAAAAGGAAGAATCATGACATTTAGCACGATTCGCAATTTGAGTTTAGGCGCCGCAAGTGTAATGGCACTGTACGGCATTTCCGCCAACGCGGCCATTTTGAATATCGATGGCACGGTCAGCGGTTGCACGACATGCAACAACTATATTGCGCCTGGCACGATCGTCAATATGATCAGTCCTGTGCAACTCACGCTCGGGCCGGGTACCTACTCCATTAGCAACGCCGCCACGATCAATAGCGTGATGCCAGGAGCCAACTCAAACTTTACAGCGTTTAATGTCCAAGCCGGGCGCGTGGATGCTTGGGGATGGGCCTTTATTGTCGCCGCCGATAATGGCAATGGCACCGCGACGACCATCAATACCTATGCGATTGATCAGCGGAGATCCGATCTGTGCTGCCTGGCCACGACGCAACTTGGCGAGGCATCCAAGACCGGCATAACCGCGCTGGACGGCACCGGTGCCATTCTCCCCGGCGTAACCTAGACCGCTAATTTCTATACGACTTTTACCCTCAACACGACCACTAAGCTGCAATTCGGCGTCGTTGATTATTACCTTCCGGACAATGCGGGCGGTATTGCACTAAACGTTAGCGCGGTGCCGGTTCCAGGCGCGGCTTGGCTTTTTCCAGCGGCATAGGCGTATTGGGATGGATGACACGCGGAATGCGCGGAAAGCGTTACTCATAAGTCAGTAATTAACAAGGTAAACCCCCGGCTCTGCTGGGGGACTCACCAAGGTTTGACCTATACGTCGGTCGCTGTGAATCTTCTTTCTCGACTAAAAGAAGGAGATTCACGATGAAAGAGTATCAGAGTTTGAGCCATACCCGGTGGGACTGTAAATATCATGTGGTATTTATTCCGAAGTGGCGCAAGAAAGCGGTGTTCGGAGCATTACGAAATCATTTTGGGGAAGTGTTTCGGGAGCTTGCGCTGCAAAGAGAATCGAAGGTGGTCGAAGGTCATTTGATGGTAGACCACATTCATATGTGTTTGAGCATACCGCCAAAATATTCGGTGTCGAGCGTTGTTGGCTATATCAAAGGGAAGAGCGCTATTTCGATAGCACGCCATTTTTGAGGTCGACAGCGGAATTTTTCTGGCGAAGTGTTCTGGGTCAGAGGGTGCTTTGTTTCGACGGTATTCTTGGAAAAAGTCTTTCTGAACTCATGTCGTGTTGGATTAAGGTAAGTTGCTTTGTAAGTAATGCAAACTTGCCGATGGCAATCAGTGTACTACTATGAACTTGAGCATATTGGGATTGATAAGGGCGAGAAGATCGAGGATGCCGTCAACCGTAAAAGAGCCTCGATGACGACTGGCAGGGAATTTAACAAAGCCGCTCTTTCGGTGATCTTGATTAGTTGATAGCAACACCCACGCTCAAACCCACCGGGGAGTGTTGCAAAATTTGACAGAGAGGTGCAACCAAATGCTAGGTATGAATTTCGAACAGGGTCTACTGCTTAAGAATGGATCCTTTGGAGGTCCACCATTCAGTCGCAGCTTCACGATCGACCTCGGGCTGACGAATGCGATCTGCCAGATCACAGCGGCAGACTTCGGCCTTTTAGAGGGCGACAATCATTCGGGTGCCCAGATCAGCTTCATCGAGGTTGTAACCTTGGGAGCCGATGGCCACTCAGTGCACGAACCTCTCGGTGGGGGGGCCTTTCCTTTGTTCAACGAGGTGCACACGTTTGCCCGAAATCGGGCGCTGAGTGCAACGTACCTCGTGACAGTCTCGGGGGCCTATGTGTCGTGGGTCGTAAACTCGTTTTTCTGGGATTCTGTGAGCTAGCAATGGAGGCTTAAATGAATGAACATCGGCATTCCGGTGGCGGAGAATTGCTAAAGTTGACGGACGTATGTGTGGTGGCACTTTACAATTCCAATGGAGATATTGTCCACGCGCACTCTATTGCGACATCGGAGCGCGGTCAAGCGATCAACGAACACGAGGTCGTCGAGGCCGCGAAGGCAATCGCCAAAAGGGTCGGACACTCGATCGAAGAACTCAGCGTAAAGATATCGAGGAATCCCGCCCATGCGTTGACTCCTCATCGCATCGATCCAGTCAGTGGTGAGTTTGTGGTCGTGACGTCCCCTAAGCATCCCTAGTCTGGGGGATATTCGTCGGCGGATGTATTGAGTAGATTGCCGGCCGCGCACAACGATTCCGGAGTGTGTTTCTGAACTTCGGCAGCGTTTCTGGCCAGTGATTGCCCGCATCAGCACGACCATGTCTGCCGCATTTAAAACGCCATCCGGTGCGCCCGGCAGTGCTACGTCGGCAATCAATAATTCTGTAGGGGTAGGGACACGAATACCGCTGATAAATTGCTGCAGGATAAGGGCATCGGCTATGTTTAGTTGATCATCCGGGTTGCCGTAGGGAGCCAGGTCACCTGCCGGAACGCTGCCCGCAAAAACGGTGGGGGAAAACTAATGAGTAATAAACTGAGCAGGAAAAAAACGAATGTAGTTAGTCTTGATTTACTGACGCCACCGTGGTGTTCTGCATTACGTGAACCGGTTTTAGCTATGATTAATGGGCGGCATGTCGCGGTCGCGCAGGCAAGTGCGCCAGATTAAAAATACCATTCCCCCTCCCTAAT
>JAYUFB010000066.1:0-157867 GCA_043738945.1 Gammaproteobacteria bacterium
CGCTTCCTATCTAGGGGTGGTTCCAGTAGCATCCGTTAAAAGCTCGAACCCTTTGGGAGAAAATTGTGCTGTTTGATCGAATCAAATCACTCGATGCTATCCTGGCCACGGCGGCTAAGAATTCACTTAATCGTTCTCTCGGGGCGTTCCAGCTCACCATGTTAGGGATAGGCGGGATCATCGGCACCGGTATTTTCGTGCTGACCGCGGAAGCTGCGACCAAAGCGGGACCGGCCATGATGATCAGTTTTGTGTTGGCCGCCGTTGTCTGTGGACTGACTGCTTTATGCTATTCAGAAATGGCAGCCATGTTGCCCGTTTCCGGTTCCGCTTATACCTACAGCTATGCCACCTTTGGTGAAGTGATTGCTTGGACCGTGGGTTGGGCGCTAGTACTGGAATATGCCATTGCGGCGAGCGCCGTATCGGTGGGCTGGTCCGGCTATATGGTGGGACTATTTAGAGATTTATTGGGATTCAATATT
Source organism: Gammaproteobacteria bacterium (assembly GCA_043738945.1). Classification (GTDB taxonomy): domain Bacteria; phylum Pseudomonadota; class Gammaproteobacteria; order Steroidobacterales; family Steroidobacteraceae; genus Bog-1198. Next base: position 486 of record JAYUFB010000066.1, read on the forward strand.
GGACCCACCTGGACGCACGGTCCTTTGGATGCCGAACCAGGATTATTTAATATCCCAGCGTTTTGTATTGCATTGACCATGGCGGGATTGTTGTATCTAGGGACCAAGGAAAGCGCGCGAGTTAACGCAGTTCTGGTCACGATCAAAATTTTGGCTTTGAGTTTGTTCGTGATCCTAGCGGTTCCGGTCATTCACGGGGCGAATTTTCAACCCTTCAACCCCTTTGGATTTTTCAAATCCGAAGTGATGGATCCGGCGTCGGGTCATATGGTGGCGGTGGGAATTGCGGCCGCCGCTTCGTCTATTTTCTTTGCCTATGTAGGATTTGACGCGGTATCCACCGCCGCCGAAGAAACTAAGAACCCGAACCGCAATATTCCCATTGGACTGATCGGCAGTTTGGCGATTTGTACGGTGTTTTACTTGTTGGTGGCGGCGGGAGCGATCGGTTCGATTGGTGCGCAACCCGGTGGTGCGCTCGCTACTTCGCATGACGCATTGGCCTATGTAATGCGCGCCATTCACTTTCCGCTCGCCAGCAAATTATTACAAATTGCGGCGGGAATCGCCCTGCCGTCGGTGATACTGATGATGATTTATGGCCAGACTCGCATCGCCTTCGTGATGGCGCGCGATGGATTATTGCCGGCACCGTTTGCCAAGGTGCATCCGAAATTTAAAACGCCCTACATTATTACGATGGTCACTGGGGTGTTCGTGGCGTTTTTTGCCGCGCTGTTTCCCGTGGACCAGTTAGCGGATATTTCTAACTCCGGCACGCTGTTCGCTTTTGCCGCCGTCACCATCGGGGCGATGATGCTTAGAATCAAATTACCCAATCAAAAACGCCCATTTCGCGCGCCCTTTCTGTGGGTGGTGGCACCGATCGCCACCGCCGGATGCGTGTTTTTGTTTTTCCAGTTGAGTTTCTATACGCTCAAATTATTTTTTGCCTGGGCGGCGATTGGTTTGATTGTTTATTTCTTCTACAGCCGCAAACGCAGCGGGATGGCGCCCTAAACGCGTAGCGCTGCAGGCGTCAGCGGACCTAACACCGCGAGCATTTCCTCGTATACCTTGGGGTTGCCGGCGACGATATTGCTGCCGAGGGCATATTCTACTCCCGCCGGAGTGCCCACCCGGCCACCCGCCTCCTGTATCAGCAGCGTTCCTGCCGCGGTGTCCCAGGGTGATAGCCCAAATTCCCAAAAGCCATCCAATCGTCCGGCGGCAACATAGGCTAAGTCAAGCGCGGCCGAGCCAGGCCGGCGCACGCCGGCTGCGGTTTTCATGATGACTTTGAGCATTGCAAGATAGTTATCTACGTGGCTGGTGTCGGCGCGAAACGGAAATCCGGTACCGATTAGCGAACCTTCCAGCGTGCGCTGGGTGCTGACGCGGATTTTCTTCCCTTCTAGCTGCGCGCCGTCACCGCGCGAGGCGGTGAAGAATTCTTGACGCATCGGGTCATAGACGACTGCATGTTGCAGTCGGCCTTTTTGCTCGACCGCAATCGAGACTGAAAAAGTCGGGAAACCATGTAAAAAATTGGTAGTTCCATCGAGTGGATCAATGATCCAGACGAACTCGTTATCACCGCTGCGGCCGGATTCTTCGGCCAGAAAGGCATGATCAGGGTGGCTGCGGCGTACCGTGGCAATGATATCCGCCTCCGCCTTACGGTCGATGTCAGTGACAAAGTCGTTGCGTCCCTTGGTGTCGATATTGATCGAGTCCAGGCGCGATAAGCTACGGACGATCAAATCGCCAGCCCGACGGGCGGCACGCATGCCAATATTTAGAAGTGGTTGCATAGGGGGCCGGTAGAATACCAGAGCATGACCCAGCTCGTTCGCATTGTACTGATTGATCCCAGCCATCCGGGCAATATTGGCTCGGTGGCGCGTGCCATGAAGAATATGACCCTCTCAGACCTAGTTTTAGTACGACCGCGCAACTTTCCGCATGCGGATAGCATTGCGCTGGCCGCGGGGGCAGATGACATATTGGCCGCTGCACGGGTAGTCGAATCGGTCGCTGAGGCCATTGCGGATTGCGCCTATATCGCCGGCACCACCTCACGGCCGCGCTCATATTATTGGGAATTCACCACGCCGAGAGATATTGCCGAGCGTATGGTGGCATTGCCCTCGGATACTCGAGTCGCCCTATTATTTGGCTCCGAACGTTACGGTCTGGCAAACGAAGATCTAAATTATTGTAATGTGTTGGTGCGCATTCCAGCCAACCCTGAATATTGTTCGTTGAATCTTGGCATGTCGGTGCAACTACTGGCTTATGAGTATTTCATGGCGCGTGAACAGCCGCGCTCGCACACTCAACTGGAGCGACCATTGGCTACGTCGGTGGATATTGAATATTTCTATACGCATTTACAGCAGGTATTGACGGAAATTGATTTCCCGGATCGAACCGGACATTTGATGGAGCGCGTACGCAGGCTGTTCAACCGCGCGCAATTAGATAGCAATGAACTTAACATCCTGCGCGGTGTGCTGAGTGCCGTGCAAGGGCGGCGCGGGCAGGCGCGCTGATGAGGCCCATTTATTTAGATTATGCGGCGACTACACCGGTGGCTGCGCCAGTGCTAGCGGCGATGGTGGACTGTTTGGGAATTGACGGTGTGTTTGGCAATCCGGGTTCAGCAAGCCATGAATACGGCGATCGCGCACGTTCACGGGTTGAGAGGGCTCGGGCGCAAGTGGCAGCAGCGGTAGGGGCTGAGGCGGATGAAATTGTTTGGACTTCGGGTGCCACGGAGGCCAATAATTTAGCGTTGTTTGGCGTGACTGACTACTACATTAAGCGTGGCAAGCACATTGTCACTTCGCGGACTGAGCATAAGGCGGTGCTGGATCCTTGTGCTGAGTTGGTGCGGCGGGGCTGGCGTGTGACCTATCTGGTGCCGGGCGCGGGCGGTATTGTCGAGCCGGACCAGGTGGCGGCGGCCCTTACGCCGGAGACGGTGTTGGTGTCGATCATGCATGTCAATAACGAAATCGGTGTTGTGCAGGATGTCGCAGGGATTGCGCAAGTTTGTGCGCGTCAAGGAGCGTGGCTGCACGTCGATGCGGCGCAAAGCATGGGTAAGGTCGGGCTAGATTTTGCGCGTTTTGGCGTAGATTTAATGTCCTTTTCGGCACATAAAGTCTATGGCCCAAAGGGCGTTGGTGCGCTGTGTGTATCGCGGCGGGCAAGTGTGCAACTCGCGGCGCAAATTTTCGGCGGAGGCCAGGAGCGCGCCTTGCGAGCGGGTACATTGGCGAGCCATCAAGTGGTGGGTATGGGCGCAGCCTTCGAGTTGGCACAAACCTTATGGGTGACAGAATTGCCGCGTATTGCCCATTTGCAGCAGCGGCTCTCGCGCGGGTTAATGGCATTGGGGGGTGTGCTGCGCAATGGCGATAGTCAAAACTCTGTGCCGCACTTGTTGAACCTTTCTTTTGAAGGTGTTGAGGGTGAAAGTTTGTTGGCGGCAGTGGCTCCGCAGATCGCAGTGTCAACGGGTTCTGCTTGTATGTCGGCAAACCCTGAAGCGTCGTACGTGCTGCGTGCCTTGGGGCGCAATGAGCAACTGGCTGAGAGTAGTTTACGCTTTAGTTTGGGGCGTTTTACGACCGAGGCTGATATCGATGTGGCGGTCTCTGTGGTAACTCAGGCTGTTTTGCATTTGCGCCGTATCGGGGGCGTTGGGATTTTGGGTGCATGAACTATAGTTCAATTGCTCGCCAGTATTTCGAACTTGCTCCGCAGGTCGGGGTGCTGGAGGGTTCGGGCACCTATCGGGGCGTGGCCGGAAGCCGTGCGCTCGGAACTTGGGTTCAGTTTGACGTGCGGGTGCAGCAGGCGCCGGCGGTGGTGCTAGAGGCGCGCTTTTTGGCTTATGGCTGTCCGTATGTGATTGCCGTGGCCGCCTGGATCGCGGAGCGGGCGCCGGGTCTTAAGGCGGGTGGAGGTCTACCGGAGTCGGTTGTGGCGCTGCAGCAGCGTTTTGAGGTGCCGGTCGAGAAATTAGGAAGGCTATTGACTATTGAGGATGCTTGGAACCATGCGATGAAAATGTGGCATGGATCTATGCGTTCAAGGCCGTAGCATGATATTAATAGAGTATGGCTATATCATTGACAGAGTCGGCTGCTGAGCGAGTTCGTACGCATTTGGCGCAGCGGGGTACGGGCGTTGGGCTGCGGGTGGGCATCAAGAAAACCGGCTGCTCTGGGTTTGCTTATGTGGTTAATTATGCTGATGAAATTCGCCCGGAGGATGCGGTATTCGAAGCGCGGGGCGTTAAAGTCGTGGTGGATAATGCGAGTTTGCCCATGATCGACGGTACTTTGGTGGATTTTGTAAAACAGGGCTTGAATGAGGCCTTTAAGTTTCAGAACCCGAAAGCCAAGGGAGAATGCGGCTGCGGCGAGAGTTTTAACGTCTAGCGGGATTCGGCGGGCGTTTTTCTATTATATTCAGGCACTTCGGCTGCCGCTGCGATTGCCTTGGGCGTATCTAGTCCAGTACACTGGGCAGTCTTTGTCGGCCCTTAATCTGGGCTTAGACATCCATAATTTATAATGTTCTTTTTGAGGTCATCATGGCAATTGAGCGCACTCTTTCCATCGTTAAACCCGATGGTGTCGGCCGTAATTTAATCGGTGAAGTGTATCGTCGTTTTGAGGCGGTTGGATTGCGGGTGGTTGCCGCGCGAATGCTGCATCTTTCGCAGGCGGAAGCGGAAGGTTTTTACAGCGTGCATCGCGAACGGCCGTTTTTCAAAGACCTAGTGCGCTTTATGACTTCGGGGCCTGTCATGGTGCAAGTGCTGGAAGGCGATGGGGCAGTGCTTAAGCATCGGGAAGTGATGGGTGCAACCGATCCGAAAAAAGCCGATAAAGGTAGTATTCGTGCTGATCTTGCCACTAGTATCGATGAGAATATTGTGCATGGATCCGATGCCGTCGATACCGCAGCACACGAAATCGCTTATTTTTTCAGGGCGATAGAGATTTGTCCTCGCACGCGACAGTAATACGCGAAAGTAAAGTGAGTGGTGATCTTGTCAATCTACTTGGATTGCCGCGCGCGGAACTGGAAACTTTCGTAGCGGACCGGCTAGGCGCGAAGCCGTTTCGTGCGCGTCAACTCATGAAGTGGGTTTATCGGCGCGGGGTTGCCGAGTTTGCGCAGATGACTGACCTTGCGCAGGACTTTCGTGCGCAGCTAGGCGGGGTTGCTAAGATCACGGTCCCTCGAATAGTGACTCAGCAACAGTCGGTCGATGGTACGCAGAAGTGGATGCTTGCAATGGACGAGGTCCAGGGCATTGAAACCGTTTATATTCCCGAGCCGGATCGCGGCACGCTCTGTATCTCGAGTCAGGTCGGTTGTGCTATGGATTGTTCTTTTTGTTCGACCGCTCAGCAAGGGTTTAATCGTAACTTGAGCGTGGCTGAAATCGTCGGTCAGGTGTGGCTTGCGCACCGGGAAATCTCGGAAACGCGGGCCGATGGGCGCAGCATCACGAATATTGTATTCATGGGTATGGGTGAGCCTTTAGCTAACTATCGCAATGTAGTACCCGCGATGCGTATTTTCTTGGATGATTTGGGCTACGACCTGTCGCGTCGGCGCGTGACCTTGAGTACTTCGGGATTAGTGCCGCAAATGTATAAATTGGCAGAGGAATGCAATGTCGCGCTCGCGGTATCGTTGCATGCTCCCAATGATGAGTTGCGTAATGAATTGGTGCCGATTAATCGCATCCATCCAATTGCGGAATTGTTGAAGGCTTGCTGGCATTATCTGGAAAAGCAAAACGGTCGGAGCATCACCTTCGAATATGTCATGTTGGATGGGGTCAATGATAAACCTGAGCATGCAAGAGCTTTGGCACGCTTGTTGCGAGGCCGCCCCGCCAAACTTAATTTGATTCCATTCAATATATTCCCAGGTACGCGCTATCGGCGCTCGCCGGCTGAGGTGATAGTGCAATTCCGCGATATCTTAAACGAGCACGGTGTGATCGCAATGATTCGCCGGACTCGTGGGGATGATATTGATGCGGCTTGTGGTCAGTTGGCGGGTAGGGTTCACGATCGAGTGGTGGCGCGACTGGGTGCGAAGCGGGGAAATCTTCATTCATCGGTGCAGGTTTCATGAAATTATTTTTGTCGTTGATTGTATTGGGGCTGTCGGCTTGTGCGGGTAATGGACTGGCGCCCGGAAAGACCGCGGCGCAAGCCGCTTCGATTAATACTCAGCTGGCAATCGAATACCTGCGCATCGGCAAAATAGCACCGGCGCGCGACTTCATCGAACGAGCGATCCATCAAGATCCGAATGACGCCAATGTGCAGTCGACAGCGGGCATGATTTATGAGCGTATGGGCGAAATGACCAAAGCCGAACATTTTTTTGCGAGTGCAGGTCGATTGGGTAAGGATGATCCTAATATACAAAATAATGTGGCCGGATTCATGTGCCGAACCGGTAAGGCTAGCGAGGGAGAGAAAATATTCGATGCCGTAGCTCGTAACCCTTTATATCAACAGCCGGAAATTGCGTTGGTGAACGCGGGAGTTTGTCTACGGGGTGCGGGTAATGAGGTCGATGCGGAGCGCTATTTTAGACGTGCGCTACTGATTAGGCAGAATTACCCGGAGGCGCTCTTGCAGTTGGGGAATTTATCTTATGATCGGGACGATAATATCCAGGCACTTGAGCTGGCGCAACGCTATCTGAGCGCGAATTCTTCGAGTCCGGATATTTTGTGGTTGGCGTTACGCGCCGAGCGTAAGCTCGGTGATGCAACTGCGGCAGCGGGCTTTGCGCGCCGCTTGCAGACCGATTTTCCGGACTCGGAGCAAGCACAGATGATGCGTTCGGGCACGAGTCGATGAATCAGGCGCTGGAGTCGCCCGGACCACAATTGCGACGCGAGCGGGAGCGGCGCGGCTTAAGTGCGCAAAAAGCTGCCGATGATTTGCATTTGGATTTGTGGGTGATTGAGGGTCTGGAGTCTGATCAGTATGAGCGAGTGGGGCCGCCGGTGTATGTCAAAGGACATATCAAAAAATATGCGGATCTTTTGGGATTGCCGGTCGAAGACATTGTTAAAAGCTATCAGGCGTTGGCCTCAGGGACGCTCTCGCCGGGCATTGCTGCTCAAGCCGTGCGTGCTCGTCCCGCCATTGAACAACTACCCTGGCTGAAGTGGGGCGTCGTCGCGCTTGTCTCAGCACTGGCGGGTGGGTTTTTTGGGTGGAGAGCGTGGCACCAGCGTGCGGTGAGCGTATCGGTGACGATCCCAGGGGTGGTCGCGAGCACTATGGATTCCGCTATCTCAGCTCCGGACGCTATGGTGCCGCGCGTGCCTGGCGAGGCTCCCGCTAGCGTACAGGACTTAAGTACTCCTTCCAATCCGGGCACGGGCCCGATCGCTTCAATGGGGTCCGCATTGAGTGGTTCCCCACCGCTCCTAACCAGTAACTCGCCGAGTGCGGTTGTCGCAGTTCCTCCGGCTGCGATGGGGCGGGTACGTTTGCGGGTGAGCTTCTCCGCGGATTCGCGGATCACGGTGCGTGATGCGACGGGACGCAGGATTTTTGCCGGGAAAGGCCAGGCGAATAGTATGAGGTTGATATCGGGTAAGGGACCTATGCAAGTGTATTTAGAGCATGCCGGTGGTGTGCAATTGGAAATTAACGAGCATGCGGTCGCGATTGGTCCGCAATTTGTTAAGGGCGACGTCGCGCGCTTTCGTGCCGGTGCGGATGGCATGTTGCGTCGATGAGCAAGATTATCGAGCCTTTACGCGGCGTCCACGATGTGCTCCCGGTTCAGGCGCCCGCTTGGCAGTTACTTGAGCGAGTCACGCGGGAAGTATTCTCCGCCTATGGATACGAGGAATTTCGCGTTCCCATTATTGAGCAGACGCAGTTATTTAAGCGTTCGATTGGTGATTTTACCGATATTGTCGAGAAAGAAATGTTTAGCTTCCTCGATCAAGGTGGGGATTCTATTACGCTGCGTCCAGAAGCGACCGCGGGGATGGTGCGCGCGGTAATCTCCAACGGTTTGCTGCGCGAAAGTCGTTTGCGAGTCTGGTGTATGGGCCCGATGTTTAGGCGCGAGCGCCCACAGGCCGGCCGATTTCGCCAATTTCACCAGATAGATGCCGAAGCCTTCGGGTTTGAGGGGCCGGATATCGATGCCGAGCTGATTGTATTGTCGGCACGCTTATTGCGTCGATTGGGTTTATCCCGTCTTAAATTATTGATTAATTCCTTGGGTACACCGGCCTCGCGTCTGGTGTATCGGGACCAATTGAGTCAGTATTTTGGCGCGCATGAGGCGGCGCTTGATGACGATAGTAAACGGCGTTTGAAAGGTAATCCGCTGCGAATTTTGGATAGCAAAAATCCAGAAATGCAGCGTATCGTGGCAGGTGCGCCCTTATTGATTGAGTCGCTCGATACGGAGTCAAAGGAGCATTTCGCTGCGCTGTGTGCATATTTGCGTGACGCGGGCATCGAGTATGATGTTGAGCCGCGTTTAGTGCGCGGTTTGGACTATTACACCCGTACGGTGTTTGAGTGGACCACCGACGCGCTGGGTTCCCAAAGTGCCGTGTGTGCTGGGGGCCGTTATGACGGTTTGGTAGCGCAATTAGGCGGTGCGGACACGCCGGGAATCGGCTGGGCCATGGGTCAGGAGCGAATTATTATGCTCCTCGATAAATTGGGGATTGCCATGATGCGTGAGCGACCTCACGTGTATTTGGTGATGGCGGGTACTGGGGGTGAGGCTCTGGGCTTTAGAATTGCGGAAAATTTGCGTGAAAACGTACCGGGCGTGCGGGTGCAATTGAACTTGGGTGGCGGCAGCCTTAAGACTCAATTCAAGCGAGCCGACAAGAGCGGGGCAGAATTTGCTTTGGTATTGGGCGAGGATGAGATTTCGCGAGGTATTGTGGCATTGAAAGCGTTGCGTCGAGAGCAGGCACAGGAAGAATGCGTTTTGACACAATTAAATGAACGGTTAGGGGTCTTGTTGGGTCTTAGCCCAACAAGGTCTGGGAGTTAGTTATGGCAGAAGAGTATTTGACGGACGACGAACAATTAGAAGTAGTGAAGCGTTGGACCGCCGAGAATGGGATTTGGCTGGTGGGTGGCATTGCGCTGGGTGTGGCTCTGCTGTGGGGCTATCGCTATTACGAGAGCTATAAGAACGAGCAGGCTCTTAAAGCGGCTGCACAATTTAGCGCTATGACCGATGCGCTCGATAAGAATGATCAAAATGCAGCACGCCATATTGCGGATGGGCTTATTAAGGATTATTCAAATACGCCTTATGCAGATCAAGCGCAATTCGCGTTGGCGCGGCTTAGTATCGATGCGGGCGAGCCGGCTAAGGCGGTTGCGCCGTTGACTCAGGTGATGAGTCATTCGAGTGACAACGAACTTCAGCATATCGCGCGGCTACGTCTTGCTCGAGTTTTGACTGATCAAGGAAAAGCGGATGATGCGATTGCGACCTTAGGCACCGTGCCGTCAGGGGCCTTTGCAGGTCGCTACCACGAGGTACGTGGGGATGCATTCTACGCCAAGAAAAGTTTCAAGGAAGCACTGCTGGAGTATAAGGAAGCTCAAGTAGGGAGTGATGAGCGAGGTGCAGATAGATCGGTATTGAGCTTAAAGATCGCTGAACTCGCCGCACTCGTCACAAAACCCACGGCACCCCTGGTGCCTGCCGCTAATCCCAATCTTCCCAACAAGGCTAAACCCTGATGCGTTCATTGCTTCCCATTTGCTTTGCGCTGTTACTCCTGGCGGGTGGCTGCAGCAAAGACAAAGATGTCGAACCTCCTGCGGCGTTAGTGGTATTTCCAGTCAAATTGCCGGTGGTCAAGGTTTGGGGTGAGAAAGTCGGTGGCGGTAAAAAACAATTGGTGCTGCGCCTTGGGCTGGGACCTTCCATTGATAATGGTATTGTTTTTGCCGCCTCCCATGCGGGCGAGGTGCGCGCAGTGCAATTGACGACCGGACATCAGGTATGGGACAGCCACTTGAAAGCGCCGTTGTCGGCGGGTCCATCGAGCGGCGAAGGTTTGGTGATCGTCGGCTCAAGTAAGGGTGAAGTGATTGCCTTGGATGCGGCAACCGGATTAGTTAAGTGGCGTGCACGCGTGAATTCTGAATTGCTGTCGGCACCGGCAATTGCTGAGAAAGTGGTGGTGGTACGTTCGGTAGATGGCCATCTAAGGGGACTCAATGCTGCAACGGGTAAGGAGCTGTGGTCCGTTGAGCAACAGGTACCGCGCTTAAGTTTGCGAGGCACGTCGGCGCCGGTGATAGCGCGGGAATTGGCGATTTGTGGATTCGATAATGGCAAGGTGATGGCCGTGTCATTGGCCACCGGGGACACCGTTTGGGATACCGCGCTCTCTGCTCCGCATGGGCGCACCGAATTGGATCGTATCGTCGATGTGGATGGCGCTGTGCGAGTGGTGGGCGATAATGTATTTGCGGCGGGCTACCAGGGGCGCACCGCAATGCTTGCGCTCGATTCTGGACAAATTTGGTGGGCTCACGAGATGTCGAGTTACCGCGGATTGGCCACCAGTGAGGATACGGTATTTGTGACTCAGTCAGACGGGATCGTGGTGGCGCTGCGTCAGCGCGATGGCTCTGAAGTTTGGCGCAATGATAAATTGAAGCGCCGTGGATTGAGTGCTCCGGTGGTCACTAGCACCGCGGTGGCGGTCGCCGACTATCAGGGCTATGTGCATTGGTTGGATAAGTCCACGGGCGAACTGGTTGCGCGCGTTCAAGTGACGAAGAACCGGGTCACCAATCCGCCGGTCGCTATGGGTGACACCGTAGTGGTGTTGACTGACAGCGGCAATTTAGCGGCGTTTCGCGCCACTCCGCCTAAAACCTAACAGTAATCTGTGCTACCTGTTGTTGCCTTGATCGGACGACCGAATACCGGTAAGTCCACTCTTTTCAATGCCATGACGGGCACGCGTGATGCGTTAGTTGCCGATTTGCCCGGGCTGACCCGCGATCGACAGTACGGATTTGCGCGCCGCACCGAGGTTCCCTGCATCGTGGTGGATACTGGCGGTCTAGTCGAAGACGCCGATGAAATTGAAACGTTGATGGTGGCGCAAACCGACCGCGCCATTGAGGAAGCCGACCGATTGGTGGTGTTGGTTGATGGTCGCGCGGGCGTTACTCCTCAAGATCAATTTGTTGCGCAACTGGCGCGACGTAGCGGCAAGCCGGTCATTTTGGCAGTTAATAAAACCGAAGGCTTTGACCACGATATTGCGGTCGCCGATTTCCATCAATTGGGATTGGGCGAGCCGCATCCCGTCTCGGCTGCGCATGATCAGGGCGTAATTTCCTTGCTTGAGGCGATACTCGCGGGTTTAGTCCCGGATCCGCAGGATGGGCCGGAAATGCCGGGTATTAGGGTGGCTGTCATTGGTCGCCCGAATGTTGGCAAAAGTACTTTGATCAATCGCGTGCTCGGCGAGAATCGCTTAGTGGCTTTTGATCAACCGGGGACTACGCGAGACGCGGTGTTCGTGCCCTTCGAGCGCGATGGTGAGCACTACACTTTAATCGATACCGCAGGCCTTAGGCGGCGTTCCCGGGTGGAGGATGCGGTTGAAAAATTTAGTGTTATTAAAACACTGCAGGCGATCGAGTCGGCGAATGTGGTCATTGTGGTGATGGATGCGCATGATACGGTGGCTGAACAAGACGCCAGTCTATTAGGTACTGTGATTGAGCAAGGCCGAGCGTTAATATTGGCCGTCAACAAATGGGACAACATACCCACTGAACAACGTGACTTGATTCGCCAACAAGTCGAACAACGTCTGACTTTCGCCGATTTCGCGCCGCTGCATTTTATATCGGCCCGCCATGGGAGTGGCGTGGGCGAGTTATTTGCGTCGGTGCGAAAAGTATACGCCGCTGCGATGCGCGCCATGAGCACGCCTGAGCTGACTCGGGTGCTCGAAGCCGCCATTGAAAGCCATCAACCACCTTTAGTGCGGGGCAGGCGGATCAAATTACGCTATGCGCACCAGGGCGGGCGCAATCCGCCGGTGATCGTGATTCACGGCAATCAAACCGAGCACCTACCGGATGCTTACAAGCGCTATCTAGTGAATGTGTACCGCAAGGCTTTCGATTTAATGGGTACTCCGGTGCGGGTCACTTTCCGCAGCGAAGTGAATCCCTTTGCGGGCAAGCGCAATGTGTTAACGCCACGCCAGGTGAAAAAACGTAAGCGACTGATTCAGCGCAATAAGCGTTAACCCTTAAGGGTCGTATTTCAAAGTCAGCGCGCAGAAAATCATAGCCACTACGCAGCAGACGCACATGGTTACTATCACTCCCCCCCAACCCCAGCCGTCGGCGATCCAGCCAACTCCCGTGCCCGCGAAAGCAGAACCAAAAGCGTAACCAAAAAACCCGGTAAACCCGGCAGCGGTACCGGCAGCCTTTTTGGGCACCATATCAAGCGCATGTAGGCCGATCAGCATGACGGGACCGTAAATAAAGAAGCCAATGGTAATCAGCGCGGCTATATCGATCCAAAGCGGACCGTTCCGATTCAGACCATAGATCACTAGGCCTAATAGCGTCGGGATCATAAATACGATGGTGGTGGGTGCGCGACGTGACTTGAAAACTTTGTCTGACATCCATCCGCATAATATTGTGCCCGGAACGGCAGACCATTCAAACAGTGCCCACGCAGTGCTAGATTGTTGAAAAGAAAAATGCTTTGCGGTTTGTAAATAGGTCGGGATCCAATCCACGACGCCGTAGCGTACGAAATACACAAACGCGTTCGCAAATGCGATCAACCATAGTTGGGGATTGTTAAGGACATGTTCCATGAAAATGGCACGAAAACTAAGAGTACGCTCGTGCAGGGCGTTATAGCTCGATGGGTAGTCTTGTTTGTATTGTTCCACTGGCGGCAGTCCACAACTTTGCGGAGTATCGCGGATGAGCGCCCAGGCGATTACTGCAAGGGCGGTCGCGACCATGGCATTAAAATAGAATTTTGCCGTCCACTGATGGAAAATCATCACACCCGCTAGCGCGATCGTCGCCACCAGCGCTCCACCAAAATTATGTGCGACATTCCACAGCGACACTACGCGACCGCGCTCTTTAGTGCTGAACCAATGGACAATGCTCTTGCCACAAGGGGCCCAACCCATGCCGCTGAACCAGCCGTTAAGTGTCTGCAGTGCGATCATAGCGGTCAGCGATAGATACACTGTTTTCGAGAAACCAAACACGAAAAGGATCGCGCAGGAGAGCAAGAGACCGAGTGGCAAAAAATATCGTGGGTTGCTGCGATCCGAGACGCTACCCATGAGAAATTTGGAGAACCCATAGGCAATGGAAAGGCCCGTCATCGCACTGCCAAGCTGAGCTTTGGAATACTGCGGGTAGTTGGCCAATATATCGGGCATCGCCAACGCGAAATTCTTGCGCACTAAATAATAGGCGAGATAACCTACAAATATTCCAAAGAACACTTGGATTCGTAAGCGCCGGTATTCGCTATCAATGCGTGTTGCGTCGAGAGGTGGCACAGCGGCGGCAGGACGCAATAAAAAAAGCATGGAACATGCTATCACGTTGGTTTCTGACGAGCGGCTAACGCGGCAAGAGTTACGCATCAATATGAGGCGCAAGCATGAAGTCACGGTGCTTCGATGGTGCGCGGTCTGTAAAGTAAGTTACCTTGATTTGTTGAAAATACCTCATAACCTATTGATCTATATAGGACCGGCAGTTTTGGCACGAATGGTGCTAACTCTTGAATCGTGTTGAGAATCCATTAATGGGGAGGGATAGCATTCAATGAAACTCATTACCGCAATTATTAAACCATTCAAGCTGGACGATGTTCGCAAGGCTGTGAGTGAGGTGGGCGTACAAGGCGTTACGGTTACAGAAGTGCGTGGTTTCGGCAGGCAGCGAGGTCACACAGAGATTTATCGGGGCGCTGAATACGCAGTCGAGTTTGTACCTAAGACGAAAATTGAAATCGCAGTTGCTGATTCACTGGCGGACCAGGTAATCGAGGCGATCGTCAAATCCGCAAAAACGGGCAAGGTCGGCGATGGAAAAATATTTGTTTTTGATCTCGCGCAAGTCGTGCGTATTCGCACCGGTGAGCGAGACGCTAATGCAATTTAGGCAAAAGGGAGAGGCACTTATGAATAAACTGTTTCGATTGGGGCTATTTGCTCTGGCATTTTCGTCACCGCTCGCGTGGGCAGATGATAGTCCTAGTACCACGTTGCCTGCAGCTACGGCAGCGGCGCCAGCGCCCGCGGCCGCAGCTCCGCCCGCACCGACGGAGCCGATTATTGTCGGTACCGATAAAATCAATTCAGGCGATACGGCCTGGATGTTAACTTCTACAGCGCTAGTTTTGATGATGACCATCCCGGGCCTAGCGCTGTTCTATGGCGGCATGGTGCGCAAGAAAAACGTGCTGTCTACCTTGATGCAAAGTTTTGCGATCACCTGCGTCGTGACATTGTTGTGGTGGCTGATCGGGTATTCGTGGGCGTTCACGCCAGGGAGCCCCTATCTTGGGGGCAACATGCGAATGTTGTTCAATGGTATGAGCTTCATGCATGACGCCAATAAATTGACAGTCTCACATTTGGCGTTGACCATTCCAGAGACGGTATACGCGATGTTTCAATTGACCTTCGCCATCATCACGCCCGCGTTGATCGCGGGTGCTTTTGCAGATCGCATGAAATTCTCTGCGATGTTGATATTCATGTCAGTGTGGTCCTTAGTGGTGTACGCGCCGATCGCCCATTGGGTATGGGAACCCTCTGGTTGGCTCGCCGTAAAAGGTGTTTTGGATTATGCGGGCGGTACGGTGGTGCACATTAACGCTGGGGTGGCAGGGCTTGCGAGTTGCCTAGTGCTCGGCAAACGTTTGGGTTATGGCAAAGAAGCCATGCCGCCGCATAATTTGACTTTAACGCTCATTGGCGCGTCCTTACTCTGGGTCGGTTGGTTTGGGTTCAATGCCGGCTCTGCGGTCGCTGCTGATGGTCGCGCCGGTATGGCAATGTTGGCCACGCAGATGGCGACCGGTGCTGCGGCGTTGGCTTGGATGTTTGCCGAATGGATTGCGAAAGGTAAGCCCAGCGTTTTAGGCATTGCATCAGGTGCGGTGGCAGGCTTAGTCGCTATTACCCCCGCCTCCGGTTTTGTCGGTCCCACCTCTGCGGTGTTCATTGGAATTGTGGCAGGAGTACTGTGTTTCCTTGCGGCAACATGGCTCAAGGGTTTGTTGGGCTATGACGACTCATTGGATGCGTTTGGCGTGCATGGCGTCGGCGGCATTGTAGGTGCCTTACTTACCGGAGTCTTTGCCAGTAAAGAAATTAGCGGATCAGACGGTTCTTTCATGACTCAATTGTTGGGCGTTGGAACTACAGTAATTTATGGATTTGTAGCGAGCTTCGTTATTTTGAAAGTGATCGATATGACCATTGGCCTGCGTGTTACAGAGGAACAAGAGCGCGAGGGATTGGATATTTCTTTGCATGGCGAACGAGTGGAATAGGGCGCTTTAAGGTCCAGTGACGACCCTCGTCTCTGGACCTTTTGAGTGCGGTATTGAGTAAGTTCAATGCGCAGCTCTTTAATCAAAATCAAGGGGTGAATAAATGCAAGGTTTTATGGCGAACATCGCAATGGCAGCGACAATCGGATGTGGGTTTTTGATGGCTGGGTCGAATCAATCGTTCGCAGACGATCAACCTGCCGCTGGGCAAGTAGCGGCCGCTACCGCGCCAACTCCTCCCACCTTGCTGCCCGCTATGGCCGGACCGCTGGCGGCTACATCTAAGCCCAATTTGGTCGACGTAGGTCCACTCGGCAGTGTGTTTATCACTGGCATAATCAGCGGCTTTGCTCAGTGGCAGAGCAACGTCGTCCCCGGGGATCGAAGCAATCAAGCGGATCTTAGTAACGCTCAGGTATTTCTTAACAAACCTACCGGCCTAGTGCAATATTTCATCCAGGCGGGTTCGTATTCGCTGCCGGATATTGGGACCCCGTATTTGCGTGCCGGTAAGGCAACCGATGCCTTCTACGAGCCCCTCTCTCAGGGTTACATCAAGCTTGCACCGAACGATAATTTCTCGATCATGGCGGGCAAACTCCCGACCCTAATCGGTGCGGAGTACACGTTCTCGTTCGAGAATATGAATGTCGAGCGTGGGTTGTTGTGGAATCAGGAAAACGCAGTAAATCGCGGCGTTCAAGTGAACTACACAGCAGGGCCTGTGGCCCTGTCCGCCTCAGTCAACGATGGTTTTTACTCCAACCTTTATAGCTGGGCTTGGCTGTCGGCTACTTGGACCATCGACAAGGCTGACACCCTCGCCATCATTGGTGGAGGCAACACTAAACATACGAGCGTCTCGACTTTCGCTACGCCAGCCTTGCTGAATAACGAACAGATATACAACGTAATATATACACGTACCTCCGGAGCATGGACGCTGCAGCCCTATGTGCAGTACACCCGCGTGCCGGCAATTCCCGAGATCGCCTCGTTCCACGAAGCGTCGACGTTCGGCGTGGCGCTACTCACGAATTACACTTTTGACGCGAAATCCAGCCTCAACGGATTTAGTTTGCCTTTCCGAGTCGAATACATCACCAGTACCGGCAGCGTCGCAAATGGCGCGCCTAACCTCCTGTACGGCCCCGGTAGCGAAGCGTGGTCCGTTACGCTAACGCCCACCTATCAAAACAATGTTTTTTTCGCGCGCGCCGAATTTTCTTACGTTGCAACCAAAAATGCCACGGTGGGACTTGCATTCGGTTCGGACGGCAATGCGACTTCACAAAGCCGCGCCATGCTTGAGGTCGGCTTAATGTTCTAATGGAAGAAACCCCGACTAAGGCCCGCGCTCGTTCATCGTCACAACGCTGTGTTTTGACAGTGTTGTTGGCGGTACAATGACCGCCTGATGTCGCGATAGGGGAATATTAATGGCCTGGCAATATGTTGTAATCATTGTTCTTCTGGCAATAGGCCTCTCCGGTTTTCGGGTCGCGCAAGAGTATGAGCGAGGTGTGATATTTAGGCTGGGGCGGTGTAAAGGACTGCGGGGACCGGGGCTCTACTGGATTATTCCATTGAATATCGAACGCTCGGTGAGGGTCGATATTCGTACACGTACGGTCTCAGCCGAACAACAAGAGACTATTACCCGCGATAGCGTCACGATTAAAGTCAATGCCGTGTTGTGGTATCGAATTATAGACGCGCAGCGATCGGTCATCGAAGTTGCCGATGCACAGGCTGCGGTTTATCAGCTTGCATTGACTGGATTACGCAATATCATCGGTCAACACGATTTGGACGACGTACTGCAAGAGCGTAATAAGATTAATACCCTACTACGCGAGAGCATTGTCGGCTCGACAGCTGCGTGGGGGTTGGAGGTGCAGCGATTTGAGATGAAGGATGTGGAGTTGCCGGTAGCGATGCAGCAAGTGATGGCAATGCAGGCGGAGGCAATTCGCGAGAAACGCGCGCGTATTATCAAGGCGGAAGCAGAGTTAGAAGCTTCGGTAAAATTATCAGCGGCGGCAGCGCAAATTATGGCCAACCCGGCTGCCTTAGAATTACGTCGAATGCAGATGATTTCGGAAGTTGGTGCCGAGAATAATAGTACGACGGTGTTGATGATTCCGTCGGATTTTGTTTCATTGGCGCATAATTTGAATGAATACATTCAACAACAGGTAGCGCGCTCGGCACGTGTACCCTGAATCGAATTCTGTGATCCACGTCGCACTTACATTGTTAACAGCGAGAGTAATCTACCCACCAGATCTGTATCCCATCATTCTGCGGAGGTAATAATGAGCAATCCCTACGATAGTGCGACCGAGCGCACCTCAATACTAGGTCCGACCCTTTACTTTAAGGGCGATCTTAGTGCCGACGAGGATTTGCTCATTCGCGGCCGTATCGAAGGATCAGTGACTCATACCCAACGCTTGATCGTAGGCGCGGAGGGCATAGTGAAGGCCAATATCCGAGCGCAAACCATTATTGTTGAAGGCACAGTAGAGGGCGATCTTAGGGCCGATAAATCGGTTTTAGTGAAAGAAACAGCTAAAGTTCATGGCAATATTTTCGCGCCATCCGTGAGTATTATTGCTGGCGCCAGTTTTAGTGGCAGTGTCGATATGGACGGCAAGAAAGTGGTCTCCAATGCCAATACTAATGCAAATGTTAATGCCAATACCGCAAAAGCGGTTGGCAAGGTGGCATAAGTCATGGCGTGGTTCAAAAAATCTCTGGACGGAGACCTTACCAACGTGAGCCCCAACCCAACCGACACTCCCAAATTGCCAGATGCGCCAGTTGCGAAGCGTGCAGATCCTAAAGTGGATTCGCGTGTGGGACCGGCCAGACCTTCTGAGTTGCGCAGTCCAGAAGTGCGTGGACCGGAGCTGCGTGGACCAGAATCACGGGGCGCTGGGCTACGAGGTCCTGAGGTTCGAGGTCCTGAGGTGCGAGGTCGTGAATCGCGTGGTCCAGAAGTACGCGGTCCCGAAGTGAAGGTACCCGAAGCGCCACGTGCGCCGGAAGCGCGTGCGGTTGAAGTCGCTGCGCGGGGCTCTATCCTTGGACCCACTTTGAAGTTTCGAGGTGAACTGTCCGCGCAAGAGGACTTGATTGTGCAAGGTAGCGTGGAAGGTTCTATAAATCACACTCAGAGCTTGACCATTGGAACCGATGGTTCAATGAAAGGCGATATTCGTGCCCGCGTGATTATTGTCGACGGCAAAGTGGAGGGCGATCTTTATGCCACTGAGTCGATCAGCATTCGCGCGACCGCAAAGGTGACAGGCAATGTTTATGCACCGCGCGTTGGCATTGCCGATGGGGCGTTCTTCTTCGGTCAAGTCGATATGCAGGGTGCGCCGCGCGATAGTTCGAGTAAGCCGGCCTTAAACCCGGTGACTGTTGATCGAGTGTTAAGCGCGGGCCAGGCGGCAGCGTTAACGGGTCGCTAGGGCAGTAGTAGCGCAGGGTCAATCCAGGCATGGTTTAGGCTGACGCCCCAATGTAAATGGGGCCCAGTCGCTCGGCCGGTCATGCCTACAGCACCTAGGCGAGAACCGGTGGTAATGATCTGTCCACGCTTTACGTCTATGCTGCTTAAGTGGCAGTACATGCTGATGAATCCGCGACCGTGATCCAGGAATACCGTATTGCCGTTAAAGAAATAGTTCCCGGTATCGATGACTTGACCGCCTGCGGGTGCGAGAACCGGTGTCCCTAGGCCTGCGGCGATGTCCATGCCGCTGTGAGGATTGCGTGATTCGCCGTTAAACACGCGGCGCATACCAAAAGAGCTACTCCGTACTCCGGGTACGGGAGGCGGTAAGCGCAACGATTGCGGCTCATTCGGGGTCCACTGATCAAGTACTTTTTCAATATTGAGTCGCTCGCGATTGAAGCGCGCGAGATCGCTGCGCGACAAATTCACTTGGCGCGGAGCGACTTTCAAGGACTGTGTTGAGTATTGTTGGTCCACAACCTCGAATTCAAAAGTTTTTGGTTTTGCGAAGGGCGATACTGGGTCGCGTAGCGTAACAAGATGCGTACCGAGCTTGGCCGCCAGCGGAATGCCTACCACCGCAAGCCAAGTATTTTCATCGCGGACGACCAAGGCGCGATGTCCATCGGACTCGACCACCGGCAACGCCTCTTGCGTGACATTCAATCGTATGATTTTTACGCCGCCGGGCACCGCATGCTCGCGCGGCAGTGTGAGGCTTACGCTAAGGCTTAAGGCGAGGGCGGGAGTCAAGCAAGCGGCCGCGAAAATAATGCGGATCACGGCTTGAGCTCGCGATCTTTGACAATGGCGATTATTTTCCCGCTTGCGAGCCGCGCTTCGATGAGGGAACCTATCGGTGCCTCGGCGGCATTGCGCAGGATTTCACCCGTAGGAGTGTTGACGATGGCGTAGCCACGATCCAATGTCGCGAGCGGACTCACCGCGTGTAGCGTGCGCACCAGCGGCAATAATTGTTCGCGAGCGCGTCGCAAATGCGCGAGCTCGGCGGCGTGTAGTCGAGCAGTTATTTCGCTAAGACGCGCATTGACCGCACGCAAACGTGCCGCAGGGCTCACTTGCCAGAGTCGGTTGATACGCTCGCGAAGATCAGCTTTAGTGTTCTTAAGAATCTGACGCAGCGCGCGCGATAGGCGCTGTTCGAATTCGTCCACGCGTTGCATCTGTTGGGTCAGACGCGCCCGCGGGCTCACCTGCGCCGCTCGCCCATTCAACCAATTGAGTCGCTTAACGCTGACTTCCAACCGACGCTGCACCGCTCGTTGCAAGCGTTGGCCTAGGCTGCCAAAAGCTTTGAACCATTCGCCGGCGTCCGGTACGACAATTTCTGCCGCAGCGGATGGGGTCGGCGCGCGTAGGTCGGCGGCGAAATCACAAATGGTGAAATCAATTTCGTGACCTACGCCGCTCACAATTGGGATCGGCGAGGCTACGATCGCACGAGCCAGTGCCTCGTCGTTAAAGGCCCAAAGATCCTCTAATGAACCACCGCCGCGGGCGAGGATCAGCACATCGCATTCCTGACGTATGCCGGCCAATTTCACTGCCGCGACGATTTCGGAGGCTGCTTGAGCACCTTGTACCAACACCGGATAGACGAGTACCGGGACTGCCGGAAAACGCCGCGCCAGTACTTGTAAGATGTCCTGAATAGCAGCACCCGTGGGCGAAGTAATCACCCCGATCCGCTTGGGCAAAGTGGGCAGCGAGCGTTTACGCTCCGGTGCAAATAGCCCTTCGGCCGATAGTTTGGCCGCTAACTCCTCAAATTGACGTTTCAAGGCCCCCAGGCCCGTATCCTCCATGTGGTCAATGAGTAATTGATATTCGCCGCGGGGCTCGTACAACCCAATACGTGCTTTAACCAACACTTTCTGGCCGTCGCGGGCGGTGAACCGGCATAGCATATTGCGTTGGCGAAACATCGCGCAGCGCACCTGAGCGGTTGCGTCTTTCAGCGAAAAATACCAGTGTCCGGAGCTGGGTTTGGCGAAATTGGAGACTTCTGCCTCCAACCATAAGGTTCCGAAGCCGCGCTCCAGCATGACCCGTACTTCGCGATTGAGGCGCGAAACCGTGTAAATATCGCGATCTGGGCGAACCGCTGCATCCGGTGAGTCGTTGGTCTCCATGCTTTAAATCATACTCAGGTTTACCTGCCTACGGGTGCAAGGTACAATACGCCGCCTCTAAAATGAACCGGTGATCGCTACATTATGCGTATTCTGGAAGAGGCTCTGACCTTTGACGATGTCTTGCTGGTGCCGGCTTACTCGGAGGTCCTACCACGAGAAGTGTCGCTTTCCTCCCAACTGACCCGCGACATTCGCGTCAATTTACCCATTGTCTCCGCCGCCATGGATACCGTGACCGAGGCGCGGCTTGCCATCACTATTGCCCAAGAAGGCGGCATTGGCATCATCCATAAAAATATGTCGATCGAGCATCAAGCACGCCAGGTCGATCGCGTGAAAAAATTCGAGAGCGGTGTCATCAGTGACCCGATTACCGTGCGGCCTGATATGACTATTCGACAGGTCATTGAGTTGACTCGTGCGAAAAATATTTCGGGTGTTCCGGTCGTGCTAGGCACCCAAGTGGTCGGCATTGTCACGCACCGCGATTTACGTTTTGAAACCAAGTTGGATGCCCCAGTCTCGTCGGTGATGACGCCGAAGGATCGTCTCATTACCGTGCGTGAGAACGCTCCTAAAGATGAAGTGCTTGCGCTATTGCATAAACACCGCATCGAAAAAGTTTTAGTGATTGCGGGCAACTACGAATTAAAAGGCATGATCACGGTCAAGGATTTTCAGAAAGCCACTGAATTTCCGAATGCGTGTAAAGACCCGGTGGGTAGCTTAAGAGTCGGTGCCGCCGTGGGCACCGCGGCCGATACTCTAACGCGGGTAGCTGCGTTGCGTGAAGCGGGAGTGGACGTCATTGTGGTCGATACTTCTCACGGGCATTCACGTGGCGTGTTGGAAACCGTGGCGAAAATCAAAGCCAAGTACCCAGACATGCAAGTCATCGGGGGCAATATCGTTACTGCCGAGGCGGCACTTGATCTGGTCAAACATGGGGCGGATGGGGTCAAGGTGGGTATTGGACCTGGCTCAATTTGTACGACGCGAATTGTCGCAGGCGTCGGCGTGCCGCAAATTAGCGCGATCTCCCGAGTCGCCAAGGCACTCGAGGGTTCGGGCGTGCCGGTCATCGGTGACGGCGGCATTCGTTACTCAGGAGACATCGCCAAGGCCCTTGCGGCGGGCGCGCACTGCGTGATGATTGGCGGCATGTTTGCAGGCACCGAGGAATCGCCGGGCGAAGTGGAGCTCTATCAGGGAGGTTCCTACAAGGCTTATCGCGGCATGGGTTCTTTAGGGGCAATGGCCCAGGCGCATGGATCTAGTGACCGCTATTTTCAAGACACCACGACGGAATTGGAAAAATTGGTACCCGAAGGGATCGAAGGCCGAGTTGCTTATAAGGGCAGTTTGGTTGCGATATTGCATCAATTGTCGGGCGGCTTACGCGCGGCGATGGGTTACACGGGTTGCGGCAGTATCGAGGAGATGCGTTCTCGTCCACAATTTGTGCGCATCACCAGCGCGGGCGTGCGCGAAAGTCATGTGCATGATGTGACCATTACCAAAGAAGCCCCTAACTATCGGATTGGTTGATGCCTGATATTCATGCGGTTCGCATTTTAATTCTGGATTTCGGTTCTCAATACACTCAACTGATCGCGAGACGCGTCCGAGAGCTTGGCGTGTATTCGGAAATTTATGGGTGGGATGTCGATCCTGCCGAAATAGCGAGTTTTGCGCCGCAGGCCATTATCCTCTCGGGTGGACCCGAGTCGGTGTATGACATTAGGGGGCCGGTCGCGCCCGCGGTGGTATTTGATCTCGGCGTACCGGTACTCGGAATCTGTTATGGCATGCAAACTATGGCCGCGCAGTTGGGTGGCAAAGTTGAGTCTTCCAGTCAGCGGGAATTTGGGTTTGCACGGGCACTACCTACTAGTAGCAATCGACTGCTCGATGGTCTGACCGATACCGAACAGGGGGAGCGGGCGCTCGAGGTTTGGATGAGTCATGGCGACCATGTGGTTACCGTGCCACCGGGATTTAGTGCAATCGCAAGTAGCGACAATGCTCCGATCGCCGCCATGGCTGACGAATCGCGACAGCTCTATGCGCTGCAATTTCACCCCGAAGTCACTCACACTAAACAAGGCGGTGAGATCCTACGGCGATTTGTGCGCGAGATTGCGCTCTGTCCACCTAATTGGGCCACCCCTAATATTATTGACGACAGCGTGGCGCGTATTCGTGCGCAGGTCGGTGGCGATCAGGTGCTACTCGGACTCTCAGGTGGGGTCGACTCGTCGGTGCTTGCGGCGCTGTTGCAGCGTGCGATTGGTACCCAGTTGGTTTGTGTGTTTGTTGATCATGGTTTACTACGGCTCAACGAGGGTGATCAGGTCATGGCGACCTTTGCCGAACACATGGGTGTGCGAGTCATTCGAGTGAATGCCGAAGCGCGATTTTTAGCGGCTTTGACCGGCGAAAATGATCCCGAAAAAAAACGAAAAATCATTGGCAAACAATTCATAGAAGTCTTTGACGAAGAAGCGGCCAAGCTTGCGGGCGTTAAATGGTTGGCGCAAGGCACCATTTATCCGGACGTGATCGAATCGGCGGGTACTAAAACGGGCAAGGCGCATGTCATCAAGTCACATCACAATGTGGGTGGTTTGCCTGAAAATATGAGCCTTAAGTTGTTGGAGCCGCTGCGCGAATTGTTCAAAGATGAAGTGCGTAAATTAGGGGTAGCGCTCGGATTGCCGACAGCGATGGTGTTTAGGCATCCCTTTCCGGGGCCAGGCCTAGGCGTTAGAATTTTGGGCGAAATCAAAAAATCCTATGCGGATTTGTTGCGTCGTGCAGATGCGATTTTTATCGAAGAGCTACACCTGCAAAATTTATATGACCTAGTGAGCCAAGCCTTCGCGGTATTTTTGCCGGTGCGATCGGTGGGCGTCATGGGCGATGGACGGCGCTATGACTATGTGATTGCACTGCGTGCGGTAGAGACCATTGATTTTATGACCGCGCGTTGGGCCCATTTACCCTATGAGTTTTTGGATCGGGTGGCGCTACGGATCATCAATGAAGTGCCGGGGATATCGCGGGTGGTGTACGACATTTCCGGCAAGCCGCCAGCAACGATTGAGTGGGAGTGAGAGGGGCGCTTACTCAGTGTGGCATGCTCGGCTGCGACAGTGAACCTTGAGTTGCTGGGCAATACTGGCAAAAATTCGCTGCCTGCCGGGGGGACTTGATTGGTTTTCTGTCCACTGTCTATCACCCTGGCGGAGCAAGAACGGAGTCATCTATAGCGTGTATGTCGGCCGGCGTTCTCAGGTCGAACGTCGATTAGCAAGGACAGCGGTCAGTCGATCGTAGTCGGATGCGCGCTTCGCTGCCGAGCGTTGACCCAAGTTGGCGAGCTTTCGACGCACGCCGGGTAACTCGGCGGCGTGCGGAAGTTCGATGAGGTCGAAGTCGGGCGCTTCGCGCTCGACGGATTCGAGGAACGCGCGCGACGTCTCATCAAGAAATTCCGTAATGCGGTTGAGCAGTCGTTCCCTCACATCGAGGAGCGAAGCGGCTGTGACTGGCGCCGCGGTCATGCCCTGAAAGTGCGCGGCGAACGTCTGCTCGAAATCGCGTGGCTCGTTCGGTGCCAGCATCTCTGCAGCGGGTTTGGGGCTGCAGGTGAGATAGACGAGGAAGGTTCGCCACAGTCTTTCATCGAGCTTGTCGCCGTCCAGCAGCGGCTGCATGTCGAAAAGGTCGCGAGGATGCTGGCGCGACAGCGCCGCCGAGAGCTTGCCGGCATAGAGGTCCGCGAAGTCGAGCACCTGCATCTCGGCAAAGCCGAAGTCCCGTTCGACTCCGGGCTGCACGCGCATCGTCCGCACTGGATGGACTGTGCCGCGCATCACAGGGGTGGTCTCGATCTGCACGCGTGAACGGTTGCGGCTCGCAATCAGTCGGTGGATTCCCGTGGCTTCGGTTCCGCTAGTCTGCAGCTGCAGTCGTAGCGGTCCGGAGCGCAGCTGCTCGCCGATGGCTTCCAACGCACCCGAGATGTCTTGTGCGTCCTGCGCAAAATCGCCGACGGACAGCCATGTCAGGTCGATGTCGACGGAGAGGCGCGGCAGATCGTGCTCGAAGAGATTGATGGCCGTGCCACCCTTCAACGCAAAGCGCTTCTCCTTTGCGAGCGTTGGCAGGATCTCTACGAGAAGCTTCACGCGCTCGGAGTAACGATTATCCCAGTGGTTCATCGAGGTCGGTGGGCAGTGTTATCTGATATTTGGTGTTCAGCTTGCCGCCTTGAACTAGCGCGCGTTTGCCGTGCCCGAGATTCACGCCCCGCAAGTCCACGTGCGCCAGCCACGCGTGGCGATTTTGGTCGGCAAGCGCGAGGAACAGTCGTTTCGCTTTGATACTGCTGCAGTGCTGGAGCAACGTGCTGACGAGTTGCGGCCGGAGCGTCGCAAGTCCCTGCATGATGGCATTCACTTCGTGCACTAGGGCACTGTCCGGTGTCTCGTCGCAAAGTTCCAGTATTGCCCGCTCTGGAGTGGAGTAGACGACCCCGACCGCGCTGGTGGCGTCCGCCACGCGTTCAAGTCCCTGCGCACTTAATGTCGCGTCGAGTGTTTCGGGGCTTAAGGCGAGTGGCACCCAATCGAACGGACCGTTGCCGCATGCCTGCACGCGCTCGCGCAGAGGGAGCTTGCGTGACCAGGCCGGCAACTTTGATGGACCGTAAAGTGTCAGAGTCGCAGGTTCGCCCAGTCGGAGGTAGTGTTCATGTCCTTGGCGGGCCAATGCGAATCGACCGCCCACGTGGAGGGGGAGTTGTTCCAGTGACTGCAGGGTGTGCACGAGACCTTCCGAGGTCGGCTTGCCGCCCTTACGGATGTAGACGCCGCGGGCGGGCGATTGGAGCCAGCCGCTTGCCATGTAGCGGGCGACAAGATTGCTGGGGTAGCCGTGAGCGCGCAGCCACCGGCTAGAAACGAGGGTGGTGTCCCCCAGTTTCGCTAGAAGCCGGTTTAGCTTTCCTTTCGTTGACTCACCCATGGTGACTAAAATAGTCGTTCTATAAACCTTTGGCAAGTCTGGGTTTACGAAATCGAAATTATAGTCACTATTGGTGACTATCTGATGCAGTAGCCGACCCGGAAAGACCTTTCCGGCATCCATCGCCATCTATCGCCCTCAAGCGGAATATTCTGACGGTGGAAATGACGGTAAAATTGCAACAGTCCGACAAGAAATTTATGTCTTACGGATGCTTATACGTGCAGCAGACGATTGAGTGCGAATGACCAGGTCGCTTCCCTAGGTAACCGTGGATATTCGCGTTGGATAACGGGGAGTATCTAGGCAATATATCCGAGAACCTTACCGTTTCTGGATGGCAAATCGTTTAACAGGGGCTAGAGCAATATCCGTGCATGGTCACGCCTCATCAGAACCCTTCTAGTGTGCCGCCTGACTAAGTGAGATCTCTGGGAAGACTTCGTGCGTGAAGCCGTGTTTCAGGCCGGGAGACCTTTTGGCTAGCGCTACCGCGTGATCAAGACTGTCGGCCTCATAAACGATTGCACCGCCGATATCCCCACTATATTGCGCAACACTGTTTGCAGTAACAATTGTCCCACCCCTGATTGGCATCGCCAGAGTGGGCTTGAGTAAGGCGATCCACTCGCCCATCTCCTGCAGGTTCTGCTCTCGTTCGTTTTCAGGAATCTCTGTGCCGTTTGTGTGTCGTGAAATTAGAATAAATTTCATAGTCGTAATCCTTTAGGCCCGCAAATCAGGCGACGCCAGACTTCGCCAACTGGCTTTGAAAGCCATCCAGAAAGTAGTTCCAACCTTTCTCGTGCGAGCGTCCACCGTCCGTGTCTGGAAGGCCGGAATGCACTAGGGTCATAAGGGTGTCTTTGCCTTTCGCCTTAAAGGTCACACTCACCGTCGACTCCAGCCCAGAAGTATTCGGAGACATCCAGGTATGCTGAAGCCGGGCGGCTCTCTCAACAGCCGTAAAGCGCCCGTAATGAGGAGTCCCCTTGATCGCCCAGTAGAAGAACCCGTCGACCGTTGGATTCAACAGGAGCTTGTCGGCCATATTCCAGGGATTGCCCGGGATCTTTGGATTCAGCCACGCGTCGAACACATCACCTGGTGAAGCAGGGATGGTTCGTTCAATCGTGACTTCAATGGTCTTTGCGTTGTTCATTACTTCTTACTCTGATGTTGTTGATTGAAATAGCCCTCGAACTCATCGAGCTTCTCATTCCAAAAGCGTTCATATTCGTGCACCCAATCCGCTACCAGGCGAAGCGCCTCGGGACGTAGGGAAATCAGAACCTCTCGGCCTCGCCTTTCACGCTCGATCAAGCCAGCGCGCTCAAGCAATTTGAGATGCTTGGTAATCGCGTTTAAAGCCACATAAAACGGTTTAGCAATATCCAGGAATCGGGCAGGTCCATTTGCGAGCCGCCTAATAATCGCGCGCCTAGTTGGGTGAGAAATGGCGCTTAAAACGTTTGTCAGTTGCTCCATGGAATACATTACACCATAAGGTGTAATAAAATGCAAGTGCTTTTTGAAATCTCTCCGGAGACTTGGCGCTCGCAGCGATTCGATTTTCCGCTTTGCAATTGCGGATACAGAGCCAGACGGGTGGGGCGGTGCCTACCGGCTGGGATTGGCCGGAACCTGCTCGCATTCAGGCTATGATGCGGCGACAGGTGATGGAAGGAATGGTTGGGGACAGTGCACATGTGCATGAGTCTCCAGTCGAAATCCATGCTGACCTCGTGAGTAGCCGTGATATAAAAAAATGTGCGCCTCACACTTCCACAAGAGTTCGGAAAAGTACTGCTGGTTTGGTATCGGCCGGGACAGATTTGGGTAGAGCGTACTGACGCTAAAATCGTTGTAGCGAATTTCGGCTTACCGCAGAGAATCGAGGTTGGCGCTACACTAGGTCGATGAGTCCATACAGTGATATTGATTTTATGAAGAGGGCGCTCGATCTAGCAAGACGCGCGGAGGCCGAGCAAGAGGTTCCCGTCGGGGCGGTGTTAGTGCGGGGCAATGAGGTGATTGCGGAGGGTTGGAATCGCCCGGTGAGCACCCATGATCCGACTGCTCATGCGGAAATTGTTGCTCTTCGCGCAGCGGCTTTGCGCGAGTTAAATTATCGATTGAGTGAGACCACTTTGTATGTGACTTTGGAGCCCTGTGCGATGTGCATTGGGGCCCTTATCAATGCGCGGGTGGCGCGAGTCGTGTTTGGCGCGTGGGATTTGAAAGCGGGGGCCTGTGGCAGTTTGGTTGATTTGCCGCGCGAGACTCGATTGTTGCATCTAATTGATATATTCGGTGGCGTGTGTAGTGATGAGAGCGGGATTTTATTGCGGGGCTTTTTTGCAACGCGACGTTAGATGCGATGCATCGGTAAATTAATTGAGTGATACGCCGCCCGATACTCGATCCAGCAGATCTCGATAGCTACGGACGCCCTCTACATAGTGAACCGGTTCGGATCCGCGAGCGTAGCCGTTTGCTGTTTGGGCGTACCAATGTTGCTGTGATAACAGCGGCAAGAATTCACTAACGTCGGTCCAAGAATCTGGATTGCGCCCGGCCTTTTGTGCGAGTATTCGCGCATCCTCTACATGTCCATAACCAATATTGTAGGCGGCTAGCGCAAACCAAGTTCTATCGGGTTCTGGTACATGTGTCGGGATGGTTTGGTACATGCGTTGAAAATAACGTGCGCCACCCAAGATGCTTTCATGGGCATCAGTAAGATGGGTGACCTGGGACTCGCTAGCGCTTTTTAGGGTCAATTGCATGAGCCCAATGGCGCCTTGAGGTGAGGTAGCCTTTGGGTTCCATTTAGACTCTTGATAGCCCATGGCAGCCAATAGCTGCCAATCCTGGCTGCTTTGGGTGGCCGCTTCCTCGAACCACTGGCGGTAGCGGGGAAGCCGATTATGTAAATGGCGAACAAATCTTCGATCGGAAACGTCGCTGAGATCCCCACCCGCCATAGCGTAGGAGATGCCTTTATCTTGCGTGTTAGGCGCAATAGGGCTAGGAACGTCCGCTAAAGACCTCAGAGGGCTTATCAACAACGTCGATGCTGAACTCGTCCCTAGAAGCGCAAATGCCGCTAAAGTCAATTTAACTCGCAGGGCCATAATTTGGACTCCTTAGGTTAATCTCGATGCGCTAGAATACCAGAGTGGGTGAATGCCCGTGACTGGGCAGAGCTTTTTAGGCGGATGGTGCTTAGTGCATCACGAGCAGAAAAGGAATAAGTTAATTGGAGAGGTACCGAAGTGGTCATAACGGCGCCGACTCGAAATCGGATGGTCGGGTAATTCCGGCACGTGGGTTCGAATCCCACCTTCTCCGCCACTCCCATTGGGTGAGTATAGTAGCTTGTTAATATAGGCTTTTGCAGCGGGATCGATAAGCGAGCGATGGGTCAGTGGGTCGGTTCGCTGGTCGTACGCAGAACTAACAGGCTCGCTTGATGTTGGGTAAGCAGCGAATAGTGGAATTATCGGTGGCCGGTCGGTTTGCTGCCCGAGACGGCAAATGTCGCAGGCAGAGACGCGCCAACAAGGTTCACTTCGCTTAATTCTGGAAGCGTCGTTAGGGCTTCAGTGATCAGCTGTTCGCCGTAGCGCAAATCGGTAGCCCATAAATCGGCGGCTCGCTTCCCATCGCGACTCGCGATCGCATGTACAATTTGTTGATGGGTTGATTGAAACCATTCGGACACGTTTAAGCTGCGAATACCGACGTATAAGATGCGCAGCGTAAGATCTTGAAGTTGTTTGAGTGTGGCGGCGAGGCGTTCGTTGCCGCAATACGAGGCAACAATGAGATTGAATTGGCGATTGGCTTGCAGAAAATCGACTAGGTCGACATGGCTGGTCAGTTCGTAGCGGTTCAGTGATATTTTTTGTAAACGTTCCAAGTCCGGTTCCGAGAGAACGGTGGCGGCCGCGAATTCCGCGGCGCGTGGTTCAAGGAGAAGCCGTAGCCCATAGATATCGCGCACATCCTTGAGCGTCAGCGCCGCGATCCGTGGACTACGCTCATCGGTCTTGTCGACCAAGCCTTCTTGCACCAGGCGCATTAACGCCGTCCGGACTGCTGCTTTGCCAAGATTAAAACGTGCGGTGAGCAATGCCTCGGAGATTCGGCTGCCGGGAATCAGCTGGTAAAACAAGATATCCGAGCGGATCAGCCGGTAGGCTTGTTCGCCCAGATTTATAAAGCGATCGTCGGGATCGCCGCCTGTTTGACGTGATTCTGCCGGAGAGGTTCTATGCATAGCAGCGACGGTTCTTTGAGCCCGAATTGGTTGGAATCCTATATTATCCGTAAGGTATCATGTGGCCAGATGTTGTACGACCTCTTGGGGGTGTCTTTACAACATGTTGAACCGATGATAGTTTAATGTCACCTAGAATTCGAATTTACGGGAGGACTCACTGGATGTGAGTGCAGATATGAACGTTAGTCGCCAGTCAATCGAATACTGCGATGCAACATCTAAAGTGTGTGCAGTTTATGACGACAATACTCGGAGTTATTGGGGATCGTGAGATTGGTCAATGAGACTAAGCGTGTGGACACCGGCTTGATGTGGCTGTTGACCCGCAATTTAATTAAAGAGCTTTTCACTAGACCGTAAGGTTTTTCCGGCTGACGAGGGCACCTATGAGCAACGTAGATTTCAACAGCGTCACCCATCATCGTTGGGATCAAATCCCAGCGGAACCACTCAAGGGCACGATCACTCGGCGGCTCATTACCGGCGAGCGGATGATGATCGCGCATGTGTATTTGAAAAAAGGCGACGATGTTCCTCGCCATTCACATGATAACGAACAACTCACTTACATCCTTGAGGGCGCGCTGCGTCTGTGGTTCGGCGCCAACGATGAGCGCGAAATTACAGTACGTGCCGGTGAGGTGGCGGTAATCCCCGCCAATGTTCCGCATCGAGCCTTGGCGCTGGAGGATACGCTGGACGTGGATGTGTTCTGCCCGCCGCGTCAGGATTGGCTGACCGGAACCGACGCCTACCTGCAACGCTGATGGACCTCGGACTACAAAAGCGCTGTGCGCTGGTATTGGGCGGCTCTAGTGGTTTGGGTAAGGCGGTCGCTCGGGCGTTGATCGCCGAAGGGGCGCGTGTTGCTATTTGTGCCAGAGATAGCCAGCGCCTAACCGCGGCAGCCGCGCAATTGGGTGCTGAAACCTTGGCCGCTGATTTATCGGTCCCCGGCGCAGCGGCCGATGTGGTGCGCGAGGCTGAAAAACGTCTGGGACACTTGAATATTTTAATTGTTAATACGGGAGGGCCGCCGCCTGGATTGTTCGCCGACTTGTCCGATGCGGATTGGCGAGCGGCATTCGAAGGCTTGTGGATGAGCAGCGTAGGTGCTATCCGTGCTGCACTTCCGGCCATGCGTGCGCGCCGTTGGGGTCGGATATTGGTAATTACCTCAGTGGCTGCGCGTGAACCGGTGGCGAATCTCATGTTATCGAACTCGCTTCGTGCCGGTTTGCACGGAATGGTCAACACGCTCAGTAAAGAAGTGGCCGGCGACCAAGTCACCGTCAATGCGCTGATGCCGGGTTATACGCTGACCGAACGTTTGGCGGAATTGCGCTTGGACGAAGCCAAGTTAATTGCGCAGATTCCGGCGCGTCGCATTGGTACGCCGCAGGATTTTGCGGCGGTGGCGACGTTTCTGGCCTCCGAATCGGCTGGCTATATTACCGGCCAGGCTATTGCCTGCGACGGCGGATTGCTGCAGTCAATTTAGGTGCGAATTATGGCAGACTTTTTAATACGGGATGGCGTGTGGAAAGCTCTGGCCGACTATCGATTACCGGAGTCGCTGGGCTTCGGCATAGTGCTGGCACCGGTAATGTACAGCGCTACCTACAGTGATGGACAATGGAGCCAAGGCGAGCTACTGCCCTATGGGCCTATCGAAATTCTGCCGGGTGCCCGTGCCTTGCATTTCGCCGAGCAAGTATTTGAAGGAATGAAGGCCTATCGAGTCGGCCGTCCGGTCGCCAACCTATTTAGAGCTCGAGATAATTACGCTCGCTTGCGACGGTCCGCTGAACGACTAGCGATGCGCTCGGTACCGGAACAGCTGTTTTTCGAAGCAGTGAACGCCGTAGTCGGTGCCTGCACAAACATCATTCCCGGCAAGTCTGGGCAATCGCTCTATATAAGGCCGTTTTTAATCGGCACTGAACCTGGCTACGCGGTTCGTGCCTCGAACAGTGCCCGATTCATGGTGATCGCGAATCCGTCAGAAATATATTCATCTGGTCCGATGAAGGTATTGATTGAACGCGAGCAAGTCAGGGCCGCCGCCGGCGGTGTGGGGACTGCAAAGACTGGCGCGAATTATGCCGCTTCATTGTTGGGTTCGACCCGTGCCGTGGAACATGACTACACCGTAGCGCTGTGGCTCGATCCGACCACGCGAAAAAATATTGAAGAGCTATCGGGTATGAATTTGTTTGCGGTGATCGGTGACGAACTACATACGCCGGTCCTCAATGATTCGATTCTGCCAGGAGTGACCCGAGACTCGCTGATTGTGTTGGCGCGTGCGCACGGTTGGACAATTGTTGAAAGGACGATGCCGATAGCCGAATTACTGCGCCAAATATCGATTGGTGAGTGCAGTGAAGTTTTTGCCTGTGGTACGGCAGCTATCGTTTCTCCGATTGGCGTGATCGGCGACGCCGACGGTTGCCGTTATCAACCTAATATAGTCGATGGACGTGCACGCATTTTGCGCGATCAATTGCTGGCAATTCAGGAGCGGCGGGCACCGGATCGTTATGGCTGGACCAGCGAGGTCGCGCCGTTGATGAAGCCGGGATCGTAGAGTTGAGTATGCGCTACTGCGGGTAAGCACGTCGTTGCGTCGAATCGATAATTTATAGAATATAGCGAAGTATTACTTTAGGGGAAGACCATGCAAACACCTAATCGATCAACTGTTACCCTGCTACGCAATGCTATTCCGGCAGTTGCATTGATGGCATGTACATGGGGGGGATTCTCCGCGTCAGTCCACGCACAGCAGACGACAGTGGCTTCGCAGCCTGCGGTGGCTCTGGAAGAAATCGTGGTGACGGCGCAAAAGCGTGCGCAGAACTCTCAAGACGTCGGTATCGCGCTGTCGGTTATGACGGGCGCGGATCTGGAGGCATTGGGTGCGGTGACGGCCAGCGATATTACTAAAACCATGCCGGCGGTCGTGCTTACCCAGCCCAACGGGCCGTCTTCTTTTAGTCTGTCAATTCGCGGCGTTACGCAAAATGATTTTGCTGACCACCAAGAAAGCCCTGCGGCAATCTACGTTGACGACGTGTACGTAAGTCAAATGGCCGGACTAGCATTTACCATGTTCGATATGGAGCGCGTGGAAGTGCTACGCGGCCCCCAGGGCACCTTGTTCGGGCGGAATGCGACCGGCGGTCTAGCTAATTTCATAACGCGACGGCCTACCGACGAGGACGGTGGCTTTGTGAATGTGACGGTCGGAGAGCGAAATCTGACGCACATAGAAGGTGCGGTCAATGGTCAACTGTGGCAAGCCGTAGACGGCCGTGTTTCGTTCCAGAGTAATCATTACGATCCGCTGTTTCATAATATTTCAGGTGGCGCTTCCGATTCGGAGAACGGCAACGATTGGTCGATGCGCGGCCAGCTGTTGTTCAAGAACCTAGGCAATGGCGAGTTGCTGTTTGTCGGTCGTGCCAGTCGCGCAGATGTGCACGCGGGTTCGTGGGAAGAATATGCCACGTTGCCCGGTGCTAACGGCTACAACACATTACTGCCTGCCAATCAGAATTTTTGGGGAACCTGTAACGGTTGCAACGCCAGTGGCCTTACCAATAGCGGTCCTTTTACTATTCGCGACAATCTCAGTGGCTTCGCGAAAATCAAGACCAGCGGACTGACGGCCAAGTACAGTAGCGATCTGGGTTTCGCAACTTTTACAGGGATTGCCGACTATTCAGCGCTCAAGAAGCAGTATCAGGAGGATTCCGATGCCTCACCCTATACTGTGTTTCAATTCTTTAACGGTAGCGATGTTACTCAGCGCTCGCTAGAGCTGCGGCTGAACGGCGGCGATAAGCAACTGAATTGGACCGCGGGGGTTTACGGGCTGCACATTGACGGTAACTACTACGAGGGTTGGCAGGGGCCGGCATTCTTTGGTGCCGAGCAATTTAATTACCCATCGAATCCAAACTCGACCTACAGCGCCTATTCCGTGGCCGCAGGACCGTGGCCTTATGGTAATGCTTTAAATTTCTACGCTAATGGGGCGTTGCCTGATCCTAACGGCGGTATGCCGGCGACGATTGCGCCCTACCAACTAGTGACCAAGTCCTACGCGGCTTTTGGTCAGGTCGAGTACCGGGCCACCGATTTAATCGGTTTTACACTCGGTTTGCGTTACACCTATGACAGCAAAGATTACAACTACAATTGGTATCCCTACGAGTATTACCCGCAGAGCACAATCGGTCAGACCACCGTTTTGACCCGGCCGGCAAATGCGGTGCTGCAGACGCTGGCGGAAGGCCGGTCTGACAACCTATTCAGCGGCAAAGCTCAGGTCGACTTTCATTTCACCGCTGATCAGCTCGGTTATATTAGCTACAACCGTGGCGTAAAAGG
This sequence comes from Gammaproteobacteria bacterium, assembly GCA_043738945.1. GTDB lineage: Bacteria > Pseudomonadota > Gammaproteobacteria > Steroidobacterales > Steroidobacteraceae > Bog-1198. The sequence goes on from JAYUFB010000066.1 coordinate 35,545, forward strand.
TGGCGGATTTTCCGCGCCACTTTTTCCGGCCACTATTGGTAAGGTGTTGGATTTGAAATTTGACCCGGAGGTACTCACGTCCTATGAAGTGGGTTGGAAATCCGAGTATCTTGATCACAGGCTGCGACTCAATAGCGCGGCCTATTACTACGATTATCATAATTATCAAGCCCTGATTTACACCCTCAGCCTCAATCAGTTGGTCAAGAATGCCGAAGCCACTCACAAAGGTGTCGAGACAGAATTGGAGTGGGTTCCCAACGAGTTGTGGCATTTCGGCATTGGCGTCTCATACGTTGATGCGGTTGTAAAAAATGTGCCGGGTTTGTGCTGCACGGTGGCCGGAAAAGCGGTGTACGGGAACTACACGCCGGGCAACGCACCGCGCTGGTCGGGCAACGCTATGGCGCGGTATACGCTATCGGTAGGTACCGGGAAACTCGCTTTTCAAGTGGACGGCAATTACTTATCGCGTTTCTGGTTCAATTTGTCAGATACGCCAACCGTCGAACAAGCAGCCTTCGGTGTGGCCAATGCACGTATCAATTTTACACCGGCGAGTGCCAAATGGGAGGCCGGTATTTCCGTGGACAATCTCGCGAATAAGCACTATGGGGTGATGGGTTTTGACAACACTGGAATCAATGGGCTGGCGCAAGTTTATCCGGGTATGCCGCGTTGGGTGAAAGTGCATTTGAACTACAAGTTCTAAAAGATTTAGCGAGGCATGCGGTGAATAAGATTAAAGTCTTATCGGTCGGTACGCTTGGCGCAGCGCTGTTAGTAAATGGAGCGCTCGCCAACACTAACGATACTGATCCTGGGCTGGCGACTACCATGAATTATTATCCGCAAGATAGTCACCTACTTGAGGTTAACCATAATCAGATTAAACCGGACGGTGATACAGGCTTGCCGGCGCGTGTGATCGCGATTACTTCGTAGTGAGTGATCAACGCTGGTCCTCCGGTATCGGCTTTACGCTCAGTGCCGTTGGAGCCGCCGTCGGGCTGGGCAGTATCTGGCGTTTTCCGTATCTGGCGGGTGCTGGCGGTGGGTTTGCCTTTATCGCGGTGTTTGCAGCCGCTTGTCTGGTCATTGCCGCTCCAGTTCTGATCGCCGAAATTGTGCTTGGACGGTGGTCGCGACTTAGTCCGCAGCGCGCTGCTGGATCAATCGCGAAACTGTTTGGATTTTCTACACGCTGGAATGTGGTTGGCTGGTGCGGTGCCATTGCCGGATTTCTTATCACCACCTATTACACGGTGATCGCCGGATGGGTATTGGCCTACACGTGGTTCTTTGTTTCCGGTCACTACGCCACGGGTGGAACCACCGCCGTGGTGGCCAAATTCCAGTCCTTCACCGCCGACTCGCTCACAGTGTCGTTGTGGCAGTTGGGGTTTCTCGCTCTAGTCACCATTGTTTCCGCGCGCGGATTGAATCGCGGTGTCGAGTGGGCCAACCGTTGGCGTGCTCCGCTATTGCTGGTGATTTTATTGCTGTTAGTCGGGTACTCCCTGGTGAATGGCGATGTCGTGCGTGGGTTACAGTTCGCATTCGCTCCCGACATTAGTCGATTGACGCCCGCCGTGGTGCTCGGTGCTGTAGGTCAAGCCTTATTTGCGGTTGGTGTTAGCGCCGGAATATTAATTGCTTACGGTTCTTATATGCGGGCAGGCGAATCGCTAGGCCGTAACTTGCTTGCCGTTGTGGGATCGATTTTTGTAGTATCACTGCTTGCGACCGTGGCTATTTTCCCGCTAGTATTTCACTACGGTCTAAATCCCGCTCAGGGACCCGAGTTGGTATTCCAAGTGCTTCCGGTGGCCTTTGCCGAAATGCCGGGTGGCCGCGTCATTGGCGCGCTATTTTTTGCGCTTCTGGTGTTGGCGGCATTCACACCGTCCGTCGCCTTGCTAGAACCGTGGGTTGCATGGCTGCATGAACGCTTCAACCTTACGCGCCAAGTCGCAGCGTGCGCTACGGCGGTGGCGTGCTGGCTGGTTGGCCAGGGTTCGGTGTTGTCATTTGGACGGCTCGCCGATTGGCATCCGCTTCACTCGATGCCGCGATTTGCCACCTTAAATTTTTTCGGCTTGGTGGATTTCTTGGCTTCCAATGTGCTGATGCCGCTGTCGGCCCTACTAATCAGTGTTTTTTTCGGTTGGCGTTTAGGTCAGCTCGTGCCGGAAGCGGAACTGAGCGGGCTCTCGCCGGCGATGCGCCAGCTTTTGATGTTTTCGTTGCGCTATCTTTGTCCCTGCGGCATTACCGTGGTGCTGGTGATGGGGCTTGCCGGGTAGTACTCGAAGCTCGAAGGGTGCCAGGCGTTTATTCCTGGGTGTACGGCAAGCATTCCAGCCACGGGCCTAAGGGTAGCATCTTACTGCCATTTTTTTCTTGGGCGCGATCTAGGTGCAGCACCAGTTGCAGGCTTTCGCGTGGCTTGAGTCGCTCGGTGTAGTAGGTAAGGCTTTTGCTCAGTGAAGTATCCGATGTTTTGACCTCGATCAGTTGGTCGACCTTGCGGTCGACAGTTACGACAAAATCGATTTCCCGATGCTCCTTGTCTCTTAAATAGTACAACTCACAATTCTCGCCGCGTATATCTTTTTTGAAATTGGCAAATTTTAACAGTGCGCAGGCGACCAAATTTTCCAACTGTGCGCCTCCAGAGTCGTCGTAGGCTGACGCACAGTCGAAAAAAAACACCCGTCGTTCTTTGCGAATACTGCGCGACAAGCGGGTCGAGTAGGGAGGGAGTAGAAACACTAAGTAGAGTTTTTCTAATAACCCAACCCAGTTTTTGACAGTGGGTGCGGACACCCCTAAGGTTTTCGCTAGATTTTCATAACTAACTGGTTTGCCGACTCGCTCGCGTAAGAGTTCCACCAGATCGGTAGCACCACGCCATGCGCTTACGCGCGACAAGTCGAGCAGGTCCTCGCGGGTTACCAGTTCCATGCGGTCATTGCGCAAGCGAGCAGCATCCCTTGGGTTCAGCAGCGCTTCCGGAAAACCGCCAGTGACGAGCAATTGGTTGAGTCGTTCCTGCAAAGTCGCCTGCGGCAGAAATATTTTTGATTCGGCAACATCAATTGGGTGCAAGCGATAAAAAAAATACCTTCCAGTTAGGGCATCGCCCGTATTGCGAAATGCATCGAGTCGCGCACTGCCGGTCACCAGTAGGGGCGGGATGTTGCCGAATTCGTCATTGACGCCTTTCAGGAAATTTTTCCATTTCGGTGCCTTGTGCAATTCATCCAGAATGACGAGTGAGGCATCTTTGGGCCATGCAATGTCGCGGATAATTTTTCGGTCGCGCGCGATATCCCAGCTTAAATATTCGCCTCGCGAATCCATCAGAGACTTGGCGAGCGTTGTCTTACCGCATTGCCGTGGGCCGGCAAGCAAAACCATTTTTCTGGCAAGGTCACGCTGCAAATACGGGGTCAGATAGCGCATTTGACTATTCTAAAGCCAATTTGTTTTTAGTCAAGACTATTCCAAGTTAGGCTATTGTTTAGTCAAAAAGTAAAGGAAACTTTACAAATAAGGCGAATCCAGCTAGATTATATGGAAAGGATGCTTTCCATAATTGCGCGGCACATTCGATAAATCGGGAGATCAACATGATTGCAAATTCAGATACGCAAAAGATGCTGTGGTATCGGCGTAGTTACTTCAAAGAATTTAGCGCCGCGATGATCGTCATGGCTGCGGTGGCATTGCTCCAACCCTATGTCAGTGCTCCTACTGGACTACTGCATATTGTTATGACGGTCCTCCCGGCCTTGCCGGTGGGAATGATTTTGTTGGCGATGGCTCGATTGCTGACCCGACTCGACGAACTGGAGCGACTCATCCATCTGTATTCCTACGCAGCGGCGGCGCTGCTGAGCGCCTTCATCGGTATGACCTATAGCTACTTGGAATCGCTCGGTGCCCCGCGGTTGTCAATTTCCGTCATATTTCCCTTGATTATTGGGTTGTGGGGTCTAGCTAATTGCATATTTAGCAGGAAATTCGGGGTTAGTAACATGTGCTCATGAAAAATCGGCTGCGTGAACTGCGCGGCGAGAAAGGTTGGACGCAGGCACAGCTGGCCGATGAGCTCAATGTTTCGCGGCAGACGATCAATTCGATTGAAGCAGGTCGCTACGATCCGAGCTTGCCGCTCGCGTTTGCAATCGCGCGGGTTTTTAAGACACGCATTGAGGAGGTTTTTTTGGGCGCGTAGCCGGCCGCCCGGCGATCTGCGGATTTGCCTTGGCGTACCCGAAGATCGGGAATCGCAAGTTGACCAGTCAGTCGCCTCCTCGGGAAGAAGTCGCGCGTCTTTGCAGGAGAACTCTGGCTTCTGCCACTATTGGGCCGACAAAAGCAGCTGGTTCAGAAATCACTATGTCCAGCGGTGGATTCTCCGTATATAGGTCGCGAATAAAAGTTGACCATTGCAGCAATTTATTTTCATCGGAAGCGAAAGCCGGGATAAACGCGTCCGGGAGCGTTTCAGGTATGGTCGTCTTCCTTCTCTCAAACGTGGCAGCGACGGGTCGTTCAACAATTACGCAAGTAATATCGCGCTTAACCGCCTGACTTCGGACAGACAAATTCCTCATCGCCGCCCTTGCTAGCTTTCGGTGTCACTTTTTTCCAGTCTGCCGGCACTTCAAAATGATCTGCGGGGAGCGGATCGGTTTTGATGCTCACTGTTTCTACGGTAAACCTAGCCATTTGCACGAGTTTCGGAAATGGATCCTTATCTGCAACGGGCGCAACACTGTCAACCGCTGGGGAAGCCGATTTTTTCTTACCAAATAAACCGCCCATTAGCTTGCCCACCGATGCGCCAACGGCCGAACTGGCGATGGCTCCACCAATGCTCGTTCCGGTAACACGACTAATTGCATCCTGGGCGGCGCCGTTGGCGACGCCTTGAGTGGAATTGACGCCTGCGTCGACGCCTGCCTGCCCCGCATCGCCCATGATGTTGCCACCCGAGGAATTACTTTGCTGCATTTTTGTGGCAGCACCGCATTGCGGACCTCCAAATAGCATCCGGAATGAGGTACTAAGCGGCTGTCCTTTTAGGTCACTTGATTTCGCTGCGAGCTGTTTCATTTGCGCCTGATACGGTGCGAGAAATTTTATGGCCGCGCCGCGCATTACGCCGTCTGCATCATCCAGGCCGAGCTTCTTTGCATAAGCTCGTTGAAACGTTTCACGATCAGTAGCACCTGGCAAAGTGTCCTGGGTAAGCCAGACATCCATTGCAATCACGGTGTCGCATACATCGCCGGTCTGTTTGTCGGTGCAAGACTGCGTCAGGGTAGCCAGTGTGCGTTGCGCCTCGTGGCCGGCGATTGTGGCCTTTTCATCGGTTTTCTTGACGTCGATTTTTGGTGCCGACATTGTGCACTTGGATTGATCCGGTTGCCCACTTGGCACCGGGCATGCGCGCATTTTCTCAAGATTTGCCTGCATTTTCGCACGCATCTGACTTAGTTGCTCAGGCGTGGCAAATTGCTCCTCGCGATATCGGTTCTTCGCTGGCTCCAAGTTCCAAGTCAGTCCCTTGTCTAAGCGGATGATCTCGCCGCTACGCAGATTTCCACAGAGCAGGGACATCATGCCCTCACAATGCGACTCGACATCGTTGCGCTGTTTGTCCGCGGCGATGCTCAAGGTCGTGGTGCCATGCATGCGGATCATTGAGGCGACATCGAGCGTCATTTTCTGATCGACAGTGACGTCGGCGCGTGCCGGAGCAGCAAACGTCAGTGCCGCTAATATAATGATGTACATTCGATTAAAACGTTGGTCTTTGCGAATCATATTATACGCTCCTGTGTACCGATTCTTCTGATGCGCATCCTACCAAATAGCGTGGATATTGCTATCGAAACACAGCCTCGTGGTTGGACCATAGGATTGCAAGCGCTCTGGCTTTGCCATTGGACGCTTAAGGGCCTGTCAATGGTCGCGCGATTTCTGTGAGTAGATCCTTAGTTTTCGGTGTGCGCGATAAATTCGGGTAGCGTTCCCCCCCCGAATAGGCAAGATTCAACGTTTTAAAAATATTGTCTTTTTCTACCAATAGAGTGAGCGGCGAAAGTGCGGCCTGAGGCGCGCGCGCGTTTGATTGTGCAGCAAGCGTGTCATGCAATAATTCTTTGGACCATTTATAGCCGTTAAGCGCGACTATATGAGTGCCGGGGGATGCGCCGGCGAGATCGGCGGGAGAGCGCGGGATTACATCGCCGATGGTTGCTCCCTCGTCGTCAACATAGAAACCTAACGAATAGCGCAAGTCTAGATCTTTGTCGTCCGCCTCATGAGCGACGTGCATACTTGACGGAGCTGCTGTGAACTCAAGGTGCCATCCCGCAGCTTGCAATCCCTCTAAAGGGGCTTCGGGTCGTAAACGATTGAGTCTAACGGTCCAGAATTCCGCCCAGTCGTATTGAAATACGCTATTTAGTGTTTTGACTATGGCGGCGAAATCATAGGGTGCAACACGGGGTGAAGTATTAGGTGCCCCGTAGAACAGCTTGCAAAAATCGTCCAGACTATGTTTGCCCTTGGACCCTTGGCGGATCAGGGTATCCGCTTCGAGCCACAGTAGCGCGGATTCCTGATAGAAATCATCCTGTCGTCTGAGGCGGGCTGCCCAGGCGCGTGACTGGTAGTAGAGTAATGGCGCGGCTACTGTCGTCTCCTGTAATGATCGCCATTCACGCGCGCTGTGGGAATTCATTGCGGCCGCAATACGGGCTAGTTCGTCGCGAAATTCTTGCTCGGTCAGTAGTCCACTACGCGTAGCGAGAACGTCGCCTAGGTACTCGGTAAGTCCCTCATAAACCCACAGCATTTCGTCTTGCATCGGAGTTTGGTAATCAGGCGTCGCTAGACCTGCGGGCCGCCGATATTTACCGTTCCACGAGTGAACGAATTCGTGCGGTAGTAGGTTCGCTTCCGCGCGACGCGTGGGATCATCAAGGAGTGCGCGCAGCGGTGATCGATTGTCGCTGGACTCATGATGTTCCAACCCATCGGGCATGATTTGATCGGTGAGGGACCAGAGAAATTCATAGTGATCATAGTGGGTCGCGCCAAACAACGCCGTGGCTTCACGTACTAGGCGTTTATAATGCGCTTGAATATCGGGTGTCATATTGAGCGCGACGGGTGTGTCGGCTGCTATATGTAATGTCACCGCGGGAGTTCCGCCTATGGGTAAATCACGAAAGTAGCGTCCGGCTAGTAGTGTTGAATCAACTAGGGTAGTTAGAGAGACTGGAACAAAATCAACCCTGTTGTCTGCCACACCGTTGCTTGATGGGCTGGGATTTGCTGATGGGGCGCTTTTGCCCGCAGGGCCGGCTTTTAGCGCGGTTGCAAATTTCCAATCCTGAGGCAGGCGAACCGATGCCCGATAGATGAGATCATCGCTCGGTATTCCCGCCGGACACAAGATTAGTTGATTCCACTCGAGAATCAGCAATGCCTCGGTGGCGTAACGCGGTGTTTCCAAACCCTGTACCACGCCATCGGGCGCCAGTGCGGTCAATAATTCCACGTCGGCATTGAGTTGCGTGACGCCTGCGGGAATATCCACGTGAAAGGCATACAGATCGATCGCGTCACGTCGCCATTGCAGCGCATGACCGTCGGCACTTAAGCGTGGGCCACCCAGCGAGGTTATGGGTCCGGCGGGACTATGACGACCCGGAAGCCATTTGGGATATACCAAGGTCATGGGTCCGCTGCTGACGGGTATCTGCATGTGTGCCGACATGATGCCGCGCGGCGCCTCCGTAGCATCGACGTTTATCGTGACTACCGCAGATGCGGCGGTCAAAACAGAATTACTAAGCAGCAGCGTGGCCGTGAGTCCAATACGGTTCAATGAGATACACGGCATTGTTTTAGGCTCTTGTTAAAATCGGTAGTGAAACGCGGCTTCCATGTAGCGACCGATTGCACCGGCTTGGTCGAGCGATGCGTCGTAGTTCTGGCCGCCGTAGGTCACTGTATCAAGTGGGGGCAACCGGTTGGTAATATTAGAAATCGTTGCGGTGACATCTAGGTGGGAGTTCCATTGGTATTGGCCGTAAATATTGACGTAACCAAATCCTGCCACGTAGCAATGAGGATTAGGATCGGTTAATTGTAAACAGGTACCACCGATCGATTCGTCAATGCCGCGCATTTGACTGCGGTAGTTGTAGGTTGCGCCGGTAGATACCGAACCCAAAGACCAGTCGATTGTCGCCGAACCGCGTGTGGCTGGAGTACCGACGGATCCCCCTAGAGCGGTTGGACCTACAGTACCCACCCAATGGAAGGTGGTGCCGTCCACAGTTTGTTCCGATTGAATGAGATGATTGACATCAAGCCGTAGATTGAGCCTTCCGTAGTCCCCGAGGTTAATTCTGGTTTTAAGTTCTGCATCGACTCCGGATACCAACGAGTACGAGGCGTTTATGTAGGGAACAATGTATTCGACGATTTGCCCGGGTAACGCGGAGCCGGCTGGTACCGGTGTCCGTATGGCATTGTCGGTACTATAGGGAGCGGTGGTAATTTCGTTAGTGCGTCGGATATTAAAATAATCGAAAGTTAAGTTAACCTGTTTGCTCGGCTCGATGATGACACCGAGCGTAAAGCTGCGTGATTTCTCGGGTCGTAAATTCGGATTGCTGCGAGTCAGGATAGCGACCGCACTGCCTTGTCCGCTGCAATCGGCAGCAAAACCGGTGACGGGGCAACGGACCGGATCGAGCGGTGCCGGCGCGACGCTGGTGGCGGTACCAGCATTGCCACTTTCGGAGATCCCGGGCGCTCGAAAACCGCGTGCGTAAGTTCCGCGCAGGGCGAGTTGTGGCAGGATTTTCCATTTAAAACCGAACTTTGGCGTGAGCGAAGTGCCGGCTGTTTGGTAATGATCGACGCGACCTGCAGCATCCACTTCAAGGGAATTTAACAAGGGCGCCGAGAATTCTATGAATGCGGCTTGCACAGTTTGTGAACCGCTCGCATAAAAACTGCCGTCCATGAGGATATTGCCTTCGGGAGCACCGGGTTGACCGGGGTTATTTTCTTGCCAGACTCGTGCCTCGGCTCCTGCGGCAACTGCTAAATCGCCACCGGGTAGCGGGAACAGCTTGCGCGATGCGGTCGCCGAAATAAACGCAATGTCGGAGGTCGCAACATCGTGAGTTTCAGGCACGAGGCTTGCGATAGTGGCACGCGAATTTAAATTTGCGTTTTGACCCACTCGGTAGGTGCCGCTGGCGAATGCGGCGTTCAGTGCGCTGACATTGACGAAGCCTTGATAGGTGACATGAGTTTCGTCGCGCACGTAACCGGCCGCCGCTGAAATATCCCATTTGCCGATGCTGCCTGTAAGGTCGTCGACGAGTCGATAGACATCGGTGTAATACAGGGTGTGCTGTGGCGGAATTTCAGTTAGCGCGCCGTAAAAAAGTGCGGGTTGACCGACGTAATTGGCGTAGTTAGCACCATAAAATGTTTGCGCTGCGGCCGCATAGGGGCTAGATGGGTTGAACGGATTGTCGAGTGAGTTGGCGGGCAATACGATCTGGGTGTTGGTGGTGTCAAATTGATTGACGATGCCGGATTTCGATCCTGACCATACGAAGGGGACTAATGGAATACCGACATTGTAAGCATCGGGTTGGCGGTACTGCTCGGACTGCGATAAGAAAAAATTAGCGCTGAGTGCGTTGGACCAAGTTCCCGCAAGGGTTTGAGTCCAATGAGCCGAAAGATTAACGCCTTCGGTGCGTGGCTGTAATTTCTTGTAGAGATTGGTGTCCCATGCACAGCCACCGCCATTTGGAATGAGATTCTGGGGCGCGCAGCCTGGCAATTGGTAAAAGGCGTCAGCGGCTTGACCGCCTATGAGCGGCGCGACTTGGCCGGGGACAGTATAGGTGGTTCCGGCTAGGGGTAAGTTGCCGTTAATAACTCCGCCCCGTAGGTCAGGCCCTCCATAAGACGTAAGATCAAGTGCCTTAATGTACGAGCCGCGCGCTTCTTGAGAAATAGCTTCTTGATGGCGGAACTCCACATTGAAATAGAAGTTATGCCCATCGGCGGCCAGGTCACCCATTCCGAAGGTCGCTGCGAAACGTTGCGATTGGCCGTCCCATCGGTAGGTTGAACCGATACCGCCGGTGAGGTCCAACCCCGTAAATTGTTTCTTGGTAATTATGTTTACCACACCCGCAATGGCATCTGAGCCATAGATTGCGGAGGCGCCATCCTGCAGCACTTCAACTCGCTCGACGATCCCCAGTGGCAGCGACGAAATATCGGTGAAGGGTCGTTGGCCGTCATCAGCCAGTGGGTAGGGCGCTAGGCGGTGTCCGTCAAGAAGAACTAAAGTCGCGTCGACAGAAAGGCCGCGCAATGAAACGCCGCTCGCGCCGCCCGCCATCGCGCCGCTAAACGCCTGAGTAAGGGTGCCACTGCTATCAGCAGAAATGGAGCGGATGGCGTCCGCCAGGTTGTTAAAGCCTTGTTTGAGGATGTCATCGGCATTCAAAAGCATGACGGGTGAGGGCGACTCGGTGTCAGTTCGACGGATATAGGAACCCGTCACAACAATGGTTTCTAGCGGAGCGTTTGCTTGCGGGCTGCCTACGGGGGGTCCGTTTGATTCAGCCGCGACGCATAACGGAGCGATGAATAAGCAGGCGGGGAAGTAATGGACGAGGGATCGGCTCATAGTGAAATCTCCCATTGATTGCCGCAACGAATATAGCTAAATAGTCTATTCATTGCAATGACATACTCAATTTGGCTACGCGACTAATTTGCCTGTTGGGAGAGTATTGTAGCGAGAGATCGCGTTAAGTGGGCATATCGACGTAGAATTCGGCTGTGAAATCACTATACGAAAAAACCATTGCCTTCGTCCTTCAATACATCGACGAAAAAAAACTGAGTGAAGGCAATCAATTGCCCACCGAAGCGCAGCTTGCGGCATTGGCGGGGGTGAGTCTTGTCACGGTTCGGCGCGCTTTATCGGAGCTTTCCGCGCAGGCGGTGGTGCGGCGCGAGCAAGGTCGAGGAACATTCGTCGCGCGGCCAAGGGTCAATGCTGAGACTACCAAGATTGGCAGCTTGCGTAATGGCTTGCATTTGGACGCGCGATCCAAGTTACAAAGTCGTGTGTTGAGCTGTGTGGCGCGGGTGTCGTTAGACGAGGAAGCCAAGCGCTTGGGTCTGTCTGCGGGGGCGATGGTGTGGGAAGTGTCGCGTTTGCGCATCCTGAACAATCGACCCGTAATCTGGGAGTTGTCGGTAATCCCAAAGATATTGGCTCCCGATCTGGGAGCGTATTTGCGACGGCTCGAAAAAGGATCGCTTTATGAATTGCTGGATAGTGTGTACGGCCTAAAAGAAGCGCGTGAAGAACAGACTCTTTTGTCGCGCCCGGCTTTGGCGCGTGAACACGAATTATTGAATTTAATGAATTTCGAGTGGGTGGTTGAGGTTGCCGGGGTTAGCCTTTCTGCCCAGCATCAACCGATTGATGCCTTTAAAATGATATTTGTCGCCAAGGCTTTTGCATTTCGCCTTGAGACGGCGCCGAGTTTTATTGTGGAGGCGGTTGAGCTTGCTACTACGCCGCGGATCAAGAAAGTTCGACAATCGTCAAATTAGGATGTGACAACAGGCTCGTGACCGGCCATCTTGGGTCAGAGTGACCGCGCAGCGCATCACGGGCACCTCGTTTGTTGGCGCCCGCGACCAGTAATAGAACATGGCGAGCTTCTAGAATAGTTTGTATCCCCATGGTTAACCCATGAGAGGGTATTACCCGCGGGACGGGTGACTGGCGGGCGTGTACGGCGCGGGTTTCTTCGGATAAATTGACCAGATGTGTACGCAAATCCCAGGCGGATTGTGGCTCGTTGAAGCCAATATGGCCGTTGGTGCCTAACCCAAGAACGCATAGGTCGATGCCATCATGCTTTGCAATTGCAGCGTCGTACGACTGGCATTCCGCTTGAAGGTCTGGAGCATCGCCTTGTAGTAGGCGTACGTTCTGCGTGTGTAAATTCAATGGATCGATTAGGTGTTGGTGTAGGAAAGCAGCGTAGCTGTGCGGGTCTGACTTGGGCAATCCACAATATTCGTCGAGGTTGAAAATATAGGCTGAGGCTAGGCTCAATTGGCGCATTTTTGATCTTGCCACTAGCTGTGCGTAGAGACCCAAGGGAGTTTGGCCGGTGGGCAGTGCCAGTGTCGATTGCGGCTTAGAGTTAAGATGGGTTGCCACCCAATTAGCTGCGGTAGTGGTGAAACCGTGCGGTGAATTCTCGGTTAATATTCGCATAAGGCTGACCGTTCTAGATATCGTTGATATAACTTGGCGTATAAATCAGCGTTTGCAGGATTCGGTTTTATGGAGGCCGATGAGCCCGCCGATGCGGCTGCGGGAGCGTGGGTGCTTACGGTGCTATGAGCGATTAGCGTCTGAGCGAGCAGTGCCGCGCCAATGGCGGCCGGTGAGCGATTGGTAGAGGCACTGACGGGGCGTTGTAAGATATCGGCTAACATCTGCAAGCTGGTCGGGTACGCCGTGAGGTTGCCGGTGGCTTTTATTAGGTCAATTTTTCCGGATTCTGCCAACACCTCGATACAGCGTCTGATTTCGAAAAATACGCCCTCCATATAGGCGCGTGCGATATCGCTGTGAGTATGGTGTAGGGTTAGACCGAATAGCGCGCCCGTAAGTTTTGGATTCCACAACGCACCTTGTTCGCCACCCGCTAAATACGGCGGAAATACTAGCCCTTTGGCACCTGGGACTGATTGCGCCGCGTGGGTATCAATTTGATGGTCGTTCCATCCGAATAATTTACTTAACCATTGATAGCCGGTTCCGGTTGCTAATAAATCCATTTCACGACCGTACCAGCGGTCGGTGACATGTGGGGTGACAAGGTAGCGTGCGCTCGAATCGAGTTTTATTTCAGGACATGCGCCCACTATCACCGTACTTGAGCCAAAACTGATGGATACGATATGTTCATCTAGTCCCGCTAGGGCGTAGGCTGCGGAAACGGAGTCTGCGGCGCCGGTGCTGACCGGGATGTTGGTGGGTAGTCCGAGTAACTTTGCGCCGTTCGCGTTGAGGGGGCCGGCCAATGAATTCGCCGGCCGAATGCTTGGGAGCAGGGCCGTGGGCAAATTCCAGAATTTACATAATTGTTCGCTGAACGTACGCGTGTGTAAGTCATACACCCCGAAACCGGCCGCCGTCGAGGGTTCTGTGATTTCAAGGCCGGTCAGGCAGGAGAGTAAGTAGTCTTTGGCCGATAAGATGCAACGTACCTCGTTGCGACGCTTAGCAAAATGAAATTCAAACATCGGCGCGAGATATCGAGCGTCGATGGGCATGCCGGTGGCTGCGTACATGGCTTCCCGGGAGCCTACTTTTTGAGTGCCCCAAACGTCGGCGCGACCATCGCGCCAAGTGATCGCCGCTGCAATGGGGCCGTGGTCCGATAGGCATACCAGCGTGGGTAATTGACCGGTAAGGCCGATGGCGGCGACTTGCTCGGTCCAGCGCGGCCCGTGAACAAGACTTAGTTCAGAATTGAGCGCATGCATTGCCCTTGAGGTAGAGTGCAACCAATCTTGTGGTTCTTGCTCCGCTTGGTGAGGCAGTTCACTAAACGTTGGGAATGGTGCGAACGCCTCACCGACGGGTGCGCCATTTTTAAGCGCCACAACTTTGATCGATGAGGTTCCGAGATCAATTCCAATAGTGATCGGTTCTAATAATTTCGGATCAGACATGAGCCTTTAACTGTCCGGCAACTTGGTCGGCTGCAATAAGCGTGGTTGCAATATCTGCATCCGAGTGCGCAAATGACACGAATAAATTTTCGAATGCGCCCGGATGGAACAGCACATCGCGCTCCAGCATTCCCTCCCACCAACGCCGAAAAATCTCATGGTTGGCGTAGCGCGCCGCATCGCGGTAATTGTGTATGGGTTTCTCGGCAAACCATACTTGTAGGACTGGCCCCAATCCCACTACATGCGCGGGCAACCCGTGACGCGAAAATATTTCGCTCAGGCCATCATAGAATCGCGAACAGCGTTCAAATAGAGCCTCGTACTTGCCCGGCACGCCTAGCTCATCGAGAGCCGCAATGGCAGCCGCGACGGCAATCCCGTTGGCGCTGTAAGTGCCCGCCATTGATACAGTGCCGGTCGCCACTAATTGCATAATGTCGCGTCGTCCGCCAAGCGCAGCCACTGGATACCCGCCTCCCAGTCCTTTCGCGAACACCGAAATATCGGGCGTGATGCCATAGTGGCCTTGCGCGCCACCGAAGCCTAGCCGGAAACCCGTAATCACTTCATCGTAGACTAGTACGATGTCGTGCGCGTCGGCGATTTCACGCATGGCTTGTAAGTACCCGGGTTTTGGCAAAATACAGCCGGTATTGCACATCACAGGTTCGGTCAGAATTGCAGCGATGGAATTAGGGTTACGTTTGGCAGTTTCACGCAATGCGTCGATGTCATTCCACGGTAAAATGATGAGCTGTTCGCCGGCATACTTGGACAACCCAGGTCCTTGTGGCACCGCAATGGGTTGGTGATCGGGGCCGGCGGTATCGAGAGCCGGGTGTTTGCTCCAATAGACGCCTTCAGAGAATCCGTGATACATCCCTTCAAAACGAATCACTTTCTCTCGACCCGTAAAAGTGCGTGCTAGACGCAGCGCATATATCACGGCTTCGGTGCCGGTATTACACAAGCGAACCTGATCGATGCTGGGCACTGCCGCTATAATTTTTTCGGCGAGTATCGCCTCTTGAGCAGTGGGAAGCGCGAACATGGTACCGCGTGTTGTGATTTGCTCGATCACCGCTGCCGTGACTTTGGGCGGTCGATGGCCAAGAATCATGGGGCCTAGCCCCAGTAAGTAGTCGATGTATTGGTGGCCATCAGCATCGAATAAATAGGCGCCTTCACCTCGATCAACGAACAGCGGATAGGGGTCCCAGCCCGACCAGGTGGCACGAGCCGTACTATTGACGCCTCCCGGAATTAACTTGCAGGCGTGTTTGAAGAGTTCTGCACTGCGCACTGAGCGTGCCGGACTGTTGTATTTCATCATGGTCGATCCTTTGACGTCGCTATTGGGGATGAATTTATTGGGGAGACAAAAAATGGGATGGCCATTATTCGATGTAAAAACAGGGCGATTAATACGCCGAATCCTATGGACCCTAAGCCGTACATCATGACAGTGTTGCTTACAGCGCCACTTAGCATCGATTCGATGAGTACCCAAATACTAAAAAGAACACCGATTGACGGCAGGGCCCCGCCTAACAAGAAATCTTGCGTACTGGTGGCTAATACATTGCGCGCTTGCCAAACGGCCGCCGCCGCTGTTATGCCATAAAATATGATTGAAATGAGGCCTAGGCTGCTCGCGGCCGTAGTCAATGCCGTGGCGATCGCAGTAGTGCCAAGCGCCAGCGCGAGCAAACCTAAGTTAAGCGTGCTCATGGCGAGCGTCGCAACCCAAGGGCTTGAACTGCGGGTGGCGAGTTGTTGGAAGCATCGTGGCATGACTCGGTCGCGGGACATGGCAAAGCCCATGCGTGCGGCTGATACCACGGCTGATTGTAGTGACGCCAGTGTGCCGGTGAGTACTACGAGAGCCATCGCAGCATCCCAGGGAGGGGGGAATAATTTCTTGCCGATTGCTGCCAGCACGTTGCCGGCATGCGCCTGTAGTGCTTGCGGTGACAGCACGCTTTGAAAACTGAATGTGGTGAGGGAATACACCAGCGCGAGCATCACGACGCTGGCGAGCGCCGCTTTTCCCGGATTATTGGCACGGTCGGTTGTTTCTTCGTTGACATACACCGATGCATCCCAGCCTGAATACATAAAACAGGCAATCAAAATGCCGCCCATCAAACCCTTCATGTGTCCGACGCTATCCCAAGAAAACCAATTCCAAGAAAATGGCGCCGCGGTGTTGCCATGCCACAAGGCTGCGGCTGCGATGCCTGCGGCGATTAACAAGACAGCATATTCAAAAATGACTACGAGCCATTCGAAACGCGCCACCATTTTGAGCCCCAAGATCGCCAGCGCAGTGACGAGCAGATTCCATAGCGCACCAACAGTGAAAATAGCAACGTGGTTTTCAACCAGCGAGGGTGCTACCAGCTCGAGCGTATAGATGCCGGCAGGAATTGTGAGGGTGGTGGTGCCTAGGGTGTAATACAAAAGAATCATCCAGCCAGACAAAAAGCCGAGGTAGGGATGAAATACCTTGGCGACCCAAGTGTAGGTTGCCCCCGCACTTTGATCCCAGCGATTCAGGCGCTGGTAGGCGATTGCGATTCCTATCATTGGGATGAAACAAATAAGGATGGGGATAATGGAGGCGTAGCCGCTAACCGCCATGAGTCCTGCAAGGCTAACCGCCATGGTTTGCGATGGCCCGGAACTCGATAGTCCCATGATAATGGCGTCGCCCAAGCCAACACTATTGGCGCGAGAATTTGGGGCGGCAGTATTCATAACATTAGGTCATTGTAATGAATTTTGGGTGACTCGGCAAACTTTAGAAAGTAGGCAGTAGTCTGTGCTTAGTAAGCCTTAAATGCCGTAGCGGTTTGACTATAGAGTCCAGGTAATCGATAGACCGATAGTGCGGGGCCTATTGGTAAATATTCGCGAACGCGTTGATGCGTCATAATTATCGGATGTAAATCGCGAAAGTGCCGCCTGTTTGTCAAACACGTTGTTGATATATAAATTGGCTTCGCAACTACCGCGCGTGATGCCAGCTCGCAAATCCAGGAGAGCATAAGCGCGCTGAAAAGTTGCTGGGTCGGTGCGGTCGAAATTCGGGTAGGATTCGCCGACATATTGACCCTCTGCTCTAATGAAACCTGCGGAGCTCAACGACGGATGAAAAAGGTACTTCGCCGATAGGTTGCCATTCCAGCGTGGCACGTTTTCCAGCTGCTGGCCTTTAAAACCGTTTACCGACGGAGCATCGGCGGCCAATACCGCTTTGGCAACACCTGCTCCAGCGCCCAGTTGGATGCTTTGATTTAGTTTTGCCTCGACCTCAATTTCGGCGCCGTGAACCACGGCTTTTCCGGCGTTCTCGGTAATTTGATAGGAGCAGGGTAGGGTTCGTCCCTGCTGAATGTCATTCCAACGAATATAGTAAGTGGCCGCATTGAGTGTGAGCGCATTGTCTAGCCAGCGCGTTTTGGCGCCGATCTCATAATTCCAAAGGCTGTCCGGGCCATAGGGGCCATAGTCTTGGTCGCAACCTTTTTGCGACAGGTTGCTGGTGTTGACGCCACCTGGACGTACGCCGCGAGATGCCAAGGTGTAATAGAGTTGTTCAGCGGTGGCTTGATAACTCAGTTCGGCTTTCGGATTGAATCCGGTATCTTTTGCAGATCCTGCCGATACACTAGGGCCTCCATTGCTTAATCCACCCTCGAAACGTACTGTCGTGTATTTAAGGTCATACCCTCGTAGCCCAGCGGTCGCGCGCAATTTTTGGGTCACTTGATAGTTTAATTCCGTAAATATCGCCGACTGTTTAGGGGAGTAGTCGCCATGTTGAGAGTAATTGGTATCATCCAAGGGTCCAGACCCAAATTTCAAAATAGAGGTTGGTGAATTGCGAAACAATGTGTCGTAGTTTGGAATGACATAATTGACGAAGTAGTGTCGATTACTATTGTTGAAATAGGCTCCAACCACAGCGCTAATTGCCGATTCGGCCGGGTTGAAAGCTAACCGTAATTCTTGACTAAACTCGCGAGTTGTGACCGTGGGTGCGTATGCGTTCGCGACAAATTGGCCCTGAGGAATGTTGAGCTCCAGCGCTTCGGTTTCATCGTCGGGTGTGGTCTCAATTCGGCGCATATAGGATGTGGTCGACAGCAGGCTAGCGGAGCCGAAATCGTAAGTCATCGTAAGATTGCTGAGAACAAATCGATCTGAATACGCCTCCGACACATTGAACGGCCGTTGTTGCGCTAGGGGACCGCCGGACTGACCGGTGGTCACATCGTAATTCGAAGGCGCACCGCTTTGTAAATCCTGCACCCAAACTGATGGCGTGATAGTAAGTGCGTCGGTAGCAATAATTTTTAAGACGCTACGTAAACTGGAGCGACGCTCCGTATTTACATTGTGAATTGTCTGGGTAGGTTGGCTGAGGGAAATAGGATAGGCGGGAAATCCAGGTTGTTGAGGACCGGGTGCCCAAACGCCGATCTGACGATCAATAAATCCACTATATTCTTTATAGCTGGCAACTAGGCGCAGCGCGACTCGGTTCTCGACGAGCGGAATGTTAACCATACCATCCACGCGGATATTGCCGCTGCCGTGGTTAGTATAAGAACCGTCAGATTTAAAAGCTGCTTGAACCTTTGTTTGGTCAGGTTGATTAGTAATTAATCGAACCGTGCCTCCCATCGAACTCGCACCGTAAAGTGTTCCTTGGGGTCCGCGTAGCACCTCAACTCGAGCGAGATCGAACAAATCCGGATCAATACTGGCATTTGCTCCATCTCCTCCTGAGGGCAGGATCGGCGTCTCATCGATATAGAGACCGGTGGTAGGCGCGTTTCCGCCAATAGACGCGATGCCCCGGATCGAGTAACTACTACGTCCGGGGCCAGCAGAATTGAGCGTAACACCCGCTATACGAGCCGCCAGAGAGGAGAAATCTTGTACACCCGCGTGTTCCAGATTTTCCGTGTTGAACGCGACTACACTGAGAGGTACTTTTTGGAGAGGTTCGCTATGTTTTTCAGCGGTGACAACAATATCTTCCAGAGTCGTAGCCGCGGAGGCGTCCGTCGTAGGAATTGCAAATGTTGGACAATTAAGGACAAATAGGCCAATAACTGTGCTGAAATAGAATACGTATATGAATTTCATCCCGCGCCCCGATGTTGATGAGTTAGATTAAACCAATGAAAACTATACACCTTAAGATCTTGGTAGCACTAGTCGCCACACTGCTGGGTGGACCTGCGTGGAGTGATGCTATTGATGATGTGATGGTCGACGCGCAGCATAGCGAGCGAATTCCGGGGCTGGCGTTACTAGTCATGCGCAATCAAAAAGTCGTTCGAATAGGGACCTACGGCCTGGCGAATGTTGAACACAGTGTTCCGGTTAAGAGCGTGACGATGTTTCAGAGCGGATCATTGGGCAAACAGTTTACGGCCGCGGCGATGCTTTTGCTGGCAGAGCGTGGATCGTTGCAGCTCGATGATCGAATTGATAAATACTTGCCCAAAGGACCGCCCGGCTGGGAGGCGATCACTATTCGCCACTTACTAAATCATACCTCGGGAATTGTGGATAGCGAGGACGGCGCCATATTCGACAATCGGCGTGAATACAGCGACGATGAGATCATTAAAGTGGCCCACTCCTATCCATTGAATTTCCCGGTGGGTAGTCAGTGGAAGTACAATAATACGGGCTACATTTTGGCGGGAATTATTGTTACTCGGGTGAGCGGAATGTTTTACGGTGATTTTCTGGCGCGCGAAGTATTCAAACCTTTAGGGATGCGGACTGCACGGGTGATTAGCGACACTGATATCGTTGCTAATCGTGCTGCAGGTTATATTCGCACCAGTAACGGAATTCGAAATCAGGAATATGTGTCAACGGCGCTCAATGCGACCGCCGATGGCAGCCTTTATTTGTCCTTGGATGACTGGAGCGCGTGGATCGGGGCGCTCGATCGGCGCGCGTTGTTGTCTAGTGCCTCGTACGATGCCCTTTGGGGACGCCAGCAAGCGAGTAATAGACCCGAGTCGACTCATGGGTTTGGCTGGGACCAAAGCACGCTAGGCGGGCACTCGGTGCTGGAATTTGACGGCTCGTGGCAGGGGTTTAGGTCCGGCATTGAACGTGATCCTGAGACTCTAGTAACGGTTGTGGTGCTTGCTAATCTTGCCGAGGCTAATGCCGATAAAATCGCGCGGAAAGTGTTTTCTTTGGTTACCGGCTTTCGCTAGCGCGAGTTGTGCTAAAACCTAGCAGGCCAATAAATCCTAAGAAAAATAAGGCGCCGCCGATAAGCCCAGTTTGAATCCCCAACAGGTTGCCAGCCTTGTTGATCACTATCCAAGCAAGTATCCCGCTGGCCAACGCACCATCGTCTACGAACAGACTAAGTATTTCGTGCATCACGGTTGCTAGTGCGCCGAGATCTTGAGGGGTTTTCTTGTTGCGGTTTGTGTGAGTCGTTACATTGTGGGAGGTGGAGCCAGCGCGGAAACGGAACCGACACAGGAAGACCAGCGCTTGAGCGACCAGAAAATATCCGCCTAACAAAAGCAGCAGAGTGGTGTCGCCCCATGGCCATTGTATTTGCAAGCTTTCGCCGACCCACAGCGTGCCAAAGGTCGTCAACAAAATGCCTACCCCAAATTTTAAGGCGTTCTCTGGAATCTTGGCGAGAGGACGGTGTACCACCAGCCCTAGGACAATCACCAGAACGAGTGCAGCCATGGCACCGATGGTCGCCGCCCATAACGCTTTGCCGCTTGCTGCGATGGCGATGACTATAAATACAACCTCCACTCCTTCAAGCATCACGATTTTAAAGGCAGCGGCAAAGCCTGCCCTGTCCCAGGTGCTGGTACGCGCGGTGTTCCCTAACAAAGCCGCTTGTTTGGCGTATTCGACCTCTTCGTTGTGCAGAGCTATTACGCCTGCCGACCGCAAAATCGCCTTACGCAACCAACGTAGACCGAACAACAACACCAGGGTACCAATAATCAATTGTACCGCCGCGATGGGAATCTCACTTAAAGTGCGTCCAAAAATTGCAACCAATGCAAGCAATATGCCGAGGGCGGCCCCCGTGCCAACCAGTGCGGGTCGCCAACCCCGTATAGTGCCTACAGCCAAAACTACGGTAAGCGCCTCGACGCATTCGACTAACGATGCCATAAAGGATGCCAGTAGGGTGGGCCAAACTTGAGGCCAATGGGTCAATGTCTCTATCATCGTAGTTGCGACGCCTCCCATCCGCCGCCCAGCGCTTCGATCATGCTAACACTGGCGGTCAAGCGATCTAGCAAAACAGTCAGGGCGGTCTCGCGACTGCTCAAGGTAGTCGTTTGAGCGGATATGACACTGCTGTAGGGCACGGTGCCTGCCTTATATTGGTTCAGTATGAGGCCCTCGGCTTCTTGCGCCGCTTTGACCACGGCATCTTCGAGCGCAGACTGTTTTCCTAAGAGACGCAAGGTGGCGATTTGATCTTCAACCTGCTGTATTCCGGTAAGGACGGTTTGTCGATAGCTGTCGACGCTTAAGTCAAATGCTGCAGAGGCTGCGCGTGCTTGAGCTCGATGTAATCCGCCCGCAAAAAGAGTTTGAGCGAGCGAGGGGCCAAATGCCCAGACTCGATTGGAGGCGCGAATTAATTTGCTAATTGAGCCGCCACTGAAGTCATCCGAGCCGCTGAGTGTGAGCGTCGGGAAAAACGCTGCGCGCGCCACACCGATTTGCGCATTGGCCGCGGCAACTTTGCGCTCTGCCTCAGCTATATCGGGACGTCGTTCTAATAGCGCAGATGGTAGGCCTGGCGGTATGGTCGGGACGTCGGTGCGCATTGCTGCGTTGGTTAGCGAGAACGTGGAGGGCGATTGTCCAATGAGCACTGCAATGGCGTGTTCCAGTATTGCGCGCTGAATGCCGGCGTTGACCTGTTGAGCTTGACTGGTCAATAGTTGTGTTTGGGCGCTGACGAGGTCACCTTTCGCGGCGACGCCGAATCGAAAGCGGCTTTCGGCGATTTTTAAGGACTTTTCCTGTGCTTGAACGGTATCGTTCAACAAGGACTGTAATTGATCTTGGGCGCGCAATTGGAAATAATCCGTCGCGAGTTGGCCTTGGGCCGATAGGCGTACGGCGGCGAGGGCTGCGGCGGAGGCTTGTGCTGAGGCTTTGTTGCTCTCGGTACTGCGGCGAATTTGGCCCCAGATATCAATGTTCCAGCTCCCTGTAATTCCGGCACTGTTGGTGGTTTGTACGTCGCCTAACCGCGTTCGACTCCGCTGCCTTCCGAAATTTGCCGCCAAGGTGGGCCAAAATCCCGCTTGGGCTTCTTGAACTAAGGCCTGCGCTTCTTCGACTGCGGCAGCGGCAGCCTTGACATTTTGGTTAGAAATATCAATCTGACTCTCAAGTTGATCGAGCTGTGGATCTATGAAAATACTCCACCACACTCCACGACTGATCGCATCGTTGGGTTCTGAGGGCTTCCAGTCTTTCTCTTCTTTGTAACTGGCGCTGACTTCGATTGCGGGCCTTCGGTAATTAGGTCCGATGGCACAGCCGGAGAGACCCAGGAGTAGTAAAGCCATGTTTAACAAATAAAGATTTGAATGCGAATTTGCCTTCACAAGGTTGCCTCATTGGGAATGCTTCTCACGTAGTTATGAATTGATTGCGATTTCTGTTTGCGTTGCCCAATACGCCGGATATATAGGTAAACCACGGGAGTTGTATAAAGAGTTAGCAATTGACTTAAAACCAGGCCACCGACAATAGATATTCCCAAGGGTCGGCGTAGCTCGGTACCGTCGCCGGAGGCAATCGCAAGCGGTAGAGCGCCGGCGATTGCCGCCAGTGTCGTCATCAGAATTGGTCTGAACCGTAATGAGCAGGCGCGTGCAATCGCTGTGCGTGGATCAAGACCTAATTGACGTTCCGCATCGAGTGCAAAATCAACCATCATGATGGCATTCTTCTTGACGATACCGATCAGCAATAAAATCCCTAAGAATGCAATCATACCGAATTCGGTGTTTGTCAATATAAGCGCTAGAAGCGCGCCAACACCCGCTGAGGGGAGAGTTGAAAGAATAGTGATCGGTTGACCATAGCTTTCGTACAGCATGCCCAATACTACGTAGATGGTCATTAAGGTCGCCACCAACATCAATGGTAGAGCCCCCATAGACTGCTGAAACAGCTTGGAGGTCCCGTAAGCGCCGCCTTGAATACTAATAGGCACATGAATGGCCTCCATGGTGTGCTGGATTGCGCTCTGTGCGCTACCGAGCGATCCGCCTTCTGGTAGGTTGTAAGAAAACGAAGTAGAGACCGCGGTGCCGGTGTGGTTCACCGTGAGCGGAGTAGTGGCGGTAGTAAAGTGACTGAAAGCCCCTAAGGGAACCATGGTTTCGGCAGCTATACTGACGGCGGACCCGGTCGAGGTGTTGCCGCGTCCGGCGTTTGCCAATGAATTCGCGGCCAAATTGCGCGCGGTGTCTTGGGCCGCTAGAGGTTGGGAGGCAGCACCTAAGCTTGCGGTTTTTGCGCTTCTATTGAATTGTGTTGTGCCAGCCACCGCCTGTGTGGCCTGGGTTCCGCTCACTACACCGCCGGACTTGCTGACATATATTTCCTTAAGAATATCCGGGTTTTGCCAGTATTGTGGAGCAACCTCCATGATTACGTGATATTGCTGTGGGCTATGGGGATTATAAATTGTGGAAACCTGGGATTGGGCGAAAGCATTTCCTAGCGTCGTGTCGATTTGACTAGCCGTTAGCCCTAAACGCGACGCGGCGTCTCGATCAACAATCAGATCAGACTCGAGACCGCCGGGCTGTAAATCAGAATCAACATCGGTGACCTCGGGAACAAACTGGAGCGCAACGCGCAGTTTTTGCGACCAGTCGCGTAAGGCGGTAAGATCATCGCCGAGTAAAGTGTACTGATATTGTGCGTTCGCAGACCTGCCGCCACCACCATGTAAGTCTTGGACGGCCTGAAGAAATACCGAGACGCCAGTGGCTTTGTTTAATTGTGGGCGTAACCGCGCGATCACGCCATCCGCTGAAATATGCCGCTCGCTCCTGGGTTTGAGCGAAATGGTGACATTGGCGCCGGCACCACTGCCGAAACCTGGCCCACCACCGCCACCGACGGTACCGGCGACGCTCTCGACCGCCGGATCGCTTTTGATAATGTGTATGATCTGCTCCAGTCGGGGCTTTAAGCGCTGAAACGAGGCCACGGCATCGCCACGAACACCGCCTTGAATGAGTCCAGTATCTTGTTGCGGAAAAAAGCCCTTAGGAATGACTACATACAAAAAAACATTCAGTCCAACGGTTAATATTAAGGTCAACAGTGTTAATCGAGGATGATCTAAGACGATAGCGAGTGTGCGCTCATATTCCTGTTTAGCCCTTAGGAAACTGCGCTCAAACCACTGGTTCAGTCGCGAATGTGTAGGCGCCTTGTCTCGGCCCAGGAGGCGCGCGCACATCATTGGCGTTGCGGTTAAAGATATAACCAGGGAAATTAGAATCGAAATCGACAGGGTATTAGTGAACTCCCGAAATAAGCGTCCAACCATGCCGCCGGCAAACTCAAAAGGAATAAAAACTGCGATCAAAGACAAGCTCATTGACAGGACGGTGAAACCGACTTCGCGGGCGCCTTGTAATGCCGCGTGCAGCGGTGTCATACCTGCTTCGATATGACGGGAGGTGTTTTCCATGACCACAATGGCGTCATCGACCACAAAGCCCGTGGCAATAGTTAATGCCATTAGTGAAAAGTTATCGAGCGTATAGCCTAAAAGATACATCGCCGCACAGGTGCCAATCAGTGATACCGGCACAACAATGGCGGGGATCAGTGCGGCGCGGTAGCTATTTAGAAAGATATAGACCACTAAGATCACCATCGCCACCGCGATTAAGAGAGTCTGTTCCACCTGCCGTAGCGATGCGCGAATTGTGATAGAGCGATCGGCGATGATTTTCAAATCAATTTTCGGATCAATTTCGGCTTTTAAGCGCGGCAACTCAGCCTTTATCGCATCTATCACTTCGATAATATTAGCGCCGGGTTGTTGCGATATTTGCACTGAAATGGCGGGTTTTCCATAGGTGTCAGACCTGCCTCCATAAAGTCCAAAGGTGCGAATATTTTCCGTAGCACCATCTTGCATATCGGTGACCGCTGCCACATCACTGAGTCGAACAACGGCACCATTGCGATTCGCAATAATTAAATTCCGATACTGATCAGCATCTCGTGCATTGTCGTTGGTGTAGATTTGGTAGTGTAAATGATTGGATTCTATGGCCCCCTTGGGAGCATTGGCGTTAGCGTTTGAAATGGCAGCGCGGATATCCTGTAATCCGATGCCATATTTGGATAGCGAGAGCGGATTGATTTCGACCCTGACCGCAGGAAGCGCACTCCCGTTGACATTGACCATGCCTACGCCATTTATTTGCGATAGACGTTGCGAAATCACGGCATCAGCGGCATCGTATATTTGACCCTGAGTGAGTACATCAGAAGTCATTGCCAGCGCCAGAATGGGTGCTTGTGAGCTATTAATTTTTCGGTAAGTAGGATTTTTGGTCAGCGACGTAGGGAGGTCCGCGCGCGCGGCAACAATGGCGGCTTCCACGTCGCGGGCAGCGCCGTTAATGTCGCGGTTCAAACCAAATGTGAGTTGAATGTTGGTTGATCCAACACTGTTGCTCGAGGTCATATCGTCGACATCAGCAATGGCGCCTAAATGCCGCTCAAGGGGCGTTGCCACTGTGCTTGCCATGACTTCGGGACTCGCACCGGGGAGGGAAGCTGAGACAAAAATCGCCGGGACGTCGATGTTGGGTAGCGGCGCTACCGGCATAATCATAAATGCGGCAATTCCGCTGAGAGCGACTCCAAGAGTTAATAGAATCGTGGCAACCGGTCGCGCGACAAAGGGTGCGGAAATATTCAAGACGCGCTATCTCGAGGGCGAAATCGTTTGGCCGCGCGAGCAAATGCCAAATAGATAACCGGAGTTGTGAACAGGGTGAGGACTTGGCTCACTAAGAGTCCGCCGACGATGCTGATGCCCAGCGGATGCCTCAATTCTGACCCGGTGCCAGTGCCAAACATTAAGGGCAGTGCGCCAAACATGGCAGCTACTGTGGTCATCAATATGGGTCGAAATCGCAGCAAGCAGGCTTGGTAGATGGCGTCTCTAGGGGACAAGCCTTGCACACGCTCGGCTTCAATCGCGAAATCAATCATGAGAATGGCATTTTTCTTGACGATGCCGATCAATAGAATAATTCCGATAAGCGCGATGATGGTCAGGTCTTGCCCGGCGATTATTAGGGCTAGAAGTGCTCCGATTCCGGCTGAGGGGAGTGTAGATAAAATGGTAATCGGGTGAATGAAACTCTCGTAGAGAACTCCTAAAACGATGTACATCACGAGAACCGCAGCTACCAATAAAAGCAGCTCGTTTGAGAGATTTTTTCTAAACGCGAGTGCGGCTCCTTGAAATGTCGTGCTAATGCTGGCTGGAAGTTCAAGATCGTGTTCGACCTGGTCGATGGCGGAAATCGCCGCGCCTAGAGATGTACCAGGACTTAAATTAAACGACACTGTGGTTGCCGGAAACTGGGCCAAATGACTGATCAATAGGGGTCGAGATTCAATACTGACCTTTGCAATTGCCGACAGAGGGACTTGGCCGCCGGCGGCAGAAGGTACATAAAGAGAGTCAATCGAATCAACCGACCGATAGGTAGCCGGATCGGCTTCAATGATGACGCGGTATTGGTTGGATTGAGTGAATATGGTCGAGACAATGCGTTGCCCAAATGCATCGTAAAGGGCGTTGTCCACCGTGCCCACGCTAATGCCAAGACGGGCAGCGCTATCGCGATCAATTGTGACATAGGCCGCGAGCCCATGGTCTTCCTGATTGCTGGTCACTTCGGCAAGTTCAGAGCGTCTCGCAAGCGCTGCGACGAGTTTGGGGGTCGCGTTGGAGAGTGCTGATTGATCGGCACTTTGTAGGTTAAATTGGTATTGGGAGCGACTAATCGTATTGTCTAAGGTGAGATCTTGTGCAGGCTGCAAGAATAAATTGATGCCTGCGACAGATGCAACTTCACCACGAATTCGCCGTGCAATGTCGCTGGCATTAGCGCTGCGTGTTGCGCGTGGTTTTAGATTGATTAAAAATCGCCCACTGTTGAGCGTTGCGTTATTGCCATCGACTCCTATGAATGACGACAGGCTGGCGACATCCGGATCGGTCAGGATCGCGGCTGCTAGGGCTTGCTGCCGGCCTGCCATTTTTGCGTATGAGACTGATTCGGTTGCCTCTGATAGACCCTGAATCAGGCCCGTGTCCTGATCAGGGAAAAATCCCTTAGGAATGAGTACGTAGAGCAGTGCGGTAAGTGCCAGTGTGGCTGCGGCTACATAGAGTGTCAGTCGTTGATGGTCGAGCACCCAGATTAGCCGGTGGCTATATCCGTCAATGAGTGCGGCAAGCCAGCGCGGTGATTCGCTATTTTTTCGCGCTCCAACCGGGGTTGTTTTTAGCAATTTGGCACACAGCATGGGTACCAGCGTGAGCGATACCACAGCCGAGATAAGAATGGTCACCGCCAAGGTCACTGCGAATTCGCGAAATAGACGTCCCACTACGTCCTGCATGAACAGCAGGGGTATGAGCACCGCGATCAGCGAAATGGTCAGTGAGATAATGGTGAAGCCTATTTGCTGTGAGCCTTTCAAAGCGGCTTGGAGCGGGTTTTCACCCGCCTCAATATAGCGTGAAATATTTTCGATCATTACGATCGCGTCGTCGACTACAAATCCTGTGGCAATCGTCAACGCCATAAGTGACAAATTATTCAGGCTGAAGTTAGCCATATACATGATGCCGAAGGTACCGACTAAGGATAATGGCACGGATAGGCTGGGTATAAGGGTGGCGGGAACATTGCGTAAGAATAGATAGATTACTAGTACGACCAGTGCTACCGAGAGAGTCAATTCGAACTGCACATCGTGGATGGATGCGCGAATGGTGGTCGTGCGATCGGTGAGGATTGATAGGTCCACTCCGGCAGGCAATGCAGTGCGCAGCGATGGCAAAAGCAGATGAATGCTATTAACTACATCGACTACATTGGCCCCTGGTTGGCGCTGGACATTGAGAATAAGCGCGGGGGTGGTATTCATCCAACCGCCGAGCTTGGTGTTCTCGGCGCTTGCTACTAGTTGAGCAACGTCCTTAAGGCGGACCGCCGAACTATTTTTATAAGCAATAATAATATTTGCATATTCGGCTGCGCTTTTGAGTTGATCGTTGGTGTTGATGCTGTACGCGAGCGAAGGGCCGTCGAATGTGCCTTTAGGGCCATTTTGATTGGCAACGTTGATAGTGGTGCGTAGATCGTCAATATTAAGGCCGTATGCTGCCAACGTGCGGGGGTTGACCATCACGCGGATCGCTGGGCGCTGACCGCCGCTGATGCTCACAACTCCGACGCCCTTAAGTTGCGAAATTTTTTGCGCGATTCGCGTATCGGCGAGATCCTCTACCTCCGTTAAAGGCATTACCGCAGAGGTAATACCCAGGGTGATCACCGGTGCGTCAGCGGGATTGACCTTGGCATACACTGGTGGTGCTGGTAGATCTTGAGGTAATAGGTTTTGCGCGGCGCTGATTCCGGCTTGGACTTCTTGTTCAGCAATATCGATGGCCAGCGATAGATTGAATTGTAAAGTAATGACTGACGCACCCGCTGAACTAGAAGAGGACATCTGATTCAAGCCCGGCATTTGACCGAACTGTTTTTCTAGTGGCGACGTGATAGCGGAGGTAATGACCTCCGGACTGGCTCCTGGGTAGAAGGTTTGAACTTGGATGGTGGGATAAGCTACTTCCGGCAGGGCCGACAGCGGAAGTTGAAAGTAGGCAATAATACCGACCGCCAGGATAGCAAGCATTAATAGCGTAGTCGCTACCGGGCGCAGTATGAAAATACGAGATGGGTTCATGCCAAACGTGGCCCCAAGCGGTGCTGCGCCTTAAGGGCGAGTGCGCTCATGATGGTGCGATTCAGTGCGCGGCGGTTGGCCCGATTTTGCTGCGGTTGACGGTAGTATCACCGACGAGCCATCGCGTAGCCGATCTCCGCCTTCGGTCACAACTACATCCCCCGCTGATAGACCGCTAGTAATCGCAATTCTTTCGCCGTCGATTGCACCTAACGTTACCGGTCGCACCTTAACTGTGGCGTCGGTACCTGCGGTATCAACGAGATAAACAAAGGAGCTCAGACTGCCATTGGGAGCGCCGCGATGTAGGGCTGAATTCGGCACGATGAGTTGGTCATGCAATACCTCTATCAGCAATTCAAGATTTACGAATTGATTCGGGAACAGCACCCCATCCGTGTTATCAAACACCGCGCGCAGTTTGAACGTGCCAGTGCTAATGTCTATTTGATTGTCTATGGTCGCAAGCTTGCCGTCGGCTAATTTATTGCTATGGCTACGATCAAATGCCGTAACACTTAAGGTATCGCCATGCAAGCGCTTGAGAATGACCGGTATATTATCTTCGGGAATCGAAAATATGGCTGAGATGGGTTGAAGCTGGGTGATTACCACAATACCGTTGGTGTCCCCTGCGGTTACAAAATTGCCTTGATCGACCTGGCGTAAGCCAATACGCCCAGCAAGTGGGGATATTATATGGGTGTACTGAAGATTAAGTGCCGCGGTGTGAACCTGGGCTTGATCGCCTTCGACCGTGCCACCGTATTGCAAGACCAGTGCTCGTTGGGTGTCGAGCTGTTGTTGCGCGATAGACTCTTCCTTGATGAGACCTTCATAGCGTTTCAAATCCAATTTAGCGTCTGCTAGTAGCGCTTGGTCGCGATGTAAGTTGGCTTCAGCCTGGGTGAGTGCGGCTTGGTAGGGGCGGGGGTCGATTTGTGCTAGAAATTCTCCCGATTTGACTGTTTGGCCTTCAGTAAAGGCAATTTTCTGCAGTTGACCGCTAATTTGGGTTTTAACGGTGACGGTTGCGAGTGGGGTGATGGTACCTAGAGCGGGAATTCGTACCGAAATATCCTCTTTTGTCACGATGGCCGTGGTCACCGCAGTGGGGCCGCCACCAGCGCGGCCACCTGGCCCAGCGCCTGGACCGCTTGAGCCACCTCCCCCCGGGAACTGCATCGCGTTTTGGCTAATCTGATGCGTGAACTTGTACGTGCCAAATCCGGCGGCCGCTACAATTACGATGCCTAATATTAGGCCCCATCGCGCGAAAAATCCTTTTGGAGCTATCTCTGGGGACATTTCTGACTGGCTTTTTTCTGCTTCCAACGGTGCACCCTAGTCAAATTTCTGAAAGCTACTAGTTCCGAGCTATGGACCCGCGTAGTTGATAATAATTCACTAGCTATTTTACCCGGTATGACTGGACCTGACGCTGGTAGATTTGGGCGTTGAATCAACCACATATCCAGCGGCGATCCACGCATCAAGCCCACCCTGCAGCGGGCGCACTCGTTCAAATCCCGAGTTCATTAATTGTTTTGCAACATACGCCGCGGACGCTTCGTTTGGACACGCGCAATAAACGATAATGTCACGGTCGCGCGCCAGATCCTTAACATGATGAGTAATTTGATCGATTGGTATGTGGATGGCCGTTGGTATCCAATGCGGATCAAGCTTTCGAGCGCTCAGTGAACGTACGTCCAAAACTATTGGCTCGGCGCGCGCCTCCATTAAATTGTACAAATCGTTCACGGTTATTCGCGCCATGCGCAATTGCCGATAAAAGCGCTGCCGTTGCCACCATTTATACAAAATGTACCCTGCTAATAGGCACACCAAACCCACAGCGGTCATCCCTCCGATCTTTTCCAGATATTTCAGAATGTGCTCAATTTGTGTTTTGAATGCCATACCGGCCCCTAAGCCTGCAGCGACCCAAAGCAGCGCGGATACCGTGCTTAGCCCCAGGAATCGTAACCAGCTGACTCCCAGCGCGCCGGCCAAGGGGGGCGCAATCACCGCCAAGCCCGGAATAAACTTCGCAATGACCAGTGAATTCACGCCCCATCGCTCAAAGCGGCTTTGGGTTTGACTGACGCAAGAATCGGGTTCTAAGGAAATACGGCATAGCGTCTTCAGCACTCGCAGTCCGTATCGGCGACCCATCCAGTACCACGCGGTGTCGCCGATCAAACAGGCTATTATCGCCACAGTAAATATGCCCGGAGCGTATAGCTTACCGACCGCGGCAAGTGCACCGGCCACCGCCAGAAGCGGAATCGCAGGAACCGGTAGGCTCAATTGCTCAAGCAAAACTGCAACGAATACAATCAACAACCCATGGTGCTCCATGAGCAGAAAAGAGGTCGAACTCATTGGGCTTCGTTTGTGGGCAGATCGAACAGCAGCACCTCTGCCTGATCGCCACCAAGAATCTCAACTACAGCGGTCTCGACTATCATCAGCGCGTCGCCGCCCGAGATCCGCGTGCCATTTACGCTCAAAGTACCGCATATCAGATGCACGTAGACCATTCGTCCCTTGCTTATCCTAAGTTTCGTCTGCTCCTTGCCGTCGAAAAGGCCTACATATAGCCGTGCATCTTGTTGCATGCGCAACGATCCCTGCTCCCCTCCTTCTGACACCACTAGCCTAAGTCGTCCCCGTTTCTCATCGTCAGTGAAATGCTTTTGCTCATAACTCGGAGGACTACCCTTAATATTGGGCTGAATCCAGATCTGCAGAAAGTGTACCGGCACGGTCGCAGATTCATTGCGTTCACTGTGGGTGACACCGGAACCCGCGCTCATGCGCTGCACGTCGCCGGGTTGCATTACTGAACCATTACCCATCGAATCCTGATGGTTCAAGGCGCCCGAAAGTACATAACTAATAATTTCCATGTCTTGATGACTATGGGTTCCAAAGCCCATTTTCGGTGCGACCCGATCCTCGTTGATGACGCGTAGCACGCCAAAATCGTTATGCTCTGCATCAAAATATTCGGCAAATGAAAAGCTATGCTTGGACTGAAGCCAGCCGTGATCCGCGTGACCGCGTTCCGCACTTGTTCTAATTTTCATTTCTCCGCAATCTGCCAACCGCCTCCCAGCGCGCGATACAGTTGTACCGTCGCGAGTAAGCTATCGCCGCTGGCAGTCGCCAGCGCAAGTTCCGCGGTAAAAAGATCACGATCGGCGTTCGTTACATCAACATATGAGGCTGTGCCGATATCGTACCTCGCATGCGCGATCACACTCGCACGGCGCAATGCATCCACTTGATCCCGCTGGGCAACCTCGATTTCAGTTTGTTTCGAGCGTGTAATCAACGCATCAGCAACTTCTTGCAATGCACGGAGTACGGTCTGCTGGAAAGTAATAACAGCTGCTTCGCGTCTCGCGGCTGCGCTACGCGTCTGATAGAGACTACGCTGTGGGTCTAGCAATGGAAGCAGCAACGCAGCCGACGCGCTCCACGCCAAGGTTGAGGGCATGAACAATCGCGACAATTCGGTACTAATTCCCCCGTAGGTGCCGGTCAATATCAATGCCGGAAGCAGCGATGCTTTAGCCAAACCAAATCGCGCGTTCGCGGCAATTAATTGTTGTTCGGCCTGCTGCACGTCTGGACGACGTTCCAGAAGGGTCGCCGGAAGCCCTGCAGGCGGTATTGGCGCTACACGCACGGCAGCGGTTAAATCTTGTGATGGGACGACTTGCGGATAACGCCCTAACAAAATGCTCAGCCTATCTTCGGTCCGTGCTATTTGCAGTTCTTGCTGCGGAATAGCCACGCGAGCGGCAGCCAATTGAGCTTCAGTGGCCGCTACATCCAAGCCAGAAATCACGCCGCGACTATGCTTGGCCTTAGTCAATTCGACTAGTTTTAGCCGTGTCGCTACCGTCCGCTCGGAGATAGCAAGTTCTTGTTTAAGCGTGACAAGATCAAAGTAGCTCGTTGCGACGTCGCCCACCAGACCCACCATCACCGCGCGCTTGGCATAGACACTCGCCAGCAAATCCGCCCGAGCCGCTTCAGTTCCACGCCTCAAGCGACCCCAAATGTCCACCTCATAGGAAAGATTCCCCTGGGCATCAAAACTATCGAAAAGACGCGGTTGTCCGGTACGCAATAAATCGCTGGATGTTTTGGAACGACTTGCTCCCACACCTGCTGAAATTTGCGGCAGCAATTGCAGGTGACTTGTCCCTAACGCTGCGCGTGCCTCAAGTACCCTAGCTGCGCTGAGTCGAATATCTAGGTTTTCGGTGAGCGCAATGCCAATCAATTCCCGCAAACGCGGATCCTGATATAAATCCCACCACTGCATTTCGCCAATTGATAAACCACCGGCATCATCGGGTGCTAAACGAAACCGCTCTGGAAGCCTCAGGTCGGGCCGTACGTAGTTGGGCCCAACCGCGCAGGCAGCGAGAATTAGCGTTAAGACCGTCAGGCCGACTCGTTTCACTTCGAGCCTCGAACCCGCTGTGCCAATCCCTCGAGCACTACATAGAAAAATGGCACCAGGAATATTCCGAGCAACGTTGCCGCTAACATGCCAAATACCACCGTCGTACCCAATACTTGCCGCGCACCGGCTCCTGCGCCACTTGCGAGAACTAGCGGCACAGAACCCAATATGAATGCAAACGAAGTCATTAGTATCGGTCGCAACCGCAATTTCGAACCCTCGATCGCCGCGTCTATCAACGGCATGCCACGGGAATGCGCAAGCATGGCGAATTCCACGATGAGAATAGCGTTCTTTGCCGCAAGCCCGATCAACATCACTAAGCCAATTTGGGCGTATATATCGTTAGACATGCCGCGCGACCAAAGCGCGAGAAAGGCACCCAGAATCGCCAGAGGCACGCCGAAAATAACCGCAAACGGCACGACCCAGCTTTCGTACAACGCTGCTAACACCAAAAATACAAACAATAAAGCCATACCGAAGACATAAGGGGCTTGCGCGCCGGCCTTTTTCTCTTGGTAAGTAATTCCAGTCCACTCATAATCGAAGCCTTCTGGAAGTGTTGACGCCAGATTTTCCATAGCCCCAATGCCTTGCCCCGAACTCATGCCTGTCGCTGCGGTGCCGTTGATAGTCGCGGCCCGATAGACGTTATAACGCTCTATGTACTCCGGCCCTTCCTTGGCTTTCACTGTAACTAGGGTTGACAAGGGCACCATGTCGCCCAAGGCGGTGCGTACGTATAGGCCGGCCACCGAGTCCGGCGTGGTGCGTGCCGATCCTTCTGCTTGTGCAGTTACGCGAAATGTACGGCCATACAAATTAAAATCATTGATATAGCTACCACCCAGGAAAGTTTGTAGGGTCGAAAACACGTCCGAAACCAAAATTCCAAACGTCTTCGCGCGCTCTCTATCGAGAACATACTCGATTTGCGGCACGTTAGCCGTGAACGGCGTAAAGACCCGCGATAAATCCTTGCGCTGATTGGCTTGCCCCAGAAAATCTTGAATAACCCCTGCGAACCGCGGGATCGCGCCACCGGAACGGTCTTGAAGTACAAATTCGAATCCGTTGGATTGGCCGATACCCGGTATCGCGGGCGGATCGACGATTAAAAAACTGGCATCTGGAATATTACTCGCAAGTTTATTCAGTCGGGTACGTAGCGCTGGGGCCTTATGCTCGGCGCCCTTGCGCTCGCTCCACGGTTTGAACACTAAGAACACTGTTGCCGCGTATGAAGAACTCACCCCCGTCTGGACGCTAAATCCGGTGATGGACACCACGTTGCTGATTTCGGGGGCATTTTTTTTCACTAACGCGACGAAACGCTGCACTACTTGTTCGGTGCGTTGCTGGGAAGCGCCCGCCGGCAAGTTAATAAATGTAAGTAAATAACCTTGATCCTCATCCGGCAGAAAACCACCTGGCCGTGTGAATACCAAGGCAGAAGTCGCGGCCAGGAGCAGCACATAAACAACTAACGCCGCACCACGCCTGTGCATGATGGTCCCGACCAATACCGCATATCGGCCGGTCAGGCGTTGGAATAGGCGATTGAATCGTGAATCATTGCTGTGATTCGGTTTTAGCAGCAATGCGCACAATGCGGGGGTGAAGGTAAGCGCGACCACTAACGAAATCATGACTGACACCGACAAGGTCAGTGCAAATTGTCGATAGAACTGCCCGGTAATTCCCCCGACGAACGCTACCGGAATAAAAACCGCTATTAGAACTAGGGCGATTGCGACTATGGGTCCTTGTACGTCTCGCATGGCTGCGCGCGTCGCGCTGCGCGCGTCTAAGCCCTCGGTCTCCATTTTGTGCGCTACTGCTTCTACTACAACGATGGCGTCATCGACCACTAGGCCAATGGCCAACACTAGCGCAAACAAGGTCAAGGTATTAATCGAAAATCCCAGTGCAGAAAATGCGGAGAACGCACCGATTAGTGAAACCGGAACCGCCAGCATCGGAATCAAGGTCGTGCGCCAATTGCCTAGAAAAATGAACACCACGACTAACACCAGGGAAACCGCAATCAGCAAAGTGATCACTACTTCGCGCACCGACTCCGCAACAAATAAGGTTGTATCAAATGGAATACTCGCCTCAATGCCAGATGGGAAAGCCTTGGACATTTGCGCTAAATTAAGCCGCACAGCTTTCGCAACGTCCAAAGCGTTAGCATTCGGCAATTGATAAATGCCCATCAACACACTGCTCTGTCCGTTGAGCCGACTTGAGCGCGAGTAGTCGGTAGCCGCCAACTCCACTCGCGCAATATCCTTGAGACGCACGTTGCTGGCATCCGCCCGACCGCGAATCACTATATTTTGATACTCCGAGACATTCACCAAACGCCCGCGCATACTCACAGCGTATTGCAACTGCTGGCCCGGTGGTGAGGGTTCGGCGCCGATAACACCCGCGGGTGCTACTAGATTTTGCTCGTTTAGGACAGTTGCGACATCTTGGGTCGTCACGCCCAGTTGTGCCATCCGGTCTGGGTCCAACCAAATGCGCATACCGTAGTCGCGGGCCCCGAAAACTGTAACTTGACCGACTCCTTTGACGCGCGCCAGGCCGTCATAAATATTAAGCTTCGCAAAATTACTCAAGAACAAATAGTCATAGCGAGGATCGGTGGCGCGGACCGATACGAGCATGAGCACTTGCGGTTGCCGTTTCGCAACCACAACGCCCTGGCGAACCACTTCTTGCGGCAAGTTGCGCTGCGCGATCGAAACCTGATTTTGCACATCAACAGCGGCAATGTCTTGGTCCGTGCCTACATCAAAGGTTACCGTGAGTGCGTACGAACCATCATTGCCGCTTTTCGAGTCCATGTAAATCATATTGGGCACGCCATTGACCAGCTGTTCGATCGGCGCCGCGACGGATTGCTCAATAGTGGCGGCATCAGCCCCCGGGAAATTGGTGGTTACTACAATAGAGGGAGGCGTGATCTGTGGGTACCTGGCAATTGGCAACTGACGCAACGAAATGATTCCGGCCAATGTAATAATGATCGCCAGAACAGTGGCGAAAACGGGTCGATCAATAAAAAAATCGCTCATGTCTTGGATGGCGCGTTAGGTGCGGGTACCCA
Source organism: Gammaproteobacteria bacterium (assembly GCA_043738945.1). Taxonomy (GTDB): domain Bacteria; phylum Pseudomonadota; class Gammaproteobacteria; order Steroidobacterales; family Steroidobacteraceae; genus Bog-1198. The sequence continues at coordinate 72,096 of JAYUFB010000066.1, forward strand.
GGGTATCGGCTTTAAGTTGCTACCCGTGCGTAGTTTCTGCGCTCCATCAACCACCACCGATTCGCCAGCGCGCAATCCACTCTGCACCAACCACCCCTCACCTATGCGGGCTCCCATAACTACGTCGCGCCGCTGCGCGCGATTTTGTGGATCGATCAGCCAAACGAAATTATGGCCCTGGACTTCCTGTACCGCGCGTTGCGGCAATACCAAGGCATCTTGAAGCTTCTGCGCATCGACTACCACACGCGCGAATTGTCCGGATCGCAACAGATTTTCAGAATTTGGTACTGTTAGGCGCACGGGTAACGTACCGGTGCGGGAGTCCACCGCGGCGTCCACAAAATTGAGGGTACCGGCGTGCGGATATACAGATCCGTCGGCCAGAACAATATGAAATACCGGCGGATTCTTGATTTTATTATCAACCGTAACACCGCTCAATTTTTGCAATTCCAGCAATCGTTGCTCACTGATGCTGTAGTTTATGTACATCGGATCGGTTGAATAGACGGTAGTCAATAGCGTTTGATAGGCGCTCACCAAACCACCCACCCGAACTTGTGCGCGACCCATTACCCCGTCGATCGGTGATGTTACGTTGGTATACCCGAGATTCAACGCCGCAGTCTTTTCGGCGGCCTGCGCGGCGGCGACAGCAGCGGCACCGGCCTCGACCCGCGCCACCACCGCGTCCAATTCTTGTTTGCTCGCCGCATCCATTTGCGCGAGTGGAGCGATTCGCCCCTGATCGCGACGCGCTTGCTGTAAAGTTGAGCGAGCCTGGGCTGTCACCGCGCGCGCTTGGGCAAACGCTTGTTGATAAGGCTGCGGATCAATACGAAACAGCAATTGGCCGTGCTTTACCGCTTTACCTTCGACCGCCAATTCCTGCTCCAACAATCCGCCGGTACGTGGCCTGATTTCTACCGTGTTGAAGGCTTCGGTACGCGCCACATATTCAAGGGTCACCGTTGCCGGACCAGGTTTTAGTTGCATTACTGTGACGTCAATGACGGGAGGCGGACTCGCCTGGGGACCCGAACAAGCCGATAACCCGTACACGATTCCAAACAACGAAGTCGAAAACCTAAACCCAATCACTAGTCTTAGCACGGTATCACTCTCTAATTTTTATGGAGCCCACCGGTTCTACGGTATCGCTCATTATAAGGGTTCGCAATAAGACTGTGGTACGCGCACCACTAAACTTGAAAACCCCTAAAGTTTGAGAAGACTATCTCAAGAGTACCGCAACGCGGTCGGACAAGGCATGAATGCCGCCCGAGGTGTCACATATGCGTCCGTTGACATAAAACTCTGGCGTGCCGCGCAAATGACTGAGGGCTGCACCTTCCATTTGTTCGCGCACCCGTTGCCGATAGATTTCATCATCGAGCGACGCCCTAAATAGGGCCATATCAAGGCCGAGGCCCGCCGCGTACCCGTCTAAAGCGGGGCGACTCAATCGAGCGCCCTGTTCCAACAACATATCATGCATCGCCCAAAACTGTCCTTGGGCAGCGGCAGCTTCGGCGGCTTCGGCGGCCATGAGTGCAAGAGGATGTGCGCTTTCAATTGGGAAATGACGATAAACCAGCCGTACCTGACTTGCAGATCGCTCAAGAATCATGCGAATGCCTGGCTCAGCCGCCTTACAAGTAGGACATTCAAAGTCCCCGTACTCCACAATAGTAACGCGCGCATGATTGGAACCGCGAGTGTGGTCGGTAGGTACCACTGGTGCGGCTAAGTCGAGTTTTTGTGCGGACGTCATGAGCTGCCTCCCAATATCCTAGAAGCCTGCGGCTCATGCAATGTTAGCGCCGTCGGCTGCCGAGGAAGTTCATTGTCAGTATGCGCCGACATAATCACTTTAAGGGATTAATTGTTGAAGCATACTAGCCAGGTACATTGTGTACTTACTTATTATTTTCAGGCGTGTCCCTATGTATACCGTTCTTCTCTTGGCTATATCGAATATTTTTATGACTTTCGCGTGGTATGGACATTTGAAATATGGCCACGATTGGCCGTTGTGGAAAGCGATTCTGATTTCTTGGGCGATAGCGCTGCTCGAATACGCTCTTGCGGTACCCGCAAATCGATTTGGATATGGCGAATTTTCGGGATTTCAGCTTAAGATTATTCAAGAAGTAATTACTCTGACGATTTTCATCGTGTTTGCAACACTTTTTCTTAAGGAAAAACTTGCTTGGAACTATATTGTTTCATTTGCGTTTCTCGGCGCGGCTGCATTCTTTGCGTTTGCGATTACAACTAAGACGGCAATTTAGCCAGTGGGCACTATGCGCAGTAGCGTGGTTAACTCACGACCAGTTGACCCATCGTTTTATCAATAATGGTACCCGGAAACAGGCTTAAGGCGGTTCTTGTCGGATCTAGTCTAAAGCACTGTGCCGCAGCGCTGGCAAGGATGGAATTCAATTCCTGAGTCGGCCTAAGGTCCCGATTTTGATAGAGCGCGCCGGGCGAGAGTCCCGGCCAGTCTGTGATGATTCGACCGCCTTGCACGGCACCCCCGAGTAGCATAGCCAGACTCGCGGTGCCATGATCTGTGCCGCGGGTACCGTTGCCCGCGGCGGTGCGTCCAAATTCGGTGGCGACGATCACCACTGTGTCATTCCACACCGGGCCCAAATTGTCCATCAACGCGCCGAGTAAATTGTCGAGCTGGGTCAGCTGCCGTTCAAGGCGCGCGTTTTGTGCGGTATGCGTATCCCAGCCAATGGTTTCAATCATCGCAATCCTAGGGCCATCCGATTTTGCGAGAAACCCCGCTGTCAATTTACCAATCGCCGCTGGGTCCTGTTGCTTAGCGGCTCCATCAGTCATTCCGCGCGCGCCCACAGCCTCGCTCCATAACAGATGTAACATCGCATCATCGGCGTATAGCTGATCCACCCGCGTTAATAATTCATCACCGGCATCGGGTAGTCCTGATGGCGCATAGGTGATCACGGGCGCCGGTCCTCGCAGCGCCAGTGGAGCCGTCGGTGAAAGCGCGACGGCACGATTCGTGGGCAATAGTGCCAACAAGCGATTAAGCCACCCATCCTGGCGAGCGAAGGGACTGGTCGCGCCGCTTTCTAGAATATTTTGGCCATCAAAATGCGAACGGTCTCGGTAGGGGCTAGCTACTGCGTGGCAGAACAGCGCTTGCTTGGCCTGGTACATTTGACCGACACGGCGTAGTGAGCTATGAAGAGCAAATGGGCCACCCAGGGAAATTGTCCTCGCCGGGTCGAGCGCAATGACGCCGCGCAGCCGCGCGTAGTCTGGATCGCCGATGGGCACCAGTGTTTCTAGTCCATCAGCCGCGCCACGCTGGATGATAAACACGAAGCGCCGCTGCGTCTCGGCCCTTGCGAACAGTAGGGTGGGCACAAACATCATTGCGCTGCTTAACAACAATTGACGACGATTAACCATTTCACTCACCTCCTCATGAATTCTGGCGCGACCAGCAGCAGGGCGATGCCTTGCTGGGGGCTGGACGCATGGGCGATGGCCGAGCGGGTGGAGGCACCGACAACCCCAGGCAGCAGTTGATCCGCCAGTTGACGTGGATCGGTGCCCGCATCACCTAGGTTCGCCAATCGGCGCGCCTCCTCTACACGTCTAAGCAGCGCATCAGGTCCCGCCCAATCGGCACTGGTGTCCGCATAGCCTGCGGGGGATCCAGGTTTCCAGATGGGTTGGCCTAGTTGGTTCAACAGGGCGTGAACATTGAGGCTGTCGATATCAACACGGCCGAGGCCGCGAAGCGCGGACACTATCCAATCCCAGGGCGTCTTAAATTTGGGTAACGCTATAGCCCAGGCTTCGGGCGTCGCAACCAGCGCCGCGTAGGTGGTCGGCAAATCCCCGCGACTATTGCGAAATGCGCTGGCGACTCGTGCTACGGCGGCAGCCGGCGGATCGTCGGCCACAAAGTGACGCACCAGTTTAGTAGCAATCAACGTGGCCGTAGCGGGATGGTGCGCCAGATCCTGTAAAACGGCCTGTGCCTGCTGCTGATCCTCTTGAGGATAGCGCCTGCCTAAAATCGTTCTTACTCCTGGTTCGTGGGTACGTGGACGGAACATAAAATCTCCAGGCGCCGCATTCCAACCGGTCAACGCTTGGGCAAATTCGCTGACATCGGTCTGTGTGTACCCACTGCGTACGCCCAGGGTGTGCAATTCCATGATTTCGCGAGCCAGATTTTCGTTCAGTCCCCGCTGTTTGCCATTGCGTGCGGCAGCCAGCGCGGCTGGGCTGTGGGGTCCGAGCGAGATATTCTGATCCAGAAAAGCCATCATCGCGGGATGTTGTTCAACCGCGACCAGCATGTCTTCGAAGCGTCCGAGCACATGCGCGCGGATTGCATCCCGCTCCATCAATCCGGCTGTGAGAGTGACGTTGCCTTTTTCGACGGAGACTGCAAAATGATTAGCCCAAAAATGCACTAGCCGCTCGACAAACGGAGCGCTTGCGGTCATTGCGCTACGTAAGCGGCAAGCGGTGGTTGTCAAATAGGCGGATCGACGTAACTCGGCGCGTGCTTGTAGGGATACAGTGCGCGTCGATAAATCCCGTATTCCTGACCAAGCATTGGGGCTTGGCTCAAAGCGGTCAAATTGCGCCACTAGCCAGCGCTGGGCATCGCCCGTAACTTGCTCGCCCGGTCTTGCGCCAAGACCGAATCGGTTAAGGGCGATGGCGGATTGAAACATGTGAGTATCCTCAAATCGGGCGATGTGTCGATGCTTAAAGAGAATAATGCGCGGATGTGAAATTCGTTGACCGCCGTTTTTGACATATGGCAAGCCACACCCTACCGTGTAGCTCGTTATGCCCCCTCTCAATCGCCGCCGCTTTATTCTCGGTACTGCAGGTACTGCCGGCGCGCTCGTCGTCGGTTGGTTGGCGACACCTACACGTGACCGATTGACTCCGAGCACACCGCTTGCAACGAAGCCTGGTCAAAGCACTCTGAATGGTTGGGTCAAAGTATCCGTCGACAACACCGTAAGCATCGTCATGTCGCAAGCTGAAATGGGGCAGGGCACACACACGGGACTTGCGATGTTGCTGGCGGACGAAATGGATGCTGACTGGGGTCAAGTGAAGTGTGAACAGTCGACTCTGGACGCGATCTACAACAATCAAGCCGCTATTCTGGGTGCGCTGATCGCGCCGGACGATCATGGCTACTTAAGTCGTGTAACTACCCACCTGGTCGGCAAGGTTATGCGCGAGATCCCAGGATTGCTCGGCACGGGCGGATCATCAAGCCTCATCGACCAATGGCGGCCCATGCGCGAAGCTGGCGCCTCGGCCCGCGCTATGTTAATCGCAGCCGCCGCAAAACACTGGAGCGTGCCCGCTCATGAGTGCCACGCTGACAGCGGACGAGTGCTGCATGTCACCGGCCGAAGCGTCTCCTTCGGCGAAATGGCAAGCGCCGCTGCTCTACTGGATCTACCCAAGGACGTGACTTTAAAGCAACCTGGGCAATTCAAGTTGATTGGTAGACCGCTACGGCGGCTCGACAATGCTGCCAAACTCAATGGGTCGGCAATCTTCGGCATTGATGTACTGCCGCCTGGACTCTTATATGCCAGCATTATTATGTGTCCGACCATGGGCGGCAGAGTCGCAAATTTCGATGCCACAGCGGCGCGAGCCTTATCCGGAGTGCGCACGGTGGTTGCTCTCGATCCGGTTGCGGGCAGTAATCTATTGCCGGGCACGACTGCGGGCGGTGTTGCGGTAATCGCGGATACACCATTTCGTGCCATGCGAGCATTAGGCGCACTTAAAATCGAGTGGCAGCACGGGACTGCCTCAGCACTGTCGAGTCGCTCGATGTTCGATGAATTGCGACACTCTTTGGATACCCAAAAAGGCAAAGTACATTTCGATTGCGGTGATGTCGGGGCAGCGATGAAGTCGGCGGCTAAAATTATCGAAGCCGAGTACCAAGTGCCGTTTCTTGCGCACGCCACCATGGAACCTATGAATTGCACCGTGCAGTTTAAGGACGGTGCCGCGACGGTCTGGGCACCCACTCAGGCGGCAGGATTCGCGAGCAAGGCGGTGGCAAAGGTGCTGGGCATTAGCCGCGCGAAGGTCGAGGTCAAAGTCCCCTATTTGGGCGGTGGATTTGGTCGGCGCTACTACACCGACTTCATTGTGCAGGCGGCAATGCTCGCGCGCGAGACCCGTGGCGTCCCGGTGCAGTTACTGTGGTCGCGCGAACAGGACATGAGCCATGATTACTATCGTCCGGCCTATGTATCACGTTGCAAGGCCGCTTTTGATACACAAGGAAAACTAACGGCGTGGGCGACTACGTCTGCAGGATCGAGCATGGGTGCGTTGTCCTTTATGGACAATACGACCGACGGTGCGTCTGATACTGGATATGTATTTACTAATGCTCGAGTTGCCCATCAGGCAGTCGAGTCGGCGGTCAGCAGTGGTATTTGGCGCTCAGTGGCGCATTCACAGAATGCTTTTTTCACCGAATGTTTTGTCGATGAATGCGCCGTCGCGGCGGCACGCGATCCCGTGGCGTTTCGCGCCGAATTGTTGAATGGACATTCTCGGCATCTGCGCGTATTGCAGCGCGCGGCGCAGCTTGCCCGCTGGGATCAACCGCTAGTTACAGTGGATGGCGTGAAGCGTGGGCGGGGCGTCGCATTTCACCGCGCCTTCGGCACCGTCGTTACGCAGATCGCTGAAGTCTCGCTCACTCCAGACAAACGTATACGGGTCCACCGTGTAATCTGTGTTGTTGATTGTGGGGTAGCTATCAATCCAAATCTAATACGCCAACAAATGGAAGGCGCCATTGTGTATGGCCTGTCGGCGGCTCTGCTGGGTGAAATAACGATCGAAAATGGCCAGGTACAACAAAGTAATTTTCATGATTACCCGGTGTTGCGGATCGACGAATGTCCGATCATTGAAGTCGAAATTCTTGCCAGCGGCGAGACTCCAGGAGGGGTCGGCGAGCCTGGCACTCCGCCGATCGCGGCCGCTGTCGCCAACGCTGTGTATTCGCTTACGGGATTACGGCTTCGCAGTCTGCCGTTGAGAATCGAATGATTTTGCTCTCCATCAACGGTAAGCCAGTAATTGTTCAAGCTGAGCCCGACACACCCTTGTTGTGGGTGTTGCGCGCAGAGTTACAACTGGTGGGGACCAAGTACGGCTGCGGCAAAGCGCTATGCGGTGCCTGTACGGTACACGTGGACGGCGAAGCGGTGCGCTCGTGTGCTACTCCGATCAGCGCTGTGCAGGGCCATGAAGTGGCAACCATAGAAGGCGTGCGCGGTGATCAGATCGACGCGCTACGCCGTGCCTGGACTGACATCGACGTCGTGCAATGTGGCTATTGTCAAAGTGGTCAATTGATGTCGGCGTGCGCGTTACTTAAGAAAATACCGCGACCCAGTGACGCTGACATTGATGCCGCAATGCGCGGCAATGTTTGCCGTTGCGGGACCTACCCGCGCATCCGGGCTGCCATTCATTTAGCGGCTCAACATATTGGAGACAAGCCGCCTGACTCCGATGACGCTTAATCGGCGTCGATTTTTGCAAAAAACTGCACTCGCGAGCGGTAGCACACTATTTGCTGCTGCCACACTGCATCAAACAGCTCCGTACCTTTGGCCTGGACCGCGGATCCTCGATCAAAATCGTAGTTTTTGGGCCGCAAGTCAGCCACCCTTGAATCCGCCCTTGCGAGAAAACCTGGTGGTGGATGTGGCGGTTATCGGCGGGGGCTTCACCGGACTCTCGGCAGCTTATTTTATACGTAGCAATTCCCCGAATAAAAAAGTCGTGCTGTTGGAGGGAAGGGGTTGTGGGAATGGGGCCTCCGGTAGAAATGGCGCCATGGTGCTGACCATGACCGAAGATCGGTACTTAAATTTTAGTTCCCATCCGCTACTCGATAAGGAAATCTATGCATTGACCGCTGCTAATATCCAATGGTTATCGAATCTCAGCATGCGGACGGGGATCGACTGTCAATTGCAAACTGATGGCGCATTACAAGTTCTGGCGAATGAGTCAGAAGTTCAGCAAGCGAAGGAGTATGTTCGCCAGGCGCGTTCTTTAGGGATGCCGGTGGAGTTTTGGGATAAGTCACAAGTCGTTACCGCACTAGGCACGGAAATTTATGAGGGCGCCTTCTTCGACCCGAGTGGGGGCCAAGTGCACCCTATGAAATTGGTGCACGTGTTTAAAGTGGCAGCGCAAAATGTCGGTGCGTTAATTTATGAAAATACTTTAGTCGATAGGATTGAAGAAGGCAAAAAACATGTTCTGTATGTCAGCGATGGACATACCATTACGGCTAATTCGATTGTGTTGGCGACCAATGCGTATACCCCGGATCTCGGATTCTTGAAAAACGCTGTATTACCGGTCCATGAATATGTCGCTATGACACGGCCGTGACGCGCGCAAGAACTAAATAGTATTGGTTGGCGTCGACAAATTCCGTTCAATGATAGTCGCACGGACGTGTTCTATTTTGGCTTGACTCAAGACCAGCGTATTCACATAGGGGGCGGTAGTCCGAGTTATTTCTTTAATAGTGGACCCGGAAGCGATGCAGTCACGCGTTCGCGCGTCGCGCATTTGCAGCGCGAGCTTACTCGGGTTTTCCCAACACTCGACAACGTTGGTTTCGATGTACATTGGGATGGAGTTGTGGATTGGTCTTTGAATGAGGCTCCTTCGGTTGGCTGCACCGGTAGGTACAATAATATCTTTTATGGCCTCGGTTATAGCGGCCACGGTGTGAACCTCTCTTCTATATTCGGGCGCATCATTGCCGATCTTGAAGCGGGCCGCACGGCAACCTGGAGTCAATTTCCGTTCGTGAATGCCTCGTTCGATTTTGTACCCAACGAGCCGTTCCGATGGCTAGCTGCCAAATCCGCCATGGCGTGGTACGAAGGTTAATGATTGTTAGCGAGGTACCTAACGCTAGTAATAACAATAAGAGTTTCAAGTTAACCCAAACTCGGTCGCCAATAACGCATAGGAATGGCGTCGCGCCTCGGGATCGAACGTCCAGGTATTGATGACGATTTCCTTGACAGCGAGCTTTCGCTCTAGTGCAGTGAGCATGTCGGCCACCTGACCCGCTGTTCCGACTATTGCGGTGGCGCGTAGGTTTTTCAACATTGCTCGCTCCGCGTCTGTGTATGGATATACGGCGGCTTGCTCCGGAGATGCCAGCGGCATCCTTAGGCCCTTGTCGAACCCGACGCGCCATAGTTCGCGGGCTGTCAACAATCGCCTCGCCTCGCTTTCCGTATCCGCGGCCAAGGCCCATACGCAAATCGTTGCGGTCGGTTCGGGATAGCGCTCGCTGGGTCGATAGTTTCGTCGGTAGAGGGCTAACGCCTCATCGACTCCGGCACCCTCGCTAAAAAAATATGCGAAGGCATATGGCAAACCGAAGTGTGCTGCGAGCTGTGCACCGTAATTTGAACTTCCCAGAATCCACAGTTCTGGACTGGTCGCCCCCAAGGGATGCGCCATAATTTTGTGGTAGGGATGACCCAGCGGCAGCGGAATACCTGAGACCCAGTGCTGCAGTTCTTGCACCTGCCGTGGAAAATCATCGGCTGCGTTAGCATGCGGGTTGAGTGCTTGCGCAGTGAGACGGTCGGACCCCGGCGCTCGACCCACGCCCAAATCGATTCGTCCCGGGGCTATTGCCTCCAGCACGCGAAATTGCTCGGCCACTTTGAGCGCCGAATAATGCGGCAACATGACGCCGGCGCTGCCGACCCGAATGCGCAATGTTGTGGCCGCAATCGCAGCCATGAGTATTTCAGGTGCCGTACCGACGATGCTGGCGCTGTTGTGGTGTTCGGACACCCAGAAGCGCGCGTAGCCCAAAGCATCGCAATCCTGTGCGAGCAGGATCGAGTCGCGTATCGCGGTGTCTTGGGCGCTGCCCTTAGACGCAGGCGATTGATCCAGCACTGACCACTTCATGTACTCATTTCGGTCGACCTGAGAAGCCTGCAGCCGTGCGCAACGCGTCGGCATCTAGTAATCGACCGCGCAACATGACCATTCGGGTTTGACGTAGATCGCTAAGGCGAGTTGAAGGATCACCCTCGACTAGAGCAAGGTCAGCCGACTTACCCACCTTTATAGAACCTGTGTGCGTGTCCATGCCAACCAGTTTTGCGGGCAAGAGAGTGGCGGCTTCGAGCGCTTGCGCAGGGGTAAATCCAGCTTGATTGTAAATCTCAAGTTCGCGGACAATTTCAATGCCGGAACCGTCAGTGCCGGCAATGATGGGAATGCCGGCCTGGTGCATTCGATACAGCAGCTTCACCATCTTAGCCCAGCTGGCGCGGTAATCAGCGCGTGTCAGATCCTTGGGCACCGCAAACCCCCCGGTCCTAAATCCCCGCTCACTGACGGGTGGCAGGGTGCCGACAAACGGCGCATAGGCCGGCGACAAGTCGCCATTCTCGGGAACATATAGGCTCTCGAATGCCACCATTGTGGCATCGCTGTAAATATGTTTCTTGGCCATCGTGTTAACCAGCGTCTTCATGGGAGCTGCGTCAAGGTCCACATCTTTTGCGTAGCGCCCGGGTCCCTCGAAACGCATTATTCCATTGGAGACGGCAATTACGCTGTCGGGCATCGCTTGCATAATGACCCAATTGATATGCGTGATTTCGTCATACCCCGCGTTGATCGCGTCCATCGGTCGGATTCCCGCGGGGATATGTCCGTGAACGTGTAAGCCGAGCTTATGCGCCTCGGCAATGGTCACCGGTAGCCAGGCGGGATTAAAGGTGCCGTAGAATTTAATGCCCGTAAAACCGTTGGCCTTGGCTTTATCAACCCATTCGATGGCTTGCGCCTGGGTAGTCGCGACATTGGCAACCTGTGCGGTGTAAGGACCTTTCCCGTCGATTAGCGAGGAGGGATATACGTTTGGGAACAGCAATTGACCGGCGGCCGCTCGGGTCCTTCGGTCAATCGTCAGCGCGTCATTATTGCCAGGGTCGCGAACCGAAGTGACTCCCAGAGAAAGCTCCTGTAGACCGGTGTAGTCATCGCCGACATGCATGTGGCAATCCCATAGACCCGGGATCAAGGTCATGCCGCGTCCTGCAATTAGCTTTGCACCGATCGGGGCTTTGACGGAGTCCGCCGGTCCTACCGCGACGATGACGCCTTGGTCGACAATGACTGTCTGGTGGGTAACAAACCGGACGGCGTCCGCGTCAAATATGCGGATATCGACGAATGCTACCGGACCGCTAGGGGTCTGCATGAAAGACTTGGCTAGCTTCGCGGTTTGCTCTGCCATGGCCGATGCCTGAGTTTTTTCTAGCCGTTGTTGCTCGCCGGCGTAGGCATCGGGAAGCCAACCAAGACCCGCAGTAATTGCAAAAAATCGGTCATTGGCGTCGGCCCACATTGGGGTAGGTGAATTGCTGATGCCGGAAACCGCCCACAGATTAATCGTTTTTTTCAAAGTCTCGCTACTGCCGACTTGCAAACTGGTTAATTTGACAGCGTGCGCTTTTCCTCCCGGCAGCAGATCCATGGATTTATCGGGACTTGCAAGTATTCGCTCAAGGAACCAAGCGGTTGCGTCGATCGGTCCGCCTTGCGAAGTATAGAAAGCCGGGTTCAGATAGGCGGCTTTCCCGGCGTCGACCGGACTACGCCATTGCGCAGAGCCACTTGCAATGCTGAAATTCTCGGCCGCATCACCCTGCGGCGTCTTACCACGGATCGTGATGCTGGCCGGCATCTGATCCGATCCCGCAGCGCCGTTATAATCGGTTTCCCAGACCTGGCCTCGCAGGTTTAGACTTTCGCGACCCATACGATCGCCATTCGCTGAAGTCCAGCTCCACGAGTCGCCGTGCTTACCGCCAGTGGACTCTATGATGAAATGGCGCGCATTCGCAGGAGGTTTTGCGAGATCGGAAACGCTGACCTCGGCCGGCGATATCGCGGGAAACATCCCAGCTAAGCAGCATAGAAACATTATCTGGCGCATCGTCGGCTCCTTTGAATAAGCTTACAGCCCTGAGTGGGCTCGATGCGGAATTGTGAGGGGAAGGGGGATTTGGCGCAACTGCAAGAGGTACGGGGCCGCAGCCGCGCGCCGACAAATTCACTAAGTTGCAGCAGGTAAAAATTTCGTCAAAAATACGCCAACTTCGTCGCGCAACCCTGCAATAAGGGTGAATCGTCGCTTGTACATCGCCCTCTTTCGACTAGGAGTGTTAGTAATTTCTCGCACATGTAGTGTCAAGGGTACATCCCAGTTTCCGTCGGGCATCGGTTGCGCACCTAGCTCCTGGAAAAAATTATCGTAAGAAAACTGAACGGCTCGCGCATTCTTGCTATTTGAATGAATTTTCAGCTGATTGCGATTTGCGATGCCCGTGAGTTTTTCAATTTTCCAAACGGCGGCCAGTGTCCGAACCACATCGAATAAAAGAAAATGGGGTCGCATTCCTTCAAAATCTTTGGTCGCCAAGCGGATCAAATCAACAAGGTTTGTGCTGTCATCAGATCGACCGCCTTGCACCGATCCAATAAATATTGTGGGTCCCGGTAATATTGAGAAACATATAGAAAATAGCTGAGTTTGGGTCGAGTTCCGCAGCGACAATTGCCACAGCCCCTCCTGGGGATGAGCCAAATTCATCGAAAGGTAGACTGCATAGCCATGCACTTGATTAATCCAAAGCGGTTCTTTTAAATTGAGTGGGAAAAAATTCGGAAGTGCTCGATTGATATGCGTCGAGGTAAATTCAAGGTCGTACGAGTAGTAGGTAAACAATTGTCTTAAACTCAATCGAGGATCGAGAAACATGGACATCAAAGGCCGGAACAGAATAGGGTGCCGATCCATTGCCGGGCGTACCCATGGACATCTCGTTACTGATTCATCTACCAGCGTCCGGAACCTTCGGGAGCGCGCCACTGCCCACGCAAGCCTCGCGCGTCTGCCAATATTGAGGAGCTTGGTGCTTTCTACGGCTAGCAGCGTTTTATATTCTGGCCAAGGCGCAGTGAGTGGCTGCATTTACGTCGTCTCCGGTAGTAATTTTGTACTTCCGGTCGCGGCGGAAATCCACACCTGTGTTTATACCGATTTTTAAGTAAAAATGTGTAAATTGGTAAGTTGCGACCACTGCACAGCGGCCATCAGTGCTGTCGCAAGATAGCGACTGGCGGCTGGTCGTGCTGACGCGACTAACGCTCGTCTTAAACTATTGGCTGGCGGCCCACTCGCGCAGCTTGCCGGCCAGTTGATCGATGCCGCGTTGGCGTGATTCGCGTGCACCCCAGGCAGTATGTGGAGTCACAATAACTTGGTGCAGATCCGCAGCTAGCAGTGGATTGCCGGATAGCGGCGGTTCTTCGGCTAAGACGTCGATGCCCGCGCCCCCAAATCGGCCCGCACGCAGCGCCTCAGCCAGCGCTTCGGCATCAACCAATGCGCCACGCGCAGTGTTGATCAATATCGCGTCTTTCTTCATGCAGGCGAGTTCAGCGCGTCCGATCATGCCACGCGTGTTCGCATTCAGCGGGCAATGCAGGCTCAGCACATCGACTTCGGGCAGAAGGTCGGCGAGATCGTGGCGTCCGGGTTCAGGCTTGCTGCCGCGGCGGTTAGCAATGCGCACTTGCATACCGAATGCGCGGGCGAGGTCGGCCACCGCGCGGCCCAGTTGGCCGTAACCGACGATGCCAAATACGAGACCAGCAAGTTCGCGAATGGGGTAGTCGTTAATCGCTCGCGGCGAGTGCTGCCATAGGCCGGCTTTCAGGTCACGATCGTATTCCACTAAATGGTGAGTCAACGCCAGCAATACCGCGAATACGTGCTGGGCGACTGAAGGCGTGCAATAGTCGGTGATGTTGAAAACCGAAATACCACGCGCGTGAGCGATCTCAAGGTCGATGTGATTGGTGCCGGTTGAGGTTGTGCCGATGCAGCGCAGTTTTGGCGCTGCTGCGAATGCCGCGGCATCTACACGCTGCGCGTTGAGTATTAGGACCTCGGCGTCGCAAATGCGTTGGTGCAATTGATCTGGGTTAGTGTGCGACCATAAGCGCAAATTCGGCAGAACAGCACGCAGCGATGATAAGTCGAGAACCTGCAGCGCGTCGACAGTTCCAAAATCTAGAAATTCGGCGTTTAACAAGCGGGATCCTCAAATGTGGGTCATGGTCGGGTTATCATAGAATACCAAGGAGAACATATGAACATATCGCCTCGTTGCGAAGGATCGGCGCCGGCATCCACCGACAGCTATCCGACTTGGTCGCCGGGATCAAAGGACGCAGTCGGGACCGCACTGGGCAGGTCGCGGCTCTGGTTTACCGTGGCGCAAGGTATCATCACCGAGGTGTACCACCCGCGGCCGGATATACCGCAGTTAAAAGACTTAGGCTTCATCGTCGCGGACGGAGCGGGTTTCTGGGTTGAGCTGCGGCGCCTTGCAAGCTACACCGTTAGCTGGTTGGATGACGCTGTCCCGGCGATTACAATTATTCATGTTCACTCGCGTTTTACGCTGACACTGAAAATTTGCGTCGATCCGCTACGTGATGTGCTGTTAGTGAATTTTTCTTTGAGTGGCGATAGCGCATTGCACCTCTATGTACTGGCTGCTCCACGGATCGGCGAGGATGCGACGCAAAATTATGCGTGGGCCGATGAGTGGGCCGGGCGCCCCGTGCTGTGGGCGGAACAAGGACCGTTTGGTCTTGCGATCGCGGTGGCTGATCGTGATGGGGCCAGCGGCTATCTAGAGCGATCGGTCGGTTTGCTCGGTGCGAGCGACGGTTGGCAGGATATCGATAAGCACGGTGCCATGCGCTGGCATTATGCGAACGCGGGGCCTGGCGAAGTCGCTTTGACGGCGCAGCTGGTACACGTTGGAACGCTGGCGCTTGGACTATCGAGCAGTCGGGAAGCGGCCGCGACCTTGGCGCTCCAATCGCTAGCGAACGGTTTCGAGACCGCCTGGTATGCGTACTGCG
The DNA here is from genome assembly GCA_043738945.1 of Gammaproteobacteria bacterium. Taxonomy (GTDB): domain Bacteria; phylum Pseudomonadota; class Gammaproteobacteria; order Steroidobacterales; family Steroidobacteraceae; genus Bog-1198. The sequence goes on from JAYUFB010000066.1 coordinate 87,183, forward strand.
ACGGCTGGCAGCAATGGCTGCAGGGTTTGATTTGGCCGCATGCGCTGGTCGGGCTGACTTCGGAATCCCGAGCGCTGCTGCGCCGCTCGGCCGCAGTAATCAAGTGTCACGAAGACAGAACATTCCCGGGTGCCTACGTAGCCAGTCTTTCAATCCCCTGGGGTGAGTCCAATAATAGCCGTGGCGGTTATCATTTGGTGTGGGCTCGCGACCTTGTAGAAACTGCGGGTGCGTTGGTGGCTCTCGGATGTCTTGCCGAGGCGCGTAACATTTTGGTGTACCTGATCGGTACCCAACAAGCGGATGGTCATTGGCTGCAGAATCAGTGGCTCGGCGGCAAGCCGTTCTGGCAAGGTATTCAGCTCGATGAGACGGCTTTCCCGGTGCTGCTGGCCAGTGCCTTAGCCGAGCACAGCGCACTGGCAAACGTACAGGTGACCGATATGGTTCGGCGCGCACTGCGCTTCGTTGCGAATGAGGGTCCGGCGACTTCTCAAGACCGTTGGGAAGAGGATACCGGAGTCAATACTTTTACGGTCGCGATCGCAATAGCCGCGTTAGTGGAGGGTAGCCGATTTCTCGAAGCGCATGAGGCTGAGTGTGCGCTGATGCTCGCGGACGTTTGGAATGCAAGTCTGGAGCGTTGGACGTGGGCGTCGAATACCCAACTTGCGCTCAGCGTGGGGGTGCCAGGCTACTACATGCGCAGTGCGCCTGAGCATGTGTTGCTGTCCGACGAGGCCAAACATGAAGCACTTTCAATTAAGAATAGCGCGGCGGAATTCAAACCCGCGGCGGATGAACAAATTGCGATTGATTGTCTGCAGCTTGCGCGCTATGGACTGCGAGCAATGGACTCCCCGCAGATGGTCGCCAGCATTAAGGTAATAGATACCGTGCTGAAGACCGACACTCCCAATGGCTCGGTGTGGCATCGCTATAATGGTGACGGCTATGGGGAACATGCCGATGGCGCGCCTTTTGATGGTTGGGGACAGGGCCGGGGCTGGCCCTTGTTGACCGGTGAGCGCGGTCACGCAGCCTTGTTGGCGGGTGAGGATGTGCGGCCTTATATTAACGCTATGGCGCAAATGACCGGTGACGGCGGGCTGTTGCCTGAGCAGGTCTGGGATAGTGAGGCTATCCCATCGCGTGCGCTTTATCCCGGCCGGCCCACAGGATCGGCTATGCCGCTAGTATGGGCGCATGCCGAGTTTATCAAGTTGGCTTTGAGTTTCGCGGCTGGTGTGCCGGTGGATCGTCCGGCGCGTACCTGGGCGCGATATCAAGCCAAGCCGCCACAGCTTGACTACGCATTGTGGCAGTTGCGTCAACGCGTGTCGCAATTGCTGGTTGGCGAAGAATTGCGCTTGTTGTTGCCTGAACTGGCTCAAGTGCATTGGGGAATTAACGGGTGGCACCAATCGGCTGAGGCGGTTACGGAGGATTGGGGGCTGGGACATATTGTTAAATTGCCGACGCGGGAACTCGCCGCTGGCGATACCATTGAGTTCACATTTTATTGGCCGACTCGCGCTCGGTGGCAGGGCGAGGATTTCCAAGTTACCGTGATGAGATCCTAAATATGAAGAACGTATTGGTGGTAGATGTCGGTGGCAGTCATGTCAAGGTTTACATGACGGGTCAAAGTAAGGTTGAAATTGTTTCTGGGTTAACGCTTACGGCTAAAGATATGGTCAGCGACGTTAAACGGCTGACCCAGGGTTGGCTATATCAGAAAATATCCGTCGGCTATCCGGGTCCGGTTCTGCACAATCGACCCATTGCTGAGCCACACAATCTTGGCGCGGGTTGGGTGGGCTTTGACTATGCGGGCGCATTCGAGCGGCCGGTGAAAGTTATCAATGATGCGGCAATGCAGGCGCTGGGCAGCTACATGGGTCGGAAGATGTTGTTTCTCGGCTTCGGTACCGGACTTGGCTCCGCGCTGGTCGTCAATGGGTTGGTTGAACCTATGGAACTGGGTCATCTTCCTTATAGGAAAAAAACTTACGAGGATTATGTGGGGCTGCGAGGTTTGAAGAAGTTAGGCAAGAAAAAATGGCGCAAGGTATGCAAAGACGTCATCGTACAGCTCACGAATGCGCTGGAACCTGAGGAGGTTGTCATCGGGGGTGGCAACGCTTCCCTTTTTAATAAATTGCCGTCGCATTGTCGATTGGGTACTAACGCTAATGCCTTTCTGGGCGGCGTTCGGCTGTGGCAGAAACGTCGCTGAGGGATTACTTAGCGCTTAGGCTGCGGTAACAGCGATTTCGCCACAGCGCGAACGCAACGGATAACGATTTCGGCCACCGGGTTCAAGGTGCGATTCTTCAAGGTGAAGATTGCGACGGGCCTTATCTCTACACCCAAATCGATCGGCAGCGACTTAACCCTCAAACGCTTGGCATTAAGCACACGCAGCATGCACGCCGGAACCACCGTGAGATAGTCTCCTGCCATGAGTAAGGACTCGCGTAGATGGAAGGATGAGGTCGTCACGCTCGGGCGCGGCGGGACGAGTCCCCGCTGTCGGAAGGCTTGTTCGACCAGTAGACCTGGGTGCTCATTGGGAGGATACAAAACCCACTTGGCGTCCAGTAATTCTGCAAGTTCAAGTTTGCGCCGCTGGGCCCATTGGCTTCGTATACCTGCAACAACAAGCAGTGGCTCCTCGAATAGCACTTCGGAAATCAGGTCGTCTTCTGGAATCGGAAATACGCCTCGACCGATAATGAGATCGACGTCGCGCTGACGCAAATGTTCAATTTCGTGCGTGATGGGCCGGCTCATTTGTACGACATGCACAGTCACACTAGGGTGCGCCGCCGACAAACGCTCGATCACGGCGGGAAGCAAGGCAGCCGACAGTGAATCGTTGCAGCCAATCCGCACCTCTCCCGCGGTGGGATTGGCCATAAAATCAATCTCCCCGACTGCCTGGTGCAGTTCGTCGAACACTGCTAAGCCGCGCCGGACCAACACGTTGCCATATAGCGTGGGCTCCACGCCATGAGGCCCGCGATCCAACAGTCGCACTTTAAGTGTGTACTCGATGTCCGTGATTGCCTTGGAAATAGCAGGCTGCGACACGGATAGCTGCCGCGCTGCCTTCGCCATGCTTCCGCATTGCACGACGGCGAGAAGCACGTGAAGGTCGCGCAGCCGAATTCGGCGGCCGATCCGAGCCTCCCAATGTGCCAGCGAATTGGTCATAACTAATCAGTTAATAGGCTAGAGCAATATTGCGTATTCTACTTATACCCCAGCTAGCGCTATTGTTCGACAATAATTTGTGCCACGGGGATTAGAATGAGTATCTCGATCACAACGCTGCATCCCCTCTTCGTTAGCGAGGTAGCGGGCGTCGATTTGAGCGGTTCAGTCGATCGAGAAACCTTCAACGAAATCGAGCAGGCCCTCAACCAATACGCCGTTTTGATTTTTCGGAACCAGCCGCTAACGGATGAACAGCAGCTTGCGTTCAGCCAATTGTTTGGGCCCCTGGAAACTGCATTCGGATCGATCCGCAAGGATCGAAAGTCTCGACTCGGCCACAGGCTGCTCGCCGATGTTTCGAACCTCGATGAGTCCGGCAATATCCGCTCCCAGTCGGATCCCTGGCGTCTGATGCAGTTGGGAAACCAGTTGTGGCATACCGACAGCTCGTATAAGCGTGTGCCCGGTAAGATTTCCTGCCTGTCGGCACATGAGCTGCCGCCGAATGGTAGTGAAACCGAGTTTGCAGATTTACGCGCAGCCTATGACGAACTCGACCAAACCACCCGGCAGAGGATTGAGGATCTTGCGGCCGAGCACTCCATGTTTTATTCGCGCAGCCTTGTCGGCTACACCGATTTTACGGAGGACGAGCGCGCCGCGACTCCGCCTGTGGCGCAGAGACTGGTCCGCACCCATCCCGGCTCCGGTCGAAAGACGCTCTACCTTGCATCCCATGCGTCGCATATCGTCGGTTGGCCGGTGGAGCAGGGCCGTACTCTGCTCGCCGAGCTCACTGTGTTTTCGACGCAGCCGCGTTTTGTCTATCAGCATCGTTGGCAACTTAATGATCTGGTGATATGGGATAACCGCTGTACGATGCATCGCGGCCGGCCTTATGACGACGCGGGATGCCGACGCGACATGCGCCGCACGACGGTGGGAGATGTCACCTCAACTTTAGAACAGGATCAGTTGCAACTGTGAACCAAGTATTGCAAATCGAGCGTTTGGTAGACGGGCAGAAGTTCGGTCGCTTCAACCTCAATCTGCTGATTTGGTCGTTTCTCGCGATGGTCGCCGATGGTTTCGATATGGCCGGACTTGCCTCCGCTGCGCCGGAACTTGCGAGAACCTGGCATCTTGCTCCGAAGGCTTTCGCGCCTGCGCTCAGCGCCAGCCTATTTGGCATTCTGCTGGGTGCTCCGTTATTGGGCTTGGCGGGGGATCGCTTCGGTCGCAAAATGATCATCATCGTTGGGTGCGTTGTATTCTCACTGGGTACGTTGGCCACAGTCTGGGCAACCACTCTCGAACAAGTGGCGGCGCTGAGATTTTTCACGGGCATCGGTCTGGGTGGTCTGCTGCCTAACTTAATCGCACTTAACGCGGAACTCGCGCCGCGGCGGCTGCGCGCAACGCTGATCGTATTGATGTTTACGGGCATTACAACGGGGGCTGGCATTCCCGGTCAGGTCCAAGCGTGGCTGATCCCGCAATATGGCTGGCAGCTCATGTTCTGGATCGGAGGTCTCGTGCCCTTGATCGTCGCGACCTGCTTACTGTTGATGTTGCCAGAATCGGTCAAGTTTCTGGCATCAAAGCCCGACCGAGGGCTGCAGCTACGGGCGACCGTTCGACGTATGCGCCGCGATCTTACCATCGCCGATGACGCGCAGTTTGTAGCCGCAATGGTGCCGCAAGTGAGCGGCTCAACCCTAGCGCAAATATTCCGCGGTGGCTTTGTATGGGTCACGCCGATTTTGTGGGTTTGTTTCGCCAGTGCGCTAATGGCAAACTTCTTTCTCAACAGTTGGTTGCCGCTCATATTGGAAGGCAGCGGCCTTAGCGCACGGCAGAGCGGTATCACCACCAGTCTTTATCACTATGGCGGCACTGTCGGCGGGTTGCTTGTCAGTATCCTGCTTGGCCGATTCGGTTTTACTATCATCGCTGCACTATTTCTGTGTGCGTCGCTGGCGATAGTGACCATTGGGCATCCCGGCCTCTCCTATATTGCGATGGCGGCGGCGGTAATGCTCTCTGGTTTTTGCACTCTCGGCGCGCAGTTTGGCAATAACGCCGCGGCGGGTCTACTGTATCCCACTGCGTTTCGATCCACCGGAGTCGGTTGGGCGCTGGGAATTGGGCGCTTCGGTTCGATAGCCGGGCCGCTGCTCGGTGGAATGCTTATCGCCCTGAAGGTCCCTCCGCACCAGTTCTTTCTAGTTGCTGCGGCCCCGATGGCGGTCGGTCTTATCGCATCTGTTGGCGTTGCGTGGTTATGCTACAAGAGAATCGGCGGTGTGCATCTGGACGTGGTGGCCACGTTCAGCAGCTCGGAGCATCCTGACGTAAGAACCGGATGATCATAAGGATATAACGCGCTCTACGGTCGCCTGCCCCTTGGTGCCGGCTGAGGGATTACTCGGTGCGTTGCACCTCGCCCCTTCGGGGTCGCCCTTCGGGCGATCGCCAGCGTCGCTTCGCTCCGCTGTCGTCGAACCTGGCTTGTTTTCGGTCGGGGGTTCGAATTAAAAACGCGATGCAGTATGTTGCTGGCGACCGTTCCTAAAGCATTTTTGGATGTTTGGTGCCGGCTGAGGGATTCGAACCCCCGACCTACGGTTTACAAAACCGTTGCACTACCACTGTGCTAAGCCGGCGCTATGGTCCGTAGTATAGCCGCTAGGCTCAAGTGATGGGAGCCGGAACCGAACCTCATGGGACTAACAAAACACTTAGCTCGGTTCCGGTGTCTCATTGCAGACCTGAGTAGTTTGCGGGGTTCTATATGATTTGCAAGTGCTATGAGTCTTAAGTTCACTATTGTTTTGGGTTTAGCGGTCTAAGCACTAGGCGATTTTGATACGTAGTTTTTTTTTAGTAGCGCTGCGCAGACCCTACACTTTCTTGGTGGCGACGCTGTTGGTAGGGTTAGCGACACCCTTCATGTTACTGAAAATGTCGTTGGGAATCTTTCCGGAAATTAATATTGCGGTGGCCACCACACATCGGCAGTGGAAGAGCCCGTCGAAGTTGACTAAAGCACTAGGCGGGGGATGGCGATCCGACTAGAGGTCTGCGAGAATTTTCCAAAGATTCGATAGTAACGGGTGGGGCAGCTGAATTTGATTGAACGAAATCGACACCGAGTGCCGTCAGCCATTCTTGATCGGCGACTGACTCTGTGCGTTTAGCGACCGTATGCATGCCGAGCACGCGAGACATTTGTACTACGGCACTAATCGCTGCCTGGGAAATTTTATCGGTGCGCATTTGTGCTGTCATGGTCGGCACGAGCTTGATGAAGCGCACACCTGGGAGACGCAATAAATCGAAACTTTCGGTACGCATGGCGAAGTCATCGAGGATCAAGGGGCAGCCTAAGTCATTTAATTGACTGGCTACCTCGCTGATATTAGTGCCGGGCTTCACTGCGGTTGGTACATCGATTTCAAAGGCAATAGTGCCTTTAGGCACCCCGGATTTTGCCAAAATTAGCTCGACAAATTTTATGAAATGTTCATCGTGCAATGCCGTCTCAGTCAGGTTTACTGAAAACATGATGCCATTTTCCTGCCAGACATTTGGATGCTTGAGCAACCAAGCAGTCAATTCTGTGAGTACTCGTCGATCAATCATGGAGCCTAGGCCATTATCTACCGCGGCTTTCAGCATGGCGGTTGGCGCGACGTTTGGAGCACTTTCAGATTTTGAGCGCAACAGGATCTCGTAACGCTGCAATCGGCTACCTTTGGTGAGTGGCACTAGGCGCTGAACGTATAAAGCGATTGGGCTACGACGCAGCGCGTCGTTGAGCCGGTCTATATGGGGACTAATCGCCGGTTGTATGGGTCTCGTGGTGGGCTTGGCCAACCTGCTCGTGCTGGGTGGGGCGCTCGCGGTAGGTACGGTAGTTGCGGAAGGGGTGCTCGGTCGAGTACTGGCAAAATCATCTATCGCTTCTTGCAACTTAGGTGTCATGAAAATGACTATGCCGCTCGCGTCTTGTTTAATGCCTTTGGTATCCACTACCAACATGACGATGCCGACCATCTTGCGTTGTGAATTAGTGACGCGCATGCATACAGCGGAACGCGCCGCACCTAAATCATGGGCTAGTACCGGAGATGAGGTTTTATCGGCAAAGGTTTCGACCGCCGTGTGAACGGCTCCATGTTCGTCAGGCCCCATAGAGTCTTCGCTGAGCCAAAGCAGGTCGCCTTTCTCATCGTGCAAGGAAATTGCGTGCGCACGCGCAGGTTCAATACCACTACGGATTTTTTGAGCAATTGCTTCGAAATCTAACCGCAGATCGAGTGCGCTAGAGGCCACGGTCGAGGAATTTCTATTCTCCATAAAGAGCATGATGTTACGGCTAAGGATTCCTTTTTACCCTAGCTGGGCATTAGTCTGCTGTGATGCTCTTCGCCAAAATCAGCTTAACTCGAGTGGGATACATAATATTTGACATATTCGCTGAAATTCCAGGGATTTACCGCTAGACTTAATGCAATGGCTGCGCTCAACCCAAATCGTCAATACCGTTACTATGATTTCGTGATGGCGGCCTATGTCACTGTGTTGCTGTGTTCCAATCTGATCGGACCCGCCAAGGAAACGTCCATTCAGGTGCCATTTGTGGGAACCGTTACTTTTTTAGCGGGAGTGCTGTTCTTTCCAATTTCTTACATATTCGGTGACATCCTTACCGAAGTGTATGGCTATGGTCGAGATCGACGGGTGGTCTGGGCGGGTTTCGCCGCCTTAGCCTTCGCTTCTCTAATGGCCGCTATCGTGGTGCATTTGCCTCCATCGGCTGGGTCGCGTGCCAATCAACCGGCAGTCGAGGCCATATTCGGTAATACTCCGAGGATAGTGCTTGCCTCGATCATTGCTTTTTTATTTGGTACTTTTGTGAATAGTTATGTGCTGGCGAAAATGAAAATTTGGACGAGTGGCCGCTGGCTATGGACCCGAATCGTGGGATCTACGCTTTGTGGCGAATTTGTAGACACGCTCATTTTTTATTTTTTGGCTTTTTATGGACGTATGCCCCCGGCGCATCTTATTGCGATTATGTTGACTCAGTATGTATTGAAAAGTGGTTGGGAAATTTTGGCGACACCGCTGACTTATCGAATCGTAGGCTTCCTGAAGAGAGTAGAGAACGAAGATTATTACGATGTAGGGACCAATTTCACGCCGTTTTCATTGCAGAATTAGCGAATGGTTACGGACTTAGCAAATGAGTGACGCTGCCAAAATAATTGTTCTTGATCGATATATGACGGGTGATCCCGCCAATCCGTCGCCGGAGAAAATTTTATCAGGAATTCCGCGGGCGCGTGTGTCAAATCAGTATGCGGATGGCACGCAGAAGTTTTTTTGCGGCATTTGGAGTAGTACGGCCGGAAAGTGGCGTGTACGTTACACGGAGCATGAATTTTGCGTGATTATTGAAGGCCGAGTGCGCATTGAATCTACGTCTGGCGATAAGCAGGAATTTCAGGCGGGTGCGGCGTTTGTCGTACCCATGGGCTTTGAAGGCAGTTGGGAAGTTATTGAACCGTGCAAAAAATGGTACGCCATTTTTGAACCTTAGAGATTCACGCCCTAGCACCCTTCACGTCCTAGGGCGTTTGAATTCTTACGGCGTGGCGCGGATGACTTCTCCCAGAATTTCGACGATTTTGGAGATATGCGCGGTCTCGATGATCAGCGGTGGCGAGAGCGCAATAATGTCGCCGGTTTGACGCACGAGCACCCCGCGCTCGAAGCAGCGTGTAAAGACTTCGAACGCGCGAGCACCGGGTGCGCCGCTACGAGGCTCAAATTCAACCGCGCCAATCAAGCCATAGTTTCGAATATCGATTACATGTGGCAGACCTTTCAAGGAATGTACCGCATTTTCCCATATTGGGCTTAAGCTTGCCGCCCGGGTCAGTAACCCCTCCTTCGCATATATATCTAGCGTAGCGAGGGCCGCAGCGCAGGCCACTGGATGGGCTGAATAAGTGTAGCCGTGGAATAGCTCGATGGCGTTTTCAGGGCCGTGCATGAAGGCGTCGTAAATTTTTCTATGGGCAAACACCGCACCCATGGGTATGGCGGCATTGGTAAGTCCCTTGGCCGTAGTCATGATGTCAGGTATTACGTCAAACGCCTGCGCCGCAAACGCTTTACCGACTCGGCCAAATCCGGTAATGACTTCGTCGAAAATTAATACGATTTCGTGTTTGTTGCATATCTCGCGAATACGTTTCAAATAGCCAACCGGAGGTAGAATCACACCGGAGGAGCCTGAGATGGGTTCAATTATGACTGCAGCGATAGTGGCAGCATCGTGCAACGCTATGATTCGCTCCAGGTCGTCAGCCAAGTGTGCGCCCCATTGGGGGAGGCCTCGTGAAAACGCGTTGTGCTCCAAATTTAGCGTGTGGGGTAGGTGGTCTACGCCGGGCAACATGGAGGACCCAAAGGCTTTTCTGTTATTGACCATACCGCCGACCGATATGCCACCGAAGCCCACGCCGTGATAGCCTTTTTCGCGTCCGATTAAGCGTGTGCGCGAGGCGGCACCGCGGACGCGTTGGTAGGCGATAGCGATCTTGAGTGCGGTATCCACTGACTCAGACCCTGAATTAGTGAAAAACACTCGGTCCAAGCCGGGTGGGGCTATCTTGCTCAAGCGATCTGCGAGTTCAAAGGCGATTGGATGACCCATTTGAAAAGTAGGGGCAAACTCCATGGTATTGAGTTGGCGGGTCACTGCCTCAGTGATTTCGCGACGACCGTGCCCCGCATTCACGCACCAAAGGCCAGCGACTCCGTCGAGAATTTCACGACCATCTGCGGTCCAGTAGCGCATGCCGTCGGCACGTGCCAAGAGTCGTGGATTAGCCTTAAATTGCCGGTTAGCCGTAAACGGCATCCAAAATGCGTCGAGATTGCTATTGGCGGCTGATGGGATAATTTGGGCGTTCATAAAGTCCTGTAGCTAGAGGGTCTAAACCCCGATAATAAAGAAAATCAGCACTCAGCTCAATTTTCGGCAAGTTTTACGGATCAATGTTTAATATAATAGGCGCTATGAGCGTGGATGTGGGTGTTCATTTGAAGGTCGTGCGTCAGATGTACGGACTTTCGCAGCGTGAATTGGCAAAACGCGCGGGCGTTACCAATGGTTTTATATCGTTGATCGAGAAAAACCGTGTCAGCCCGTCGGTGGGTTCACTCAAAAAAGTGCTGGACGGAATTCCCATGACTTTAGCCGAGTTTTTCGCGCTAGACCTGGCGGGTAAGCCGCAGGTGTTTTTTCCTCGAGCAGAATAGGCGGACGCGAAGAGTACGAAATCGTCAGCGCTAGATCAGCGCCTTCCTTTTAAGTAAATCATTGGAATTGTCTATGACCTCAGTCACTCTCGCTGCCACCCAGATGGCCTGTAGTGGCGATCGCGCTACTAATATTCGCGTCGCCGAGAAGTTAGTTCGTGAGGCGCAGCGGCGCGGGGCTCAGGTCATATTGATCCAGGAACTATTCGAGTCATTCTATTTTTGTAAAGACCACGCTGTTCGGCATTTTGAACTTGCGTTGCCGCTTGAAGAGCATCCGACAGTTGAACATTTTCGGGGACTTGCGCGAGAACTCGGCGTGGTGTTGCCGATTAGTGTATTCGAGCGAGCTAACGCGACTTTTTTTAATACTGTGGTGATAATCGATGCTGATGGTTCGGTGCTCGGTAGTTACCGAAAATCGCATATTCCTGAGGGGCCTGGTTACCACGAGAAGTATTATTTCTCTCCCGGGGATACTGGATTTAAAGTATTCACGACTCGCTACGCAAAAATCGGTGTGGCAGTTTGCTGGGATCAGTGGTTTCCGGAGGCGGCACGCGTGATGGCGTTGCAGGGAGCCGAAGTGCTTTTGTACCCTACTGCGATTGGCTCGGAACCGCAATATCCCAGTGTCGATTCGAGTGGGCATTGGCAGCGCTGCATGCAGGGGCATGCGGCGGCTAATCTTTTGCCCGTGGTTGCCTCTAATCGCATTGGTGTTGAAACAGGTGATCAATATTCTATGACTTTTTATGGTTGTTCGTTCATTGCGTCGCATACGGGAGAAAAAATAGCAGAAGCCGATCGGACCAGCGAGACTGTGTTGACCGCTACTTTTGATTTAGAGGAGATCAGGCGTTACCGTCAAACTTGGGGTCTATTTAGAGATCGACGACCTGACCTGTACTATCCGCTGTTGACCTTTGATGGACGATAACATTCGCTATTGGATTGCGACCGCGCCGGTGGGTGCGGCTTCGGTACTTACGGAAGAGTTGGCACAGTTTGGTGCGACTGATATTCGCGAGCGTAGTCATGACGTGAAGTTTCAGGGAACCCTGGAGGTCGGCTACCGCACCTGTCTGTGGTCGCGTACCGCGACCCGCGTATTGCTCAGCTTGGGTCAACTTGATGCCACGAGTTCTAAGAGCATTTATGAGGCGGTGAAGAAAATCGATTGGCGTGAACATTTTACGCCTGGGGCTACTTTGGCGTGTGTTTGCAGTGGTGGTAATGAGTCGATCAGACATACGATATATGGCGCGCAATTGCTCAAAGATGCGGTTTGCGACAATTTACGAGAGTCTACGGGTACGCGTCCCAACGTCAGTCCGGAACGTCCCGATGTGCTATTACATCTACATATTGAAGGGCAGCAAGCGTTGTTGTCGGTGGATTTTTCTGGCGAGAGCTTGCACCGGCGCGGTTATCGAACCGAAGGCGGCCGCGCGCCGTTGAAAGAAAATGTGGCGGCGGCGGTATTAATGCGCTCTGGCTGGCCCGCTATATACGAACAGGGTGGTCTATTGCTGGACCCTATGTGTGGGTCGGGTACTTTTCTGATTGAAGCGGCGTTGATGGCGATGGACGCAGCGCCGGGATTGGTGCATGAGTATTTTGGGTTTAACGGATGGCGTGGTCACATTCCTGCGCTGTGGGAGAGTCTATGTGAGGAAGCGCGCTCCCGGCGCGCTGCGCGGGTGCCGCGACGCTGCATCTTGGGGTCCGATGCAGATCCGGACGCTATACGAATGACACTTGCCAACGCGAGCAGTGCGGGCGTGAGCGATTGGGTGCACGCGGAAAAATGCGATATTAGTGAGGTCGTACGACCGGCCTCCGATGTCGGGTTAGTGGTGACTAATCCGCCCTACGGGGAACGTATTGGCGCGGAAGCCGGATTGCCCGAACTATATTCGGCGTTGGGACTTAAGTTACGTGAAAGCTTTAAGGGTTGGCAAGCGGCAATTCTAACGGGCGATCCACCCTTAGCTAGGAATTTGGGGATCTACGCCAAACGCACCCATAGAGTGCTTAACGGTACGCTTGAATGTCGTTTGTTACGATTTGAACTTAACAATGCCAGTGAGCAGCGCTCTAGCGAAGAGGTGCGTGCCGACTGGGCGGTTCGGCCAGGCGCACAGATGTTTGCGAACCGTTTGGTTAAAAATTTACACCGTCTCGAGCCTTGGGCCAAGCGTGAGAATATCGATTGTTTTCGAGTCTACGATGCGGATATGCCGGAGTATGCTTTTGCGGTAGATCTCTATGGGCATGACGCAAGACAGGTGTATGTGCAGGAGTATGCGCCGCCCAAGACCGTGGATCAGGAGAGTGCGGGTATACGTCGGCGCGAAGTTTTATCGGTGTTGCCGGAAGCGTTAGGGGTACCTGCCGCCCAAGTGCATTCGCGCGTGCGTAAACCGCAAAAGGGCTCTGACCAATATCAAAAGCGCAATAATTTGGGCGAGCGGCATGTAGTGCGCGAGGGTGGCTTGAAGTTTTGGGTGAATTTTCGCGATTATTTGGATACGGGATTGTTTCTTGATCATCGCTTGATGCGGCAAATGTTGCGGGAGTGGGTCAAGGACTTGGATTTTTTGAATTTGTTTTGCTACACCGGTAGCGCTACCGTGTATGCGGCTGCGGGTGGCGCACGCAGCAGTGTTAGCGTGGATTTATCCAATACGTACTTGGATTGGGCGCATGAGAATTTGATATTGAACGGTTTGGCTGGGCCGCAGCATGAGCTGTGTCGCGAGGATTGTTTGCAATGGCTGGAAGATCAATTGCCACACGGTCCGCGCTTTGACCTGATTTTTCTTGACCCGCCGACGTTTTCAAATTCCAAGCGTATGGAGGGGGTACTCGATGTGCAACGTGATCATGTGGGTATGATTCGTCGTTCATTGGCGCTGCTGCGTCCCGCGGGTCGTTTGGTATTCTCTACCAATTTTACACGCTTTAAGCTCGACGCCGCCGCTCTCGCCGATTTAACTATTGAAGATATTAGTGCTCGAACAATACCAAAAGACTTTGAGCGAAATGCAAAAATTCATCGCTGTTTTGTAATTGGGTTTCGTTAAGTAGAATTTCGGCGCACGCGGCTACGTTTTCGTTCCGTGCAGTGGTCTTAAACACAAGATTCAAGGGTGAAACACCTTATTTATGGTATTCACCCACGATGACACCGAACAACCTAATGCCCGCTCGTAAGCGAGCTTCGGCACAATTTCAAGATTTTATTCCGCGCGCGGGGCGCGAGTATGCGGTAGCTCGTAATTATGATCTTGCCCCGGGAAATCGTACTAATATCTTGGGTTTATCACCCTATATTCGTTACCGAATCATCACTGCAAGTGAGGTGGTGGCTGCAGTACTACGGCACCACAGCTGGAGCGCATCGGAAAAGTTTATCCAAGAGGTTATTTGGCGGACTTACTGGAAGGGCTGGCTGGAAATGCGACCTAGAGTATGGCGACGGTTTTAGGCATCACGAGCTGCTTCTCGCGGCAGAGAGTGGTGCGACGGGAATCGAGGGGTTTGATGAGTGGGCACATGAATTGGTGCAAACCGGATATTTGCACAATCACGCTCGTATGTGGTTCGCTTCTATTTGGATTTTTACATTAAAATTACCCTGGACTTTAGGGGCAAATTTTTTCTTGCGTCATTTGATTGATGCCGATCCTGCGAGCAATACGCTTTCGTGGCGTTGGGTCGCTGGCTTGCAAACAACGGGCAAGGTTTATCTGGCAACGAGTGACAATATCGCGCGATACACGGGCGGGCGATTTTGCCCACAATCACGAACAATGTCATTGTCGGAAAGGCAATTCTACTTCTAACCGGCGAGGATTTGTTCCCAGAGAGCCTTATAACCTTGGCTGATTCTATAGCCGCTATAGTAATTGCGTCTGGAATTGACGGCGTGTGGCCGTGGGGTTCTAAGGCGTCGGATTTCCCGAATGCGGCACTGCGGGATACTTCAGTACGAATAGCTGCGTACTACGGATGTCATGCTGAGGTTATATCCTCACTTGATCCGCAATTGGTCATGGCCGTCTGTGAGGCTGCAGGTGCTAAAACTGTTATAACACCCTATGCCTCCGTTGGGCCAATAGCGGATGCGCTTGGAGTGCTTGAGGTATCGCTCACAGCGTCCGGGCTTTCGTTGATCCGTCGTCGCCTTATGTACCAGCGGCTCTGGCCTTATGCCAAACGAGGTTTTTTTCAGTTCAAAGAACATCTTCCTGCGGCGCTTATCGGTATGGGCATCAATATCGAGCACCTGGAATCGTCATCGTGAGGGGCGTTCAATTGGTCTGGCGCTGGCTTTTTAGATGAGCGAGATGCGCAATCTCATTTTTTTGCTAGGTGATCAGCTCACGCCACAAATATCGAGCTTGAGCATCTAGAAAATCAGGGCGGATTCTTTGCGCAATTGGGACATGCCATTTCCCAGTATCGGCCTAGGCAGTTGATAGTGACGGAACCCGGCGAATGGCGGGTATTGCAAATGCTCAAGAACTTCAATGTCACACTACTACCGGATGATCGATTCTTGTGTCCCATTGCTGATTTTAAGCATTGGGCGGAGGGACGTAAGCAACTGCGGATGGAGTATTTTTACCGCAATATGCGTCGCAAGATGGGTTTGCTAATGGTTGGCGCTAAGCCGGTTGGTAATGTATGGAATTTCGACGCTGAGAATCGCAGCGCTGCCCGTGCAGATTTATTGATGCCACGTCCAAAAACCTATCCGCGAGATGCGACTACTAAGAAAGTGTTAGAGCTAGTGGCCTGCCGATTTGGTGATCATTTTGGTGATTTAGAGCCGTTTAATTATGCAGTTACCCGGCGTTCGGCCGAAGACGCGTTCGAGCATTTCGTTGAGCATGCCTTACCCTGCTTTGGAGACTATCAAGATGCCATGCTAGTCGGTGAGCCTTTCCTTTACCACTCAGTCATTGCGCAGTATCTTAATTGCGGATTGCTAGATCCGTTGACTATTTGTCGTCAGGTTGAAGCGGCTTATACGCGCAGGCGCGTGCCGCTCAATGCAGCAGAAGGGTATATCCGTCAGGTGATAGGTTGGCGCGAATACATTCGCGGCATCTATTGGTTAAAAATGCCTGACTACGCGAAGGTCAATTTTTTTAATCACCATCAACCTTTGCCGGATTTCTATTGGAGCGCTGATACCGATTTGGAGTGTATTCGCGCTACGGTTGAACAAACTAAGGAATATGCGTATGCGCATCATATTCAGCGACTTATGGTCACGGGAAATTTTGCGATGCTTGTCGGCGTTAATCCACAGCGATTGCATGAATGGTATCTAAGCGTTTACGCGGACGCCTACGAATGGGTCGAGCTTCCTAACACGCTGGGTATGAGCCAATACGCGGGCGGCGGCATGCTTGCCTCTAAGCCCTATGCGGCTAGTGGCGCTTATATAAATCGCATGTCAAATTATTGTGATTCGTGTGTTTATGACGTGAAGCTGCGTACTGGGAAAGAAGCCTGCCCCTTTAATGCACTGTATTGGGATTTTCTTAGCCGACATCGTGATAAGTTGGCTGGCAATCCGCGAATTGGAAATATGATTCGAACCTATGATAAGTTCAGTGCCGGTGAGCGGGAAAATATCGCCGCCAGTGCAGCTGAATTTTTAGAAAAAATTCTCTAACTCGTGATGGCAAAAACCACCGCCCGACCTAGATATACTAAAACCACTCTTCCGATAAAGACACGTGCGCAATGCGGTCGGGCTTTTAACTGGCGAAAAAAATGGGAGCGTGTTTGGAATGAAGTTAAAGCTTGCTCTGAGCGCTGCAAGTTAACCTTGCGGCGAAAGAAAATAAACCTCAGTTTATAATTTGGCGGAAAGTTAAATTCACCCTCGCTCCACAGGGGTGTCGTTCTTTTGGAATGCCATGGCGCCAGTTTTCTTGAGTATTTCCCTGCATCACTAGCAGACTTTCGGAATTTAACGTGATCCGAATGGTTTTTAAGTCTTTGCGTACACGATGTTTTAAAATAAAGATTCGAGGATCTCCGACACTTAAGGACGCAATCACTGGATTGGGGCCAAGCTCAGGCTCGTCGTCGCTATGCAGTCCCATGCTGTCATGCTGATTTCGATAATAATTTACCAGTACCGAATTGAAGGGTGTTTTGGCTGCCCGCTCAACCTCTTGGCGTATTCCATTTAAAAGATCTGTCCATGGAAGCGGGTCTAAGCGAATTTTTGAATAGGTATAGTGAATGCCTGTGTCGGCAAACCAGGCAATTAAGCGCGGCTGTAGGTATTTTTTACCCCAAAGCACAATGCTTTCGGTACGCCATGGAGTCTCAGTAATAAGTTTATTAAGTACTTGGTCTGCTGCCAACGGCAGGCAGATCGTGGGAATAAGATAGATGGACGCGTCGGGGATGGGCATGAACTTACACTCAAGGTCACGCTCACGGTTCATTAGAATACCCCTTAGTGCAATGCTGTATCAGACCTATGATCCGGACGCGACTGCAATATTAAGGAGTAGTCATGGATGAGTACATGATTGTTGCAGTTCCTGTCTTAAGGTTGCCCGTATTGTTCGAGTAGCTAAACCCTAATGCTAATGTTCCACTGGCTGGGGCTACGGGCATGTACACCAACGATAGCACGCACGACGTTCCACTACTGACGGTCAAACAGGTAAACACGTTGCTGGAGCTACTCCATCCAACGGGCAGTGAACTAAGACCGGAGTCAACCGCAAAATTGTTGGCCGGTTGGCCGTCATCGGTGCTAAAAGTAAGGTTAACGTTGTTGGAATTTCCAACCAAAGTGGCAACAGGATTTTGGCTAGGCGTTCCCACCACGTTGTTATCGGTGGTTGCGCGGTAATTGAGCGTCAGCGTTCCCGTTTTGGTCTCTAAAGTGTTGTTCTTATATTGGAACCCTAGCGTAAGGGTTCCCGTTTCAGCCATGGTAGGAGAGTAACTCAAGGAGAGCTTGCAACCTTGGTCGCTATTGCTGAGGCTAGCACACCTAAACGCGGGACTCGGGCTACTCCAGCCGACGGGCAGTGCAGTCAGGTTAGTAGTTATCTGCAAGTCGGTAGCCGGGCGACCATCGTCGGTCATGAATGTAAGGATGACGGGTTGATTGCCTTGCGCGACGGTTGCGTTTATTTGGCCTGACGGAGACGCGCTTGCCGTGACGCTGTCATTGGTGGTAGCGGCGTAGGGGAGGTTAAATACTCCGGTTTTAAATGCTCCAGTACTATCTGCATACGCGAAGTTCAAAATGACATTGCCGCTGTTCAGTGTTGTCGGTGCATAGGTTAAGCGCAACTGGCAACCACTGCCGGTGTTGACCGATGGACACGAAAACCGAGTCAATGTGCTGCTCCAGCCTGGAGGCAGGGTAGTAAGATCCGAGTATATTTGCAGGCCGGTCGCCGTCGTACCGTCGTCGGTCACGAAATTTATAGTGACGGGTTGAGTGCCTGATTCCGTAGTTGAGGTTATCTGTCCGGCGGGGGAGCTAGTGGCGATGACGTTCCCGCTGGGAGTAGCAGAATAGGGAATATTGAGTGCCCCCGTTTGTGACGTTCCCGAATCATCGACGTATTGATAGTGTAAATTTAAGACACCGGTTGATAAACTAGTCGGTGCGAAGTCCATCACTAGTTGACAACCATTTCCCGTGCTGACAATGGCGCACGAAATATCTGCAAGGTTACTCGTCCAACCGGTCGGCAGCGAAGCAAGGTTGGTGGTTAGTCTGAACTGGGTGGCAGCAACGCCATTGTCCGTCGTAAAACTGATGCTAACCGAGTGATTTCCTGTACCTATTCCGGCCGTCACTTGACCCATTGGCGCTATGTTAGCGACGATATTATTTGGGAGGGTTGCCCTGTAAGGAATGCTCAAAGTACCCCCCGGGGTTCTTGAGCGCTTTGCATTGTCGATAAATATATAATTGAGTGCCAAAACGCTACTTTCCACAAGCTTCGGCGCGTAGGTTAGAGTTAGAACACAACCATTGCTACTGGTAACCGAGGCGCAGGTAAAATTGGTGGGCCCACTCCATCCGGCAGGTAGTGTGGTGTCTGAGAGTCCGAAGCCAGTAATGGATTGATTGTCGCTCGCTGTGAATGTAACGCTAATGGTTTGTGCTGATCCTGCGGCAACGGCAAGTGTGCCTGCAACCGATGCAGTGGCCGCCACGGTATTGGCGGATCCTACGACTGTAGTACCACTGCCATTGTTATTTGGAATGCTTCCGCTAGTTCCGCTACCGGAGACCACTGGGCTATTGGTGGTTGCGCCGATGGACTCGGAAGTATTGCTCGATCCGCTGATATTACAACCGGACATTAGGCTGGAGACGATGAAGTAGAAAACAGACGCGCGATGATTTGGCTGCATTACCTGTCCTCACGAGGCGAGAAGTGTGAGACGGTAAGTTTTCTGCAACCATTAAAGCGTGAGCAAAGTCGCGATTGGAAGGAAGGCGAGGTCAGTTATATTATTACGTTAAATGCCCCTTGCAGATTGCGCCGTGGTCGAGTGGACCGTATTTTAGAGAATACCGCCATTTATAGAGATTATTTGCCCAGTAATATAGGACGCCTGATCTGATGTCAAAAATGCCACTAAATCGGCGACCTCTTTAGGGGTTCCTGCGCGCTTCATCGGCACGAGGCTTGCTATTTGTTCAGCGCTAAAGAATTTTATGGTCGCTAGAGTGGCTATAATTCCAGGGGCTACGGCGTTGACAGTAATACCGCGGCTGGCGACCTCCATGCTTAAGGAGCGCGTTGCCGCATTCAAAGCTCCTTTCGCGGCAGAATAATTAACCTGGCCGCGATTCCCAATCATGGCTGATAACGATGAGATGTTTACGATACGGCCCCAGCGACAGCGGATCATAGGCATTATCAACGGTTGGGTTACGTTAAAGAATCCATCCATCGTGACCGCCATTACTCGATGCCATTGCGCCGAACTCATGCCTGGGAAGACAACGTCTTCATGAATTCCTGCATTATTTACCAGGATGTGGATTGGGCCTTCGGCCAGGAGTAAATCGAGTTTTGCACGGCTGTCAGCCTCGTTGGTAACGTCAAAGACGATGCTACGAGCTTTATGGCCTAAGCTACGGAGTTCTTCGGCTAGCGCCTGCGCTATGGCAGCGTTATGGTGCGCGTGAATGTAGACCTCGTGGCCACTGGTTGCTAAGCTGCGAGAAATGGCCGAACCTATTTCCCCGCTTCCGCCGGTCACTAGAGCACGTAACGGTGGCTTCAAGAAACTACCTTTAGCATTACATCCCCACGAGCAGTACCTGCGTTGGTAAAAATAGCGGCGCGCCCGGATAGTAGTTGGTGTGCTTGTGCTGTAACTCTAAACTCATAGATCACCGTAACACCGTCGCCTCCAATACGCTCCACATATATATCTAAGTCATCAATGATATCGTCGAGTCGCGTCGTATTGAGTTTCACTTGCCGCAGACTCATCAGATATCCATGGCGAGGTTCTTCTGACCCCTCGGAATTAGTTAATTTGCCGTGGACCAAAGCGTCGTCGACCAATGCGCCATGGACGGCCATTGCCTGTGCGGCGAATTCGATACCGCATACGGCGGATAGTTGGTGGCCCAATCGCAAAGGATTGCTCAGTGAGCGATGCTCTCTAGAAGTACATCTTAAGTGAGACAGGTTCCAGTCAAGCACTTCGTCCAGCAGGCACATATTTCCTTGGTGTGGAATAAGCTGTTCAATCCATGCACGATTCCTCAACACGGATTCACGCTAACGGTCAGTGTGGTTGATTCCAAGTATTCTAGGTGGACGTTACCCCATTGGCGGCGAGCGAGACGGACGAGTAACGCTAAGCCTCGTCCGGCGGGCGCACCGGAGCGTAGATCGTCAAGGGTTGAGTTATCGAGCCGGTCTACAGGATTATCCCCTAGTTGAGCGCTAATTTTCGCAATCGATCGCGGGCCGGGTCGCTTATCCAAAGCTAGGGCTATTCCTAGTACGTGGCGAATGGGTCTTTTATCGCTCAGGGGTGGCGGGTACACTGTATCGTAGGCGATCAGAAGTACGGGTGCATCGAAGGCTGCAACCTGAGTCATAGCTTCTAATAGACCCGCAGCAAAGCTTGCATCATGGGCACACAAAGTAGTGGAGGCTGCCATGGCACCAGTAGCTATACTCCAATATCCGGCCGGTACATTGTGCACTGAATGATGAAAGCGGGTGGGAGATAGTTGGCGATCCGTCGAGGCCAGGGTCCGACATATTGCATCGCAGTTATCGCCATCGCCGCCCGACGAAGAAAATACCGTGAGAACTGATTTTGGATCGAGAGCGGCTTGCGCACTTGCCTCCATGCCGAGGCTGATAGCGAGCTTGATAGCACGTCCGGCACGGCGTCGTTCGGCAGCGGGCAATGACATGGGCGCGGGCAGCTCGGTATCGCCAACGATATAGGGATTCAGGCCCGTGAAAATTTGTTCAGCGGCCCGCCAATCTCGAATGCCGGGTCCGATAAACGAGACACCGTTGACATAGGAAACTAGACTCATCCTAATTGGCCGAATACGAGGCTGCAGTTGGTACCACCAAAACCAAACGAATTGCTCAATACGCGAGACGGCCTCGTGAATTGCGTTGCCCTCAGATATTGAACCTCTAAGGTCGGATCTACTGGGTCGGTATTAATCCCGCCAGGTATGAAGCCATCTTTCAACGCGATGGCACATATAACCGCTTCAATGGCGCCCGCTGCGCCCAGAGCATGTCCCGTAGCGCCCTTGGTTGAACTGCAAGCAGTGTTAGGCCCAAAGATAGCCGCAACCGCGCGACTCTCTGCCTGATCGTTGCTGATTGTCGCTGTACCGTGCAAATTTATATAATCAATTTCCCAAGGGTTGATCGCCGCTGTCTTGAGAGCCGCTTGTATGCTCAATCGTGCTCCAAGACCCTCGGGATGCGGAGAGGATATATGATAAGCATCATTCGATTCACCTACGCCAAGTAAGGCAATACTGTCAGGCCGCGTGCTTGCGTCGGCTCGTTCTAGTAAGGCAAATGCCGCGCCTTCCCCTATTGAAATACCTTCGCGATCTGTGGCAAATGGTCGGCATGGATGTGCGGCGAGAAGTTGCAGCGAATGAAAACCGTAGAGAGTGGTTAAGCAGAGCGAATCCACGCCTCCCACCAGAGCGGCGTCGATTACTCCAGCCTCTATCATGCGCTGGGCGGATGCGAAGACTTTCGCACCCGAAGAGCAGGCCGTCGAAATCACGCTCACAGGTCCATCGATGCTTAACCAAGTCCGCAAAAACGCACCGACTGAAAATGGGCTGTGGGATCCTTGGTAGTTGAATTTTCCAGGTAGCAATCCTGTTATCGGATCACAACTGCGATAGGCCAATTCAGTTTCTAAAATCCCCGACGTACTAGTTCCTAAGATCAAACCAAATCGCCGCCCGAATCGTGAAATAGTGGATCTCACCATTTGTTCGAAACCGTCTTGCCGTATTGCAAGTTGAGCGAGTCGGTTGTTACGGCAATTAAAGGATTGATACGCTGCCGGAAGTTGTTCTGCATCGACACCTTGGATTTCGCCCACATAAGTTTCAAGGTCAATGGTCTCGAATTCACATTTTGTAAGGCCGCCAGTTCCATTGCGCAGAGCGGCGGTCATAGGGGCGACGCCGCGACCTAGGCAGGAGGTTGCGGTGTAGGCCTTTAGCACTAACGGCATCATTTAAGACGTGCCACAAGTAGGACATTGGCAAAAGGGGTGCCATCAATCAGCGGCACCGCGGTGGAGGTGAATCCTAACTTTTCTAATAATTTCATCCAACCCTCGATCGAGCGGCAATGCAGTCGAACCCAGCCGTGTCCACGGCTTAGAAGTACAGACTGATCAACCCACTGACTAAACCGGAACCGCCACCCCGCACTAGCATCACCTACCCTCAGAAGCAAAGCCCCAGATGCCGGTAACGCGGCCCTCGCTTGTCTTAGTACCGATACTTGACTGTCAATATTCATATAATGCAAGACGTCCAGAATGACGACAACGTCGGCATCGCCGAATACCGCAGAGCGGATGTCGTCGCACTCAACCGAAGCCTTTTGCATTAATGCATTTTTCGCCCGAGTCACCTCTTTCGGCATGATCTCAATGCCTCGATAAATCCACTCGTTTGGAGGTTCAGGCCATTCAGGGCACCACTCATTAGACTGGCGGTACTGTGCTGCGGCGATTAGCCAGGCCGCCAGCAATCCCTGGCCGCACCCTAGATCTAAAATACGCGAACGCGATGGAATTAGTGCGTGTGCAAGAATTGCTACAAATATGGGATCGTGGCCAAGTTTACCCTTCGCAAAATGATAAGCAAAACGCCCGGATAACTGATATCGAGCCGCCGCGGCCGCAGCGATTCGATGTTTTATTACGGCCGCTTGCATTTAGAGGGCCGTCCGCAGAAGTATGGGCACTAGCTCCATCGCAGAAATCTTATGCAGCAGTGCCGGCAACACCTGTAGTATTACTGGGATACCCTCAGGCGTACGGGCAGCGTGACCGTCATGCAGCAATAGAATATCGCTGCTATGCATGCCGTTAACGAGCCGCGCTAAGACCTTAGCGGGTTGATTGGTAACGGTGTCAAAACCGCGGCGCGTCCAACTGGCGAGTTTGAGTCTTTGGTGAATCAGCACTCGATCTAAGAAGGGATTGCGCAATCCCGCCGGCGCCCGGAAAAATAACGGTGCAGCACCGATTGTTGACTCGATGATGTCCTGGGCTCTCGCAATTTCTGTTGCTATTGCGCGGGGTCCCAACAAGGAAAAATAGTGCAGGTGACGATAACTGTGGTTCTCTATCGCGTGGCCGCGACGCAAAATCTCGCGCGCCAGTAAAGGCTCGGCAATTACTCGTGTGCCAATACAAAAAAATGTAGCGACTACTTTGTATTGATCCAAAATATCCAATACGCGAGGTGTCACCTGCGGATCTGGCCCGTCATCAATGGTGATGGCAATTCTATTGACGGCAGCGGGGGGCAGCCGAGTCCAATTGGGACCTAGTAGCGAACTTCTCGGGCATAAACCGCTCGCAGTAAGCACTGCGTGATCGGCTATGATTGCCCCGGCAACCCAGGGCCAAAGTCGCGGCTGCGCGACCAATATGGGTACCGCCGCTGCGTGGACGGCTACCGAAGCTTGTAATAGCTTAGGTAGCTGCCATGATCGCGTGGGCGCTATTCGTAAGAACCTGCTCATTTAAGGTTGCTCGCAACTTTTAGAAAACGCCGCTGAGAACAACAATGCCAGTAAAGCTCCTGGTGCGACCGTCATGCCAAGCGCCGCGAGCACGGGAACCGTAGAAAACGCTAACATTCCAAAACCGATGACAGTCGTGAGGTTGGCAATTAGCAGCGATGCCAAAAACGCTGAATTTTTTTCGGGATCGTGAAACGAAGCCTCGCGATCAAAAAATAGCGCGTAATTGGAACCGATTGCGATGGTCAATAGAAGTCCAATGAGATGTAAAATGGTAAGAGAATAGCCTAGCAAGTGAATCGCCACCATCACGGTGAGGACCGCGAATACCAATGGTATGACCACGCGTACTACGCGCTTTAGCGAACGCAACGAAATTAGCAATAATACTACAATCGCAACAAAACCCAGCAGTGATAAGCGCAAAGCGTCAGTCAAGTAGCTGGCGTACAACTCGTCTGATTGTTGTTTAAGATCCAAGACAGTCGCATCCACACGGCCTATGGGCATAGCAATCGCTTGTCGTATCCGATCAGCGTCTATCGAATAGGCACTTGGCCCCGATCGGGTTGCCATCAAGGGCAGGATTCCACTCCATCGATCAAGAGGGCGATTATTGCGAATAAGCAAGGCGTCAAGACCTGCGGCCATGGAGGTTTCTTCAAGATCTTCCCGACGAATAAATGGCGCGGTGCGAGCGGCCTCTAAATCCTTTAAAAATGGTGCCAGTTGATTTGTACGAATAGGCAGAGTGACAACCGCATTTTGCAGATTGGTTGCCAAAGTGGAGCCCGCGGGCAAATTAGCGCGTCGCCGCTGTTGGGTCGCTAGGCTCGGTAAATATTGGCTTGGCGCCTGGTAGCCCGCGATTGCACCGGCTAACATCAATGAATCGAGTGACGTCGCGATTTTTTCGCTGGCTTTCAAGATCGCTTCAGAGCTTGGACCAGTCAATACAATGACCGTTCGCACGTCAGGCGTACCCAGGTCCGATCGAAGACTCGCATCCAGATCTTGTGCGGCTAGCGGTATTGGACTCAAGGCTGATAGTTCGCGATTCCACAATTGGTGTCGATGGGCATATATGACGCTTCCGGCCAAAATTGGAATTAGCCAAAGCACCCTATGCCACGTGCGTAACAAAGGTAAAATTTTAGCGAATAAGTTGCCGAATTGGATGGCGATAGTACGACTTAAGGTTTTCGGCATTAATGCCGGCAATACAAATCGCGTTGTAAGCCCCGCCGCAGCTAAGCCGGCGATTGAGTACACGCCGAGTTGTGCGAGGCCCGGAAACGCCGAGGGGATAAGGGTCGCAAAGCCACAGATAGAGGTCAGCATGCCCAATCGAACGGTAGGCCAAAACTTCTCTTTCCATGTAATGAGTCGTAAGGGCACCTCAACTCTATCGGACTGAATGAATAAGTACACCGAATAGTCTACCGCCTCGCCTATTAAGGTTACGCCAAAACCCAGCGTTACGCCGTGCACTATTCCAAACCCAAGCGCCACCGCAGCAACGCCCGCCAGAGCACCCGATGCGACGGGTAGAAATCCGATCAAAAGCGTTGTGAGCGAGCGATAGATAACTAATAAAAAAATCGCGATTACACTTGAACTCAATATCGACAAGCGAATAGCCTCGTGTTGGATTGTGTTGCGCGCTTGAACCGCAAAAACGCCGGGTCCACTAAGGCGCAGAACCAAGGAGGAATCTGTCGTTAAGTCATTTCGCAACGCGGCAAATTCACTGCGAATTATTGAAATGGCCTGCTCTTGGGCGTCGGTATCCGAGCCTCGAGCTCGCGTTTCGGCTAGTAATAAGGCGCGCCGCTCATCGCGAGATACCCATACGCCGTTGTGCAAATGTGGTTGATTAAGCGGGGAAAGTTGATTGACTGCCTGCAAAAATTCGCCGGTAGGATCACGCGCAAAATATTCTTGTGCGATCTGTCCCAAAGGCGACGTCAATAAATCAATACTATCCGCTATGGCAGATCTTAGGCCGACGTCCGAAAATCGCTCTGCCGTTACTTGATTGCTGAGTACATAACGATGCTTCACAATGAAATCTCGGTCTCGCTCCAAGTTGATAGTCTCACCGTTTGCCACGGACCGGAAAATCGCCTTTTCGCGCAAATGAAGCGCTAAAGCGCTCGAGGCACGGGTCCGATCAACGGCGTTGGAGCCTTCGATATCGATGAGAATCAGCCGTGAAACCAATCCTTCTCGAAGTTGATCAACTAGCAATTGCTGCGCTTTGGAAGGAGTCGCCGGCAGAAAAGCCGATAGGTCTGCGGTGTATCTTGTATGGAACGCCACAAAGCCTGCGAGCAGTATTAGGCAGGCCCAGATTGAAACGCGGAGAAAGCGGCTTGACATCAATTGTTTGATTTCATGCCTAATGACATTACTGAATAGTCGCCATTGCCGCGCTTAAATTCTATGTTGCGGATTTCCCCTCCGCCACCTGACAAAATTATTTTAGAAACTATAAGGGTAACCTTAGGATCATGCGGAATAAGCACCAACGTCCAACCATTAATACCTGATTCAAAATTATGTGCAAAGGAGCGACTAAGCCCTGTTAAATCTCCGGATAACATTTGACGAATACTCATCATTAAAACACCTAACTGTGGGTATGTTTCAATCGAAAATGAGCGTGCGAATTTTCCGCGCTTAATGCTAATTATATCGCGTTCAAGAATTATGCTCTCAAGTCGAGGCTTGAGCGTGCGTTTCTCAAGATAGTCCGGTGCATCGTAAAAAAGTTCACCTGAACTTTCAATTGGACGATCTAAGATCTTTATAAACTGCTTTTCTATGAAACTTGCGCGACTATGTTGCGATTGAGCCAGCTGGGCCATCAAATCACTGAGATCCTTATCGTGATCTGCTGCCGTCGCGCCCTGTAGCAACACAAAAGTTGCTAAACCACTTAAGATGGGTCGGAATCGCCACATATGGCGATTACCTGGAGGTAATGTTGCGAGCATGATCAGGCTCGCGCCAAAAATCAAAAAAATTGAACCAGTTATACGGATCGATCTGACATTGTAATTCGAGAAGCTTTGCGTAAGATTCGATTGCTGCTCGAATAGCGTCCGCGCGATTGACCGAAATTTTTGTAAAATCTGCGAGTTCGTGGAAAACTACGTGGTAGCGATTAGTCCCAAGATATAACCCAGCCATAAATATTACGGGTCGGCGTAGTATCGCGGCGGCGCGCATGGCGCCCGTGGGTAGCCAGGCAGTTTCGCCGAGAAACGTGACTTTCTGTAGGGAGTCAGTCGAAATGCTGCGGTCACTTAATACGCCGACGCAAGCACCGTTGTTTAGGCGTGACTGAATCTGAAGCATCGAATCGACATTCCCCAATGAGATAATATCAGGAGTCAGTTGCGGATTTATGGCGGAGAGCATTGAGCTTATTTTGCGCGCATTATCCTCGTACATCGCCATTGCGATGGTAAGGCCGGGCCGCTGGATTCCAAGCGCTCGAATTACCTCGAAACTTCCCATATGGGCACCCATGAGCAGTACGCCTTGGTCCCGATTAATATGGGCCTCGATGACATCCAACCCTTCAATGGCGACATCGAAAAGATGAAATTCATCATTTAATAAATAAATACGATCATGAATAGTGGATGCAAAATTTAGCAGTAAATGATAACGGTCCCGAGCGGTGGGATCGCGTTGTAGCGCGTGACGTAGATATTTCAACATATGCCGACGCGGCGTCGGTGCAAATACGAAGTAATAAGCAACGATTCCATACAATACGATTCGACTTAAGTCTCGACCTAGTCTTAAGGAAATGAGCGTCATGAGTCGTAACATACCCATTGTGCCGCGTTCTTTCGCGACAACCCAATCGGGTACGACAGGTTCAGCATGCATATTATTTTGCGGAAATAATGGTAAAAGACCCTTTAGCGGCGGTTTGTCCAGAAGCTACCAGTTCAAATCGAAAAGTGTTTGGGGGCTCGTGTTGGAATTGTAAAGTCAATGCTTGGCCCGGTCGTACCACGTTAAGGAATTTTATCGATGTGAGGTAACAGTGATTGAGTGACACCCCGGTCAGGCTTGCTATGGCTTGTAGGGTTTCATCAATCAGAACGACGCCCGGCAGAATGGGATTCCTGGGAAAATGGCCTGCGAAAGCCGGATGGTCCGCAGGGATATCAATAGTGGCAATCATACATTGGATCTTAATTGATTTAGGGATCTCAATTGATCAAGCGCCGACGCGGTGATCTTACCGGTAGTATTGCGCGGTATCCGATCGACGGCTTGCAGGGGTCGCGGTAGGAATACCGGGTCTATGCGATCACGCAGAGCGCGCATGATCGCAGCGACGGCGATACCGGGTGCCACAACCAAGGCTGCGAGTCGAGTGGTGCCGGTTGGCGACACTCCGCGCTCCTCACGAACATAAAAAACCCCGTCAACCACACCGTATACCGCCATCAGTTGATGGTTTAAGTAAGCCAGTGAGCTGCGCTTTCCTGCAATATTGATAAGGTCTTGGACTCGACCATGCAGTATAAATTCGTCGTTGCCTAAGATTTCTAGTAAGTCGCCGAGCTGTACCGGAGTCTCAACATGTCCCCCTTGGGCGACAGTAGCCCCGTCATTTTGAATGAGCTGGATGCCAGGCCAAAGCCGCCAGTTGAGCGATTCGCTGGTGCGGCGTGAGGCGATCTGTCCGGTCTCGGTGGTACCATAGATTTCGAGAAGAGGTGCGTTAAAACGTGCTTCGGTGGCCGCAGCTATTGAAGATTCTAAGGGTGCCGTTGCACACAACACTAAGTCCACTACGGGTAGGTCAATTGGACATGCCAAAAGCGCGCGTAAATGAATAGGAGTAGTGACCAAGACTCTTGGCCTCGGTACTGCCGCTAACGCATGGGCGATATCTGCCGGATAAAAGGGTCTCTCCGCGCAAAATGCCTGGCCGGATTGGAGTGCAACCAGCACGCTGGATTCGAATCCGTACATATGCTGCGCGGGCACAGTCGCTAGGAGTACATGTTGTGGACCGCTAGGGGTAAGTCTGAGACGAATAGCCTCCGCGCGCACGTTCGCAACTAAAGGACCCCAAGTCTTTGCATGGGGTATTGGAGTACCGGTTGATCCTGAGGTGAATACATAGGCGACTTGCTGATCGCAAGCGATGGTGGGAACACTCCAAATACCGGTTTGTTGCGCGAGAGTAGCGGGTAGGTTCACCAAAGGTAAATCTATATCGCAGGCGGCGTTATCAGTCAGACAGAACGCATCGGATGTGAATTGTTTCAGGTAGCGTACCATTTCTGGCACATAGGTCGGTGGTAATAAACTAATTCGATTTGCAATTAAGCACGCTGCCAATCCGACCGCAAATTGGTATCGATCGGAGCAGGCATTAAGGACGTGTTTGCCCGCGGGTAGCATCGACGCCAATCGGGTGGCATCGGTTAAGAATTGCTGAGCCGTTATGGCCTGTGCGCCGCGGTACGCGACAATAGCGTCGCGCGTATGACAGAGAAGTGCAATTCGCTGCATCAGCGGCGCACGGATTGGACCGCTTTGGAGGCCATCAGAAAGGAATTTATTCCCTCAAGAATGCTCGCATGTTGCATATGGGGCAACACGCGTTTGCGAACGAGATATTCAACGATAAATATTGTTGCGACCAGAGGTAGGGTACAAAAATTGGTAAAAAATGACCAAGTAGGTAGTGATGCAAATAGGAAAAGGACGATCAACAAGAGCGCCATGCAAGCAAAAAAAATCGTCCAAACCAATGTCACTGTGCGCGTATAGCGTATGACGTCGCTCGACAGAGGGCCATGTATTATTTCCGCCCAATGAGTACAGAGCGGCACATGGCCGCTCAACAAGGAGCGGCCAAATAGTCCGCCTAGAAACACATACGTGCCATCTTGTTGAAGTAAATACAGCCAAGCAGAGTATTTTGAAAGTTCCGACCAATGTCTGGCCAACAACCCGCAACTTAAGGAAAATAATAATAGGCAAGCGATGCGATACCGCGTACGCCAAGTGAATATCACGCCGAATATAATAAATGGTGCTATAGCCATCACCATACCCAGTGACCGAGCACTCGAAGCTAAGTTACTTTGGTGGGCAATCAGGGCGTAGGCGACCATACCAAGGCCAAGCGCCACTCTTTGCAGGTTACGATTCACCGGATCCTCTGACTATCCACATACTCCGCTAGAGTATTAAGCGAGCGAAAGATTTTATGGTTCGCGGGGCTATCCGCCTTGAGTTGTATTCCGTATTCCTTGGCGACTACCAGTGCAATTTCAAGGATATCGATGGAATCAAGGCCAAGACCCTCGCCATACAAAGATGCATCGAAATCGATGGCCTCCGGTGAGATATCAAGGTTCAGGGCGTTGACGATCAACTTGGCCAGATTCTGCCGTACTGTAGGTAGTTGCACGTCCATTTAACTTCTTCAATTGTGAGGCATTCAGGAGGGTATTATTGGGGCCTAAGGCGCGAAGCGCAACTATTGCGGCAATATGATATGTTCAATATCGTGACCGCCCCACATCCACCCATTCGCGCATATTATGATACCGAGGCTGATCGTAGTCTTTGGGTCCGTGAAATTTTCAATCGTACAGCCGGCGACTACGATCGCGTGGAGCGGGTCTTAGCCTGGGGTAGTGGATCCTGGTATCGCCGTCGTGCGTTATTGCGCGCCGGCCTTCTTCCCAGAATGAGCGTGCTTGACATAGGGACGGGAACAGGGCTTGTGGCGCGCGAGGCTGCAATCGTTGTTGGTGATGCCCAACTGGTCACTGGCGTCGATCCAAGTCCCGGTATGCTGGGTCACGCGGTAGTTCCTTTGGGCTTAAAATTACTGGTGGGAAGCGCCGAATCCATACCGGTCGCTTCAGAATCAGCGGATTTTCTGAGTATGGGATATGCGCTTCGGCACGTGAGCGATCTCCCCCTGGCATTTTCAGAGTTTATGCGCGTGTTACGTCCGGGTGGCCGAATCTGCTTGCTAGAAATTACGCAACCTGAAAGCACCGTTTCGCGTGCGTTTTTAAAAACTTACCTTCGAGGAATTGTGCCGATAATTGCTGCGATGATTTCGCGACATAGCGATATGCCGGAACTCATGCGCTATTACTGGGAAACGATCGCAGCGTGCGTGCCGCCTAAGGTGATTATGGAAGAATTGAAGGCGGCTGGATTTGTAGCGGTTAATCGTCGCGTCGAGTTAGGAGTTTTTTCGGAGTACCAGGCGACTAAAAATCATGCTCGGTAAGCGCACTATAAAACCCAGCAGTAATCTTAAGTGCATCCAGCTTAATAGTGCGTTGTCACGCCAATAATTAAAGTGTGAAATGCCGCCTTCTTCTTTTCGAAAGTAACGTACGGGCGCCGGTAGATTGATGGGTTGTACACCCCGCCAACAGAGCCGCACGACTGCCTCGGCATCGAAGTCAAAGCGCCGCATCCATAGTTGCCTTCGCATAATGCGTTCAAGCGGCACTATTGGGTAGACACGAAATCCAAATAGCGAATCATGCACTCCTGCCCATAGGGTTTCGAGATTTGCCCACCAGTTAGATATTTTTCGGCCGCGAACGCGTAATAACGGCGCTTCGACGCCGAATACCGGCTCCCCCAATATCATGGCCGCCGGGAATTTATGTGAAGTCGACATGAAAATGCGGATACATTCCGCCGGATGCTGACCGTCTGAATCCATGGTGAGCACATGAGTGAAGCCTTGCTGTAACGCCAGCCTTAGCCCCAGCAACACGGTGTGCCCTTTGCCGGCGTTGCGAGGCTGTACGTACACTTTGAGCCCCGGATCGGTCGCGGAAATTTGCATCAATTGGTCTTGGGTCCCGTCAGTGCTGCCGTCCACTAAAACCCATACCGGATTCCAGACATTGCGTGCTGCCGCTACTGTTTCAAATACCTTGGCGCCGGGGTTAAAGCTCGGGATGAGCACAAGATGCGTTTTGGAGGCTTCCAAGCTCATAGGTTCTTCTGTTCAATCCAGTGATTTTGAGCTGAATTGGCGAGTTCAAAGCGAAAATAATGCTCTAATTCCAGGGTAAAGGCACGCACATCGGTAGGATAGTCGAAACGGCGACCGAGGCGAACGCGATATCTAATGGGTAGCGCGGGTGTTCGGAACAAGGTCCAGCCCTTACTGAGAAACGGCGAATCCTGTTCGATAATTAGAGTTTGTACGGGCACTTTCGCCCGCTTAGCGATTAATCCGACCCCAGCCCCCAACTCATTGATGGGTGATCGAGTGGTGCGAGTGCCTTCCGGAAATAACATGACAATTCCTCCGCGCGCCAGTTCGTCGATCGCTGCTAGGATCATTTGTCTTGGCGAATCATTACGGATATACCCCGCCAGGCGTGCACCCGCTCCTAGAAATAAATTATTCATTAAATTAGCTTTCATAACGCACGCAACATGCCGGTTGTGCGCAATGACGAAAAGAGCGTCGATTAAGCTGGGATGGTTGGGAGCCAGCACTATCGGTCCGTCTGGGATTTCGCGTAAGTCATTAAGATCTAAACGGTAGCCTCGCATCAATTGAAGTGACCAAACATAGGCGCGGAAAATTATTAAAATGCCCCAGCGACCGCAGGTGCGGCCCAAATGCCGCGGGAGTAAGAACAGGGGCATTGCAATCATTGTCCACGCCAGACACAAAGATCCTAGCAGTAGCAACGAGAACGCTACAGTTATAGTTGCAACGCTATGAATTAAGGGTCTAAACACGTGACGTTACTGGGCCGCGCTGCTATCGACTAATGTCGAGGAATATCCGACCATCCAGGCAAACCCCAGACCTATGGCCCAATATCCCTTGCTACGCACCAGTGGGCTGTCTGCAAACGTCGCTCCTTTTAAGGTGTCATAGCGAGCGTACGCGCCTGTCCAAAATTTGGGATAGCGCTTAGAAATGGCACCCAGAAATTGCGTTCCGGCATAACCCCCCGATGCTTGGTAGGCGGGTCGGTCCAGCCTTGCATACTGGGGCGCTACGGCATAGAAATATTGATTGTATTGCCGGTCCGAAAAAATAGGCCCCGTCAGCAGGCCAAGGTCCCAACCCGGATGGCCGCCTACATTCGGCCAATCGACGTTAAATTGTGGCGTAAAGCTCAAACCCACGATTTTCGGAGATGCACTAACACTCATCGCCACGCGCAGAGGCGCACGAATATCGAATCGAACCTGACGATCTTGCGTTTCATAAACATGCCAGTTGACAGAAGGGCCAATTTCGAAAATCGGTTTGAGACTAGGCATCCCTTGGCGCGCCGATACATTTCGACTGCTTACAGGTATGGTGCCCCCAGCGTTCAAATTGATTTCGATTGCGTCGCGAGCGAACATTACGCTACGTACGCCGTTTCGATCTGCCCGTAAAATTTTGCCCCGGTAAACAAAATAAGGAATCGGAATGAGATAGGTAGTCAGAGTATCCGCGCCTCGATAGGCGGCCATCGTCAATGCGCCGCCGCCCAGTCCCAATTCCCAAAGGGGTTGTTGGGTAGGTTCGATAACGGCCGCCGCGGACGAGATTGCGAGGCTTGCCATTAGGCAACCGATACCCACTACCCTTAGTGATTTAAGCCAGGGCGATTTAAGCCAGCGCACCGAATGCCTCAATTTCTACTGAGAGGTCAGCGCGACAAATGTCGGCCTGCAGATAAGTGGCGGGAAACTCAAAATTAAACTGGCGAGCCAGTTCGCCAGCAACTATGTCGTGATCGCGCGCCTCGCGCAGGTAGATTTTAAATCGAAGATTATTAATTGCGATATGGACGTTCTCAATGTTGTCATTGACCGTATCCATCAGAGATCGAATGTTTGCGAAAGTTTCGCGGGTTTGAGCGAGAATGTTGCCAGCGCTGACCGTACTATGCCCAATAATACTGGAAGTGCCTGAGATGAACAATGCCATGGCCGATGAAGATTTTAGCAACGTGGCTCGTGAAAATAGTGGGCGAAAATCTCCATATTCGGCAGGGTAGTCATAGGCTGGGACTTGGCGTGGATTTTCAATCGCTATGGGTTCCGAGGCACTGGCAATGAAGTAAATACTGAGCGCTGTATTAGCGCCTGTGCCAAGGGCACAGGCGGCGGGGACGTAGGCTGGGCGGACATTTGCGTTAAAAAAGTCGCCATATTTCTTAAAAGATTTTTGCCGAGCCTCATTGAACTGACGATATCGCTCCACTCCACCATCTTCCTGGTTTATCTGCGGCAGGTAATTCCATACGCGCAACAAATGCGGTAACCCTGCATTGCGTAAACATACAAAGATTTGATCGTAAGCGTCTTCGGTCGCAAGCCACAAGGTGGCAGACTTTTGAATAGCGATTCGACCAAATAACAACTGTCCGTTGGTGCGGTATTCAATATCGCCGACGTTAAAATTACGCAACGGCCCGGCGGCACGCCACACTTCGTATATCAGGGGCGACCCTCCTAGTGATTTCGCCTCGACCCGTGCTACCGGCAAATTGGCTTCGAAGCTCTTATTGCTTGCACCTAAGCGCGCAATACCGAGGATATTGCTCCAATTGTGAGTGCGGTATTGCGCCAACTCTGTTTCAGTTAAATAGTCAACCGTGAGCAATATATTAGCCTTCACGAATATTGCGACGGCGGTGCAGCATTGCGCCAAGCGAACGACGCAGACTAAACAGTGACGCCGTGGCATATAGGGTTTTAAATAGCTTAAGGGAAGTCCAAATGGGTGTTTTTCCGAAAATGTCGCCGGCCAGCACCGACATCAGGGCTTCCTTGGTGCGCAATAAATTGCGCGGACTCATGAAGAGTTCGCGCATAGTCGGTGTCGTAACGCGGTATATAAACCACGATAATTCGCGCGGGCCGTGTTGCATGATGCGATCAAACTTCTTGAGAGCTGCGACGCTATTTTCGGGCTTGCGCAGACACACGTCTACCGCTTCAACTCCTGCTACGGCACTATTCATTGCTAGCCACACACCGGATGAAAAAACGGGATCAATAAAGGCATAGGCGTCGCCTAAAAGCAGGTAATTTTCTCCATGACTACGATTGGCGGCGTAAGAGTAGTTTCCGGTGGCCTCAACGTCGCTTATCAATTCAGCCGCGCTTAAGCGCTTAGCAAGGGGTTCGCAGTGCTTGATGGTTTGCATGAAAAATTCATTTAACGGCATTTTCCGGTTCTTCATATAGTAGGGCCAGACTACTGCGCCTATGCTGGTAGCTCCATCGGCCAGTGGGATAAACCAAAACCATCCGTGTTCGAACCAATATATGGAAATTAACCCCGCGCGGCTGCCTGGGTAGCGTTCGGCACCGCTAAAATGTGCGTACATGGCGGCGCTATTGTGTTTTTTATTGCGACTTTTGGCGTCGAGTTGCTTGGCGAGTAATGTGTCCCGGCCCGAAGCATCGATTACAAATTTTGCGTCCCAGGTTATGGTTAACTCATCCGCTAAAGTGGCGTGAACTTTACTTGCAGAATCGGCAAAATCAACGCGGTTGACCTTGCAATTTTCCATCACGGTTACCCCGCAGGTTGCGGCACGCCGAATTAGGATCTCATCAAATTCAGAACGACGTACCTGGTAGCCGAATGGCATATCTTTGTTCCAGGCTTCTTCAAATAAAAATGTTTCGCCGCGCCCGTGACTGGGTGATACAAATTCAGCGCCGCGCTTTTCCATGCTAATTGCACGAATGTGTGGCGCAACTCCGAGTCGTTCAAAGAGCGGCAGATTGGCGGGTAGTAAGGATTCGCCGATGTGGAAACGAGGATGTCGACTTTTCTCAAGCAACGCAACTTTGTAGCCTTTTTCTGCGAGTAGGATTCCCGCTGTAGAGCCGGCAGGACCTCCTCCAATGATGACCACATCCGCGATTTTGGCGCTCATGATTAATAATACTGTATTACAGCAGATCGCGTAGTCGGTAGTAGAGCATAGCAAGCATCAAAGATGGGCGGCGCAAGAATGCACCGCCTGGAAAATCGCGGTGGGGAATGCGGGCGAATACGTCGAAGCGTTCAGCGGTGCCGGCGAGTGCTTCGGCTACGAGTTGCCCGCTTAAGGCTGCAAGTGCCATGCCGTGGCCAGAAAAGCCTTGTAGATAAAATACGTTAGGGGCAAGGCGTCCGAAATTTGGCGCGCGGCTCATGGTGATGTCGAGAAACCCGCCCCAGGCGTATTGCACTTTGACGTCGGCGAGCGTTGGGAATATTCGCAGCATGCGTTTACGCATCGACTCCGCGACGTTCGGAGGTTCGAGCGCGCTGTAGCTTACACGGCCACCAAACAACACTCGGGTGTCGGCGGACAGTCGGAAGTAATCGACGATCCAATTGAGGTCGGCGATTGCGGCGTTACTCGGCAGAAGTTTAAGCGCACGTTCCTCGGACAAAGGTTCGGTTGCGATGATGTAGGTTCCGACGCCGAGAATGCGCTTGGCCAATAGGGGTGCTACGCCATTCAAGTACGCGTTGCCGCATAGCACGAGGTGTTTGGCGAGGATTCGCCCTTTGGCGGTGTGAATAGTGACGGTGTTGCCGTTGGTGTAGTTGAGGACCTGAGAATTTTCAAAAATTTGCGTGCCTGCGCGCTCGGCGGCTTGTGCTAACCCAAGGGTGTACTTCAAGGGATGGAGGTGGCCGCTCTGTGTGTCGAGTAAACCGCCTAAATATCGGTCAGTGCTGATATGCGATTGCAATTCGTTGCGATTCAGAAGTTGCACGGAACGATAGTCATTTTGCTCGCGTAACTCGTTGGACCATTGCTCGAGTTCTTGCAGCTGGCGCGCTTTGACGGCGACGTGGATATGGTTGGGACGGTAGTCGCAGTCTATTTTGT
The DNA here is from genome assembly GCA_043738945.1 of Gammaproteobacteria bacterium. GTDB lineage: Bacteria > Pseudomonadota > Gammaproteobacteria > Steroidobacterales > Steroidobacteraceae > Bog-1198. Next base: position 123,946 of record JAYUFB010000066.1, read on the forward strand.
GGTCGTGAATGAGTTGTTGGGTGAGTTTTAATCCTGCAATTGAGAGGTCAAACAGGCGACGCGCGTCGTCTTGTCCTACTTGTTTGATGAGGGTTTGTTGGGGGGTTGCGAGGCCGAATATGGTTTGTCCGCCACTTCGACCGGAGGCGCCGTAGCCGATTTCGCGGGCTTCAAGGAGTGCTACCCGGTAGCCACGTTGGCTTAAGTGTAAGGCGGCCGATACTCCGGCGATGCCGCCCCCGACAACGGCGACATCTACCTGGGTTTCACCTGCCAGTGGCTCGCGGGCGGTACGGACTTGGGCGGCGCTTAAGGAAGCGGCGTAGTAGGAGCGGGCAGGGGGATCGGATAGGTGCATTTGGGGGCTATTGACAGAAATTGGAGGCTGTGGGCTTGCTTAGAAAATGATGCTGCGAGACGCATTGACGCATCGCACCAAACACGCCTAAGTGCTGGAAATGCTTAAATCTTAGCCTATTTCGATGGGTAACACAGCCCGGAGTACCCCAAATCTGGTGTAGAATCTGTCTTAAGAAAGCCTAGTCTTATCCTTAGGCGTTTAATATATTAAACATGTCTCGCTTGCCGCTTATCGGAATTCCAGCCGATCGCCGGCTGTATGGGAAGCAGTACTTCCACATGGTCGGCGAGAAGTACATCGAAGCCGTGGCTCACGGTGCTGGTGCCATGCCGGTGCTTATTCCGGTTTTGGGGCCTGAGCTTGATTTGTCATCGCTTTTAAAAGTGTGCGACGGGTTGTTGTTAACCGGGAGCGCATCGAATGTTGAACCTCACCACTACGGAGGACCGGCGAGTTTGCCGGGTACGCTACATGATCCAGATCGGGATGCTACGACGCTTCCGTTAATTCCGCGGGCAATTGCTGCGGGGTTACCGGTGTTGGCGATTTGCCGGGGTTTTCAAGAAATGAATGTGGCTTATGGCGGGACGCTGTGGCAGAACATTCACGAGGTGCCAGGGCATCTCGACCATCGCGACGATGAGTCGCTTGCCCTCGATGCGCAATATGGACCCGCGCACGAGGTGAGTTTGGAGCCTGGAGGGCTGCTGCGTGAAATCGCAGGGGCCGACCGGCTGATGGTCAACTCTTTGCATTGGCAGGGAGTACAAAATCTTGGGTCTAATTTAACGGTGGAGGCGCGCGCACCCGATGGGGTCATCGAGGCTTTCCGGGTTGCGGATGCGACTCATTTCGCGGTGGCCTTGCAATGGCATCCCGAATGGCAGTTTTCTAATAATCCATTTTCGAGTGCGCTATTTGCTGCCTTTGGCGATGCATGTCGGCGCACTTTAGCGGCAAGGTGATTTATGGCGAGTACGATAAAACTTTTTTTGAAAGAACACGGTATTTCTGAGGTGGAAGCCATTATTCCGGATATGGCGGGCGTGGCGCGGGGCAAATTAATGCCGGCTGAGAAATTTGCGGAAGAGGAAGGCATGCGTCTCCCAGAGGCCATTTTTCTTCAGACGGTGACCGGGGACTACCCGGACGATCAGAGTGCGATGAATCCTTCTGATATCGATATTGTGCTTAAGGCCGACCCTAAAACGGTACGAGTCGTGCCGTGGGCGGCGGAACCGACGGCGCAGGTGATTCATGATTGTTTCTATGGGGATGGCAGTCCGGTCACCATGGCGCCCCGTTATGTGCTGCGTAGGGTGGTTGATCTATACGAAGCTCAAGGTTGGGAGCCGGTGGTCGCTCCCGAGCTTGAGTTCTTTTTAGTTGAACCGAATATTGATTCCGATTATCCGCTGAAGCCGCCTATTGGTCGGTCGGGGCGGCCGGAAATTGGTCGTCAGGCGTACAGCATCGCGGCGGTAAACGAATTCGACCCGTTATTCGATGATATGTATTCATTTTGCGAGGCTCAGGATATCGAGATCGATACTTTGATCCATGAGTCTGGCGCGGCGCAGATGGAGATCAATCTGCTGCATGGTTATCCGATGAGCCTGGCTGACCAGGCGTTCTTGTTTAAGCGCACTGCACGGGAAGCGGCCCTGCGGCACAAGATGTATGCCACTTTTATGGCGAAACCGATGGCGAAGGAGCCGGGGAGTGCCATGCATTTGCACCAAAGTATTGTGGACGTTACGACGCGTAAGAATATTTTTAGTAATCCCGATGGTTCGGCTTCCGCATTATTTTTTAGTCATATAGCAGGGCTACAGAAGTATCTTCCAGGGGCGATGTCCTTGTTTGCACCGAATGTGAATAGCTATCGGCGCATTAGCCGCTACTCTTCGGCCCCTATTAACGTGCATTGGGGCTATGACAATCGAACCGCTGGTTTGCGCGTGCCGATGTCGGGTCCTGAGGCTAGAAGGGTCGAGAATCGGGTAGGTGGCGCGGATGCGAACCCTTATTTGGCCATTGCGGCGTCGCTGGCCTGCGGCTATCTCGGCATGATGGAGGGATTGAAGGCGTCTGAGCCTATTTCAGGCAGTGCTTATGATCTGGCCATTGCCCTTCCACGGACACTGGCGGAGAGCTTACGGTTATTGCGCGAGTCTAAGCCGTTGGTGGATTTATTCGGTGATCGCTTCGTGTTGGCCTACACGGCGGTCAAGGAAGCCGAGTACGAAACCTTTGCCCAGGTCATCAGTTCTTGGGAGCGCGAACACCTTCTGTTGAATGTTTAATGCGCTAGGCTCTGTCCCTTAAGCTCCGGCTGCGATATAAAGCAGATCTACCAAGAACACAGGGGCAGGATCGATGGTGAATGTGCGCGTGCGCCGGATCGTGATGTTGCTCGCGATCGCGAGCGGCTGTTTGACTTTAATGGCTTGCGGGGGTCGCGGCAGCCCGGCGGCGGGCACGGCGGATGCAGGCGTGGCGGGGGTTGCGAGCGGGCCTAAAGTGCTCAATCTCTACATTTGGTCGGATTATCTTGCGCCCAACACCTTGAGTAATTTCGAGGCGCAGACCGGGATCAAGGTGCATGCGGCCTACTTCGATGCGAATGAGACTTTGGAGACCAAGCTATTGGCGGGTCATAGCGGCTATGACGTGGTCGTACCCTCGTCGGCCTATTTCGCGCGCCAAATAAAAGCGGGGGTCTATTTACCCCTGGACAAACTTAAGCTCCCGAATTTTAAATATATGGACCCGGAGCTCATGTCAAGCGTAACCGTGCACGATCCCGGTAACGCGCACGGGGTAATTTATCTGTGGGGTACTAACGGTATTGGCTACAACGAGAAAATGGTGAAGGCGCTGATGCCTAATGCACCGCTTAATAGTTGGAGCCTGGTATTTGATCCCGCGGTGGCTGCGCAAGTCGCCAAATGCGGCATTAGCATATTGGATTCGCCCGCGGAGATGCTGCGCGCAGTGTATAGCTATATGGGGAAAGACCCAAACTCCCAAAGTCCCGCTGATTTAGAGCAAGCACAGAGCATCCTTGCGAAAATTCGTCCCTTTATTCGCAATATCAATTCCTCGGAATATATTGAAGCGTTAGCGAACGGCGATCTGTGTATTGCTGTGGGTTATAACGGCGATGTGTTGCAAGCGCGAGACCGAGCTCACGAGGCTAATAAGGGTATCGATATCTCGTACCAGGTACCTAAAGAGGGTTCAATTTTGTGGATGGATATGCTGGCTATTCCCAAGGACGCACCGGATCCGGCAAGCGCCTACGCGTTTATTAACTACATCATGACACCACAAGTGACCGCCGATATTTCCAATTTCAAGCGCTATGCCAATGCGAATGCGGCGGCGCGATCTCTGGTGTTGCCGGCGGTCACGGGGGATCCGGGCATATATCCCGTTCCGGAGGTTCAGAAAAAACTGACGCTTCAGTTGGCCGATTCATCAGATCAGACGCGCGCGATTACACGGGTTTGGCAAAAATTCAAGACCGGCCAATAACGGGTGGCCACTTCCGCGGGACCTATCGCAAAACCTACTCCCTGGAATGATCCAACGGCACGTGCCTATGTGCAATTAGAACATGTCAGTAAGTCATTCGGTGACTTTAAGGCGGTGGATGATATTAGCCTTAAAATTTACCAGGGCGAAATATTCTGTTTGCTGGGCGCTTCGGGCTGCGGCAAGACCACGCTGTTGCGTATGTTGGGTGGTTTTGAGACACCCAGTGCGGGTCGCATATTAATTGATGGCGAGGATATGACGGGTGTGCCGCCGTATTTGCGTCCCGTCAATATGATGTTCCAATCGTACGCGCTATTCCCACACATGAACGTGGAACAAAACGTCGCGTTTGGTTTGAAACAGGACGGTGTGGGCAAGGCCGAAATTAAGGATCGCGTCGCGACCATGCTTGACTTGGTGAAGATGGGTGAATTCGCCAAACGCAAACCGCACCAGCTATCGGGTGGTCAGCGCCAGCGTGTGGCCTTGGCTCGCTCATTAGTCAAGCGACCTAAGTTATTGTTGTTGGACGAACCGTTGGGTGCGCTAGATAAGAAGTTGCGTGAACATACCCAATTTGAGTTGATTAGTTTGCAAGATAAGCTGGGTGTGACCTTTGTGGTGGTAACTCACGATCAAGAAGAAGCCATGACGCTTGCGAGCCGTATTGGTGTTATGGATCATGGCGAGATCGTGCAGGCGGGTACACCGTCTGAGATTTACGAATTTCCGAGTTCGAAATTTGTGGCTGATTTCATAGGATCGGTGAATATTTTCGAGGGTAAGCTGATTGAGGATGAACCGGAACACGTACGCATCGCCTCGCACGAACTGGGTGCGGTTATATATGTGAGTCACGGGATTAGTGCAGCGCCGGATGCCATCATATGGGCGGCAGTGCGGCCTGAGAAAATACTCATGTCCACCGAGGCACCTTGCGGTACGGAGAACGTGGTGCGCGGCACCGTCCAAGATATTGCCTACCTAGGTGATTTATCAATTTACCTGGTTAAATTGCCGACCGGCAAGATTGTGCGTGTGACACAACCCAACACCTCGCGTCACGCAGAGACTATTACCTGGGAGCAACAGGTGTACCTGTCCTGGAATTCTTCAAGTCCGGTGGTAGTGACCCGTTAACGCCATAGCACGATTGGGATTTTTAAAGAAAATCGGCCTAAATGGACGCGGGCTGGTAGTGGCGCTGCCTTATGTGTGGTTGCTCTTGTTTTTTGTCGCACCGTTTCTCATTGTTCTCAAGATTTCATTTTCGGACGTTGATCTGGCGATTCCGCCTTATAAACCGCTGTTGGAATGGACTGCTAAAAACGCGGTGGCGGTAAGGCTTAATTTTAATAATTACGCGTTCTTGTTTACGGATGAGCTGTATTTGAAGGCATTTGTTAATTCGATCAAGGTGGCGTTAGTCTCTACCGTTCTTTGTTTGTTGATTGGTTACCCCATGGCCTATGGGATTGCGCGCTCCAAGCCTGTGACGCGAAACATTTTATTGCTATTAGTGATTTTACCGTTCTGGACCTCGTTGCTATTGCGCGTGTATGCCTGGATTGGATTGTTGAAGGCCAATGGAGTCATTAATAATATTTTGATGTCCTTGGGGTTGATCCATGAACCCTTAGTCATGCTGTATACCCAGTTCGCGATGTACGTGGGTATCGTGTATTCCTACCTGCCATTTTTGATCTTGCCCCTGTATGCAAATTTGGAAAAAATGGATTGGCAATTATTGGAAGCGGCGCAGGACTTAGGCTGTAAACCCTATCAAGCGTTTTACAAAATAACGCTGCCGCTTTCGCGTAACGGCATATTGGCTGGCTCAATGTTGGTCTTTATTCCGGCGGTAGGAGAATTTGTGATACCTGCATTGCTGGGAGGGCCCAATGCCCTAATGATAGGGCGAATTCTGTGGGATGAGTTTTTCTCGAATCGTGCTTGGCCGGTGGCCAGTGCGGTCGCTATCCTAATGTTGATAATGTTGGTGCCGTTCATGATGTGGTATCAGAGTGTGCAGGCGCGCGAATCGGCGGGCTCGCGATGAACGAGCGTCGGTCATTTTTCGTTATTACGTGTTTAGCGTTCGGTTTTGCATTTTTGTATATCCCCATTTTGTCGATGGTGGTTTTTTCGTTTAACGCCTCCAAGCTCGTGACTGTGTGGGATTCTGTGAATTCGCCGACCTTGAAGTGGTATCACGTACTGTTCAGCAATGAAGAGATACTGGATGCGGCATGGATTTCTTTGCGGGTTGCGGTTGTCAATGCCTCCGGTGCGGTGGTGCTGGGTACCCTAGCGGGTTTCGGGTTGGCGCGGTTTGAGCAGTTTAGGGGGCGCTTCACGCTCAATGCGATGACTACGGCGCCCTTGGTGATGCCGGAAGTGATCACCGGCTTGTCATTGCTTTTATTGTTTGTGGCCCTAGAGGAGACTATAGGATGGCCGGCCGGGCGCGGCATTACCACGATGACCATCGCGCATATGACTTTCTCGATGGCCTATGTCACGGTGGTAGTGCAGTCCCGCTTGGCGAGTTTCGATACGGCGCTGGAAGAGGCCGCAATGGATTTGGGCGCGAGGCCGCTAAAGGTGTTTTTTGTTATCACGCTGCCAATTATTTTCCCGGCGATATTATCGGGATGGCTGCTGGCTTTTACGCTCTCCTGGGATGACTTGGTGATTTCCAGCTTCACCTCGGGCCCTGGCAGCAGCACTTTACCGATGGTGGTGTTCTCTAAAGTGCGTTTAGGGGTAAGTCCCGAGATCAATGTGCTGGCGACGCTGACGATTGGCGTGGTGACCTTAATGATTATCGGCGTGAGTTTGTGGATGGCGCGAGCGAGTCGCTTGGCTAAGGCGACTTAAACCAAGACCCGCTCAATTCCCCCCGTATTGGCGCGGCTAACATATTGAGGCAACCAATCTGTACCCAATAAATTCTTAGCAATTTCCACCACGATGTAATCGGCGTCCAAATCCGCGTCATCCTTAAAGCGATTTAGACCTTGTAGGCAGGATGGGCATGAAGTCAGCATTTTTACTTCACCTGTGTGTCCGGCGGCGCGAATTTTCTCGACGCCGAAACGTACTTCCTCTTCTTTCCGGAAACGTACCTGGGTGGATATATCGGGGCGGGTTATGCTCAAGGTGCCCGACTCCCCACAACATCGCTCATTTTGCTCGATGCGGCCGTTTTGCTCCGCATTCATGAGTGTATTGACTACGAGTAAGGGGTCGTGTTTTTTCATCGGCGAATGACAGGGGTCGTGATACATATAGCGCACGCCAGTGACAGACTCCAGCCGTACGCCTCTTTCCATCAGAAATTCATGGATATCCATAATTTTACTGCCGGGAAATATTTTGTCGAATTCGTAGCCTTGCAATTGATCAAAACAAGTGCCGCAGCTGACCACTACAGTCTTAATATCGAGATAGTTTAAGGTGTTTGCGACACGATGAAATAGCACGCGATTATCGGTGATAATTTTTTCCGCCTTGTCGAATTCACCGGCACCGCGTTGCGGATAGCCACAACACAAATACCCCGGTGGTAGTACGGTTTGGACCCCCACATGCCAAAGCATTGCTTGGGTGGCCAGGCCCACTTGGGAGAACAGACGTTCGGACCCACAGCCAGGGAAATAAAATACGGCTTCGGATTCAGCCGTGGTTTTCACCGGGTCGCGAATGATGGGCACATAGTTGCGATCTTCAATGTCGAGAAGTGCGCGGGCGGTCCTCTTGGGTAATCCACCTGGCATGCGTTTGTTGACGAAGTGGATGACCTGTTCTTTGATGGGTGCTTTGCCGGTGGTGGCGGGCGGGGATTTAGTTTGCGCCTTAGCAAAACGCTGCAGCACGCGATTACCGAGTCGCTGCGCTTTGTAACCCCAGTCGATCATGATCTTACGGGTAAGTTTAATGGTCTGCGGGTTAGTGGCATTCAAGAAAAACATCGACGCAGTTGTTCCGGCATTAAAACGCTTTTTGCCCATGCGACGCAGTAGATCACGCATCGCCATAGATACATCGCCAAAATCAATATCGACCGGGCAGGGGCTTAGGCATTTATGACAGACAGTGCAATGATCCGCAACATCGGACAGCTCGTCCCAATGCTTAATCGACACGCCACGGCGTGTCTGCTCTTCGTACAAGAAGGCTTCGATTAATAACGAAGTTGCCAGAATTTTATTGCGTGGTGAATATAGCAGGTTGGCACGCGGTACATGGGTGGCACATACCGGTTTGCATTTTCCGCAACGCAGACAATCCTTAATGGCGTCAGAAATGCTGCTGATATCCGATTGTTGCATGATCAGGGACTCATGCCCTAATAGCCCGAAGCTTGGCGTGTAGGCTCGTCGTAGATCGCCGCCCGGCATGAGCTTGCCCTTATTGAACCGACCTTGCGGATCGATCTTTTGCTTGTAGGCACGAAAATTTGCCAACTCATCCGTGGTTAGATACTCAAGTTTGGTGATTCCGATACCATGCTCACCAGAAATGACTCCATTAAGATCACGAGCGATACGCATAATCTTCGCCACCGTGAGGTTGGCGGTTTGTAGCATGGCGTAGTTATCGGAATTAACCGGGATATTGGTATGCACGTTACCGTCTCCCGCATGCATATGTAGTGCGATCCAAAGTCGGCCATGCAATACGCGTTTGTGGATGGCGTCGCAGTCGTCTATTACCTGCGAAAATTCCGCTCCCATGAAAATGCGCAAGAGGGCGGCCCGCAGTTCAGTCTTCCAGCTAACGCGAATGCTGCGATCTTGTAAGCGATCCAATAATCGCCCGCCCTGAGCCGCGCCCTTGGATTCGCCAGCGCCTTCGCCTGAGGGCGCGTCCATGTTCGTAAGCAGGTAAGTCCACCGCTGCCGTAGATTCTCGATAGCTTCGCGTGCTTGATCGATCCTGTCACTACGTGTCAGCGGCATAAAATATTGATCGAGTTGGTCTAGTAGTTCGAGCTTATTGCTGATCGATAACTCGATATTAATGCGCTCGATAGCATCCGTATATGCGCCGAGTCGCTCGAGCGGAATGACGACATCTTCGTTGATTTTAAACGCATTGGTATGTTTGGCGATGGCTGCAGTTTTGGCGCGATCTGCCCAAAATTTCTTGCGGGCATCGCTATTCACCGCAATGAATCCTTCACCAGCGCGCGCATTGGCAATCCGCACCACTTCCGAGGTGGCAGATGCGACTACCGCTTCATTCTCGCCGACGATGTCACCGACCAGCACCATTTTCGGTAGCGCGCCGCGCTTAGATTTCGTAGCGTAGCCGACGGCACGTAAATATCGTTCATCCAAGTGTTCGAGGCCGGCGAGGATGGCACCACCGGATTTATGAGTTGCTAGAAAATTTCTGATCTCCACGATGCTGGGTATTGCATCGCGGGCCTGGCCGAAGAATTCCAGGCAGACCGTGCGCACATGTGCTGGCATGCGGTGCAATATCCAGCGGGCTGACGTAATGATGCCGTCGCAGCCTTCTTTTTGAACGCCTGGAAGACCGCCTAAGAATTTGTCGGTGACATCTTTGCCGAGCCCCAATTTTCGGAAACCGGCACCATTGATATCGAGTCGTTCAGACCTTAAAGTCTTGGCTTGCGTAGGGTGCGTAGCGCCGTCTTTCCACTCCAATTGGAAGCTTGCCACTGCTACATCGTGAATTTTACCGAGATTGTGATTAAGGCGTGTGACTTCGAGCCAATTGCCTTCGGGATCTACCATGCGCCACCACGCAAGGTTGTCGACCGCTGTGCCCCACAGGACGGCCTTCTTGCCGCCTGCATTCATGGCGATATTGCCACCCACACAGGATGCGTCCGCCGAGGTAGGGTCGACCGCAAAAACTAATCCTGCGCGCTCGGCTGCCTCACTGACTCGCTTAGTAACGACGCCGGCTTCGCAGAAAATGCTGGGCGTCGCGCTTGAGTGGTTGGATAATTGCACGTTCTCGACAGCGTTCAATGTTTCAAGTTTTTCGGTGTTAATGACTGCTGACCACGGCGTCAATGGGACAGCGCCGCCCGTGTAACCGGTGCCACCGCCGCGCGGGATAATTGTCAATCCCAATTCGATACAGTCCCGTACTAGGGCCGGAATTTCCGCTTCCGTGTCAGGGTTGAGTACTACCAACGGCAATTCGACCCGCCAATCGGTGGCGTCAGTGACATGCGAGACCCGTGCAAAGGCGTCGAAGCAAATATTGTCGGCACGAGTGTGCTTGCTCAAAATGTGTCGAGCGCGCTTACGCTGGGTTACAAGGTCGGTAAAATCTTGCTCAAATTTTTGCACCGCATTGCTAGCGGCGCTCAGCAATTGCGCTACTTTGGCGTCTCTGGCGGTGTCGACTGCGCGTCGTTTTTCTATTTCACCTAGTCGGTGCTGCAACGCGTCGATTAATTGGCGTCGACGTTTAGGGTTTTCGATCAAATCGTCTTGCAAATACGGATTGCGCTGGACCACCCAAATATCACCAAGTACCTCGTATAGCATGCGGGCAGAGCGCCCGGTGCGCCGCTCTGAGCGCAATTCGTCCAGAATTTGCCACGCGGCATCGCCAAGTAAACGAATGACAATTTCGCGATCTGCCAACGAAGTATAATTATAGGGAATTTCGCGCAAAAGCACTGGGACAGGGTTCATAGCGGTAATTTTACGCATGAATGCAACTCAATGTGGCGAAACCTTGTCGGCTCCACTATGGTGTGATCTATGAAAGACAATACTCGGGTCAACCATCCGCCGCCCGTGCACCTTGCGGCGGATAACCGCCCTCTGGTAGCACCGATTTACCAGTCGGTGAAATTTTCTCTCGATAATGTCGATGAGACTTTGCGGCTTTTACGCCATGAACGAGAGGGTTTTTTTTATTCACGCTCGTCTAACCCGACATTGCGGCAACTTGAGCTGTTGTTGGCGCAACTACAGGGTCGAGAGGATTGTCTATTGACCGGCTCAGGCGTGGCCGCGATTGCGGCATGCCTCTTGTCACTGTGTAAACAGGGCGACCACGTGCTGTTATTTGTCGAGTCCTACGGTCCGACCCGCTACTTGGTGCAGAATATAATGGCGAGGTATGGAGTAACGCATACTCTACTGTCGATCGAAGACCTTGCCGGAATCGATCGAGTCTTGCGGGAAGTGCCGACTCGTCTGATAGTGTTCGAAAGTCCCACTAATCCTGTGACTAAAATCGCGGATATTGAGCATATGCTCGCGGCTGCACAACGGGCCGGCGCGTTGACGATAATGGACAATACTTTTGCGGGGTTTCACAATCACGGGAAGTACCCGATCGATATTTTTTTGCATAGTTTGACCAAGTATGCGTCGGGTCACGGTGACGTGATGGGGGGTGCGATTATCGCAAATGATGCCCTGATCGCGGCGATGCGTAAAGACATCAATACTCTAGGGCCAACTCTGGATCCGCATGCGGCATTTCTCATACAGCGTGGCATGCGTACGTATTTTTTGCGCTACGAAAGGCAATGCGCCAATGCGCTGGCGGTAAGCCGGTTTTTGCGTGCCTCGGCGCGTGTAAAGCGTATTTTTTATCCGGGGCTTGAAGGTCATCCGCAGCATCTCCTGGCGCGACGACAAATGTGCGATTTTGGCACCGTGGTGAGTTTCGAGATGGAGCACGGTCACGACTCTGCTGCCCGCTTTTGCGAAGCGTTAAAATACTTTTCCATCACGGCGAGTGTGGGTTCCACCGAGTCGTTGGTGATGCCCCCGCAGCTATTGGGCGGTCATGAATTCAATGCCGCGCAGCGGCTGGCTTCCTGTCTGGGCCCCGGCACGATTCGCCTCTCGATTGGCCTCGAAGATCCCGAGGATCTTATCGACGATCTCGGTCAAGCCTTAGAGGTTGCGTATTAGGCAATCGGCGAATTCACTGCACTTGACTTCTTTCGCTCCGTCCATCAATCGTGCGAAATCATAGGTCACGGTTTTTTGGGCGATAGTACGGTCCATGGCATTAATAATCGCATCAGCCACTTCGGTCCAACCCAAATATCTGAACATCATTTCGCCGGAGAGGATTAGTGACCCTGGATTCACCTTATCAAGATCTGCGTATTTTGGCGCGGTACCATGGGTCGCTTCAAATACGGCGTGCCCGGTCAAATAGTTAATATTACCGCCGGGTGCAATGCCAATTCCGCCGACTTGAGCGGCTAACGCGTCGGATAGATAATCTCCATTTAGGTTCATAGTTGCGATTACATCGAATTCGTCGGGGCGGGTGAGTACTTGTTGTAAGGTAATGTCGGCGATGGCATCTTTAATGATGACCTTGCCGGCTTTTTTTGCGGCATCCATTTGCGCGTTTGCTTCCTTTTCGCCTTGGGCGGATTTAATGCGCTCCCATTGCTCCCAACTGAAGGTTTGCATAGGGAATTCGCGTTCAGCCAATTGGTAAGCCCAATTACGGAAAGCGCCCTCCGTAAATTTCATGATGTTGCCCTTGTGCACAATGGTCACGCTCTTGCGCTTATTGACAATGGCATATTCCACGGCAGCTCGAAATAATCGATCGGTACCTTCTTGAGACGCGGGTTTGATACCGATGCCAGAGGTGTTAGGGAAGCGAATTTTGGCAAACTGGGTAGGATAAGACTGTTTGAACAAATCGAGGAATTTTTTACATTCTACAGAGCCTGCCTCGAACTCAATGCCGGCGTAAATATCCTCGGTATTTTCGCGAAAAATTACCATGTCGACTTTTTCCGGTGTCTTGACCGGCGAGGGTACGCCTTTGAACCAGCGTACCGGTCTTAAGCAGACATACAAATCAAGTAGCTGGCGCAGTGCCACGTTGAGTGATCGGATGCCCCCGCCGATGGGCGTCGTCAGCGGACCCTTAATGGACACTAAGTAATCGCGACAAGCGGTGACCGTTTCATCGGGTAGCCAGCTGTTATAGCTTTTATGGGCTTTTTCGCCTGCGAAAACTTCCATCCAATGAATCTTGACTCGACCGCCGTAGGCCTTTTGTACGGCTGCGTCAAACACCCGCACGCTCGCTCGCCAAATGTCGCGCCCCGTGCCATCCCCCTCGATGAAAGGAATGATGGGTTGATCAGGCACTCGTAACTTACCGTTTACTATGGTAATTTTTTCACCGGATGGTGGAATTTGGAGTGGGGCTTGCTTAGGGTCGGACATGGCTTACTCTCCTATAATCTTACGTGCAATGTTAGCATGAGCAGCGTATTGAACTTATCCTGAGCGTTCGCCGTCGAAAGTCTTTATCCTATTCAGAACTTAAGTCCAAGGAAGCTGTTGCACCCCATGATTCTAAAAATCCCTCGTATGTGGGCCACGCCCCTGCTCTGTGTTTTTGTTTGCTTAAGCACAGGATGCCACAGTCGGCATATCACCAGCGGCTATGGTGTTGCGTGGGTCACTTTGACCGCCGAACCATCCGAATTCACTAGTTACATCGTCAAAGTGGATTCAATTACTTTGACGCGTAGTGACGGGGTAGTAGTCACTGCGTTGGCTACTGTTGAAACCGTCGATTTGGCTAAGTTAAGTAATATTGCTGAGTTGTGGGGTTCGGCCACAATCCCGAATGGCAAATACTTATCGGCAAAAATTACCTTTGACTATACCGCGGCAAAAATCGCGACTATCGTAAATGGCGCGCCGCAATTGGCGAGCATAGTAGGGGCTACGGGGGCTGCCGTGACTACTGTGCCGGTGGTTGTTACTTTTGATGCGAATAATCCCCTGGTAGTGCTCCCCACGGGTGCTACCACCAACGCTACTCGATTGGCTTTTGATATTAATTTGCCGGCCTCGGGTAAGTTAAATACCACTACTAGCCCGGCGACCTTGATCGTAAATCCGTATTTGACAGGGGGGATTTTAGCTTCGGATGCAAAACCAATTCGCATTCGAGGTCCGTTAATCAATTCCAGTGTAGTCGAAGGAACTTATACGGTTTATATAAGGCCGTTCTATGACGAAGTTAACAGCTTGGGTGCTCTGACCTTATTTAACGATGCGAACACTGTGTATGCGGTTAACGGCGCGACCTTGGTGGGCACGCCGGGCCTCACGGCATTGTCGCAGTCCTCGGCCGGCACTACGATTACGGCTGCTTACACCACTTTTCAACCGACTACCAATACCGCGCTTAATCCGGCTATTTCGGCGGGTAAGTTCAATACGATTTATGTGGTCGCAGGTAGTACGCTTGAGGATGGATATACGCAAGGGATCGAGGGTGATGTGATCGCTCGCTCGGGCAATAACTTGACCCTGCGAGGCGCTACTACTAGCTTCAATACCGGTGCTTCGACTTATAACGTGTTAGACGCTACCGTAAAAGTAGGGCCAAGCACTCTCGTGACCGTCGATGGTGCTATAGCGTCGAACCTTAATGCCGCTTCGATTGCGGTGGGGCAGCATATTGCGGCGCGAGGTCTCTACAGCGCAACCGCGGCTAATATAGTGACAGTGGACTCCACCGGTGCCACTAACATCAATACTGGTTCCGTGCGCCTCTTACCGACCGAGATTTATGGCTCGGAGATCTCGACGGGTGCAGGCACGTTGGGGTTGAATCTCCTGAACATCAATAATTGGCCGGTCAGCAATTATAATTTCGCAGGCAATGGCGCTACCGCGGCTCAAGATTCGCAAGCAGCGAATTACAATGTAAACGTGGGTTCACTGCCGGTTCCGGCCGGCGGCGCGGGTACCTTACTGTGGGTCGATGGCTTGATGACTCCGTTCGGCAGCGCGCCGCCAGACTTTAGTGCCACGAGCATTGCGGCGGAGGCGGCGGTTCCAGCGAGTTTGCGTGTGAGTTGGAGCAGCCCTGCAGCAGCTTCTCAACAGTTGACGCCCCTTACTGCGGCTGGGTTCTCCGTGAACACGAGTCTTGCGACTTATAATAGTGGCGTCATTCGAATAGGGTCGGAGAGTATCGACTTAAAGTCCTTGGCGATAAGTCCACAAATTGTGCCGAGCAGCGCTGCGGTCACGCTCATTTTTGCGCCTACCTTTGCTTTGGGTAACGCTGCAAATGGCGTTACCGCATATAACGGCTTCGCAAATTTCGTAACCCAGCTAACGACCACGTTGAACACTACGCCGGTGCAGCAACTTGAAGCCAGGGGTACCTATAATCGGGCATCTAATACCTTTACTGCCACGACCGTTGATATTGTGCTCTAAACGGCTGCTCTCAATGGGGGTCGGCGGATTACGATTTTTATACGGATTGGCGCTAACTGTCGGAATTGGATGCTGGACGTGCGCTTGGGCCAATGATTTACCGCAAGACTCGCTGACTCGTCCCCGCATCTGCCTAGTGCTTTCGGGTGGCGGCGCACGAGGTATGGCGCATATCGGCGTGCTCAAAGTGCTTGAAGAGCTTAAAGTGCCCATCGACTGTATTGCTGGCACTAGCGTGGGTGCGATAGTGGGCGGACTGTACGCGAGCGGAATGACAGCTAGCCAGATTGACACAGCTATGCGTTCGGTAGATTGGCAGGAGTCATTTCGCGACGCCCCGCCGCGTCGTGCGCTAGCCTTTCGACGTAAGCAAGATGATCGTAATTTTCTGGTGCGTTTTCCCTTAGGCTTGCAGCACGGTGAGGTGCTATTGCCGAAGGGGCTAATTCAAGGTCAGAAATTGCAACAACTATTGCGCAGGCTGACGCTGCCCTTCAGCAATAACGCTAACTTTGATCAATTACCGACAGCGTTTCGTGCAGTGGCGACGGATTTAGAAACCGGCAATGCGGTCGTTATGAAAAATGGCGATCTCGCGCTAGCGATGCGTGCGAGCATGTCCGCACCCGGGGTGTTTGCGCCGGTGGAAATCGAGGGTCGCCTATTGGTGGATGGTGGACTTGCCGAGAATCTACCGATGGATGTGGCAAGATCGATGGGTGCAGATATTTTGATTGTAGTCGACGTACGATTTCCACTGCAATCGCGCGAGCAAATGAAATCCGCATTGTCTATTTCCAATCAAATGCTTGCGATTTTGGTGCGTAAAGATGCAGATCGGCAACGTGCGACGCTGAAGCCTCAGGATATTTTGATTGAGCCGACATTAGGCGTTATCAGCTCGACGGATTTTGGAATGGTCGTTAATACCATTGCAATGGGAGAAGCAGCGGTGCGCGTTTCAGCGACAAGAGTTGCGAGCTTAAGTCTTAGCGATACGGCGTATGAGCAATATCGTTTGCGACGACAACCACGTGAATCGGGTTCACCCAGTATCGAGTTTGTGCAGGTAGATGCGCAATCAAAGCGCTATGAGAAGACTATTGCCGCTGAAATGCAGCCCATTATTGGAAAAGCGCCTAATTTGGATCAAATTGACAATCATATTGCGGATTTGTACGGCCTGGGCTATTTCGAGACGCTAGATTATGTACTTACCAACCATGGGGCGAAAGCTGGAATGGAAGTACGCGCACGACGAAAGTCGTGGGGACCTAATTATTTGCGCTTCGGTCTTAATTTGCAGGACGATTTTCAAGGTAATAGCCGCTATAACGCGGCTGCCCGTTTTATTCTCACTGAAATCGACCCCTTAGGCGCGGAATTGCTCACCGATGCACAAATCGGTAGCAACCCAAAACTTGTGGGTGAATTTTATCAACCGATGGATGCACAGCGACGTTGGTTTGTGGCACCTAGTGGGCGAATCGAGGCGCGGGACTTGCCTATTTTTAAAAATGTTACCGAGGTCGCTGATTTCAGATTACGCGAGGTGGAAGCGGATTTGGACTTTGGACGTAATCTGGGTAATTGGGGTGAAGCGCGGGCTGGATATCATCGAGTTAATAGCGCGGCACGGGTGCGGTTTGGCGATCCGAATTTAGTGCAACCAACCTTCAATCGCGGCCAGTATTTTTTTAAGTTTAGCTATGACCGACTCGATAGCTTAGATTTTCCGCGCGACGGACAGGCGTTTTCCCTGCAGTGGAATGCGGATCGCAGCAATTTAGGCTCAGATATTGCAGCGGATAAGCTTCGCGGTGATTGGTTGGTGGCTCGCTCGCGGGAGCGTAATACTTGGGTACTGTGGGGTACTGCGGGAACCACATTAGATGGAAATATTGGCAAACTGCAGGATTTTTATTCGTTGGGTGGATTTTTTAATCTATCCGGTTTAGGGCCTGGGTCGCTTTTAGGGCCTCATTTTGCAATTGGCCGTGCGATTTATTTTCGCAAGATCGGTCGCGGTGGCGAGGGGTTGTTGGATTTTCCCGCTTATATAGGCTTGTCGTTTGAAGTGGGAAATACTTGGAACCGGCGCGGCGACATTAGTTATGGGTCGGCTCACAAAGACGTCTCGGCTTTTCTTGGCTTGGATACTTTCTTGGGACCGGTATATTTGGGCACTGGTTACGATGATTCAGGCAATAACGCGTTCTATCTATTCCTGGGTAGGACTTTTTAGTCCGCAAACTGACTAGTTATAGTCCGCGACTTTCCGATAAGCGCTCGACTTTCTCGACCACCAAGGCGGGTTGATCGCCTAGACGAGAATATTCGTGCTTTCGCGCCATGTTTTCCATTACATTATCGCGTTCTCCTGCGCTAAAAAACCAATGAGTTCTTTGCCAATCTGCGCCCAGTAGTTTAGCGAACGGATCCTGCGGCTTAAGGCGCACGCGTACGCCATAGGGGCGAGCCATTTGCGGCACTGTGCGAACCATATTGTGTGAGCTTGCGATTCCCATGGAGCGGACGATAGCTTAATCGGATCCTCGCCGCCAGCTGATGCGGTTGCGATTCACATGCTAAACTCCGCCGCCTTCGAGAGGGCAAACGATGGCAGCGTCTTATACAGCTTCAGATATTGAGGTATTGAGCGGTTTAGACCCGGTACGCCGGCGTCCTGGTATGTATACCGACACGACCCGTCCCAATCACTTGGCGCATGAGGTCGTAGACAATAGCGTCGATGAAGCGCTCGCTGGACATTGCGAAAATATTCGCGTTACGGTGTTTAAGGATGGCTCGCTGCAAGTGGAGGATGACGGGCGCGGCATGCCGGTAGACATTCACCCGAAAGAAAAGATCAGTGGTGTAGAACTTATTTTAACGCGGCTGCACGCGGGTGGAAAATTTAACGATAAAACCTATCAGCATTCGGGTGGGCTTCATGGTGTTGGCGTATCGGTTGTTAACGCACTTTCAAAGCACTTGGAATGCTGGGTGCGGCGCGGTGGCAAAGAGTATAACGTTAGTTTTGCTGGGGGTCGTCCTGCTTCAAAATTAGAGGTAGTGGGCGATTCACCCAAATCAAAAACCGGTACTACCTTAAGATTTTGGCCCGACCCCAAGTACTTCGACACCGATAAATTCGCTATTCCTAAGCTCAAACAAGTGCTGCGCGCCAAGGCAGTGCTATGTCCAAAGTTGCGGGTTTCGCTGACTAACGAAATGACGGGTGAAACCGATGAGTGGTTCTACACCGGTGGGTTGCATCAGTATTTGGCGGAAGAATTGGGGAAGGGCGAATGGTTGCCCGCCGAAACCTTTTACGGTCAGCGGGACATCGAGGGGGGCTCGCTGGACTGGGCTTTTGCTTGGGTGCTCGATTCCGAACATAACGTTACCGAAAGTTATGTCAATTTGATTCCCACCGTTGAGGGGGGAACGCATGTCAATGGATTGCGGGCTGGGGCTACTGATGCCGTGCGTGAGTTTTGCGAGTTTCGTAATTTGGTGCCTCGTGGACTCAAACTAGCGCCTGAAGATGTTTGGGAAGGTGTTAATTTTGTGCTCTCCATGAAAATGCGCGAGCCACAATTTGCCGGGCAGACCAAGGAAAGACTTTCGTCGCGTGAATCCGCCGGGATTGTTCAAGGCGTGATTAAAGATGCGTTCACGCTTTGGCTTAATCAACACTCTGACCAGGGTGAGAAGATCGCAATGCTGGCGATCTCAAGCGCCCAACAGCGTTTGAAGGATAGTCAAAAAATTGCTCGCAAGCGTATCGTCGCGGGGCCAGCCTTGCCGGGGAAATTGGCCGATTGTGTGAGTCAAGACCCTAGGCGTGGCGAATTATTTTTAGTTGAAGGCGATTCGGCCGGTGGCTCAGCCAAACAAGCTCGTGACCGAGTCACCCAGGCGATAATGCCCTTGCGCGGAAAAATATTGAATACCTGGGAGGCTGATATTGGCGAAGTATTACAATCCCAAGAGGTTAATAACATCAGTATTGCGATCGGCGTTGAGCCGGCAGCAAGCGATATATCGAGTTTACGGTACCACAAAATATGTATATTGGCGGATGCTGACAGCGATGGTCAGCATATTGCGACCTTGTTGTGTGCGCTATTTTTAAGGCATTACCGGCCGTTGGTGCTTGCCGGACATGTGTATGTCTGTATGCCGCCGCTGTTTCGTATCGATGCGGGTAAAGAGGTGGTATACGCATTGGATGAATCGGAGCGTGAGAAGGCGTTGGCGCGCATAATCGCCAACAATAGCCGAGCAAAACCTGTAGTGACGCGCTTTAAGGGGCTTGGTGAGATGAGTCCCTTACAATTGCGTGAGACCACCATGGCACCGCAGACCCGTCGTTTGGTACAAATGACGGTCAATGCCGAGGACAATGTGGATTCGATGCTGGATATGCTGTTGGCGAAAAAACGTGCTGCAGACCGACGCGAATGGTTGGAAAAAAAGGGCAATTTGGCGCATGTATAGCGCGCATTATTCATGAAAGATCAGGAGCTTAATTTCGAGGGAATCGAAAAAGAACCTTTGAAAGCCTTTGTTGAGCGTTCTTATCTCGACTATTCGATGTACGTCATTCTGGATAGAGCTCTACCGCACTTGGGCGATGGCCTGAAGCCGGTACAGAGGCGCATTGTCTATGCAATGAGTGAGCTTAGCTTAGCCGCAGGCGCTAAACATAAAAAATCTGCGCGTACGGTTGGCGATGTCATCGGTAAGTTTCATCCGCACGGCGATTCAGCTTGTTATGAGGCCATGGTGCACATGGCGCAGGATTTCGCTTATCGATATCCGTTGGTTGATGGTCAAGGCAATTGGGGATCCACCGACGATCCGAAGTCCTTCGCTGCGATGCGTTACACCGAGTCACGGCTTACGCGTTACGCCACTTTATTATTGCAAGAACTTGAAGCAAGCACCGTGGATTGGGCGCCTAATTTTGATGGCTCGCTCGAAGAGCCCACCATGTTGCCGGCTCGCGTGCCGAACCTATTGCTCAACGGCGGTTCTGGCATTGCTGTGGGTATGGCGACCGATATTCCACCGCACAATTTACGCGAAGTCGTCAAAGCGTGCGTGGCTTTGTTAGACGACCCTGAGCTTAGCACGCGTAAAATTATGACCTTTATTAAGGGGCCGGATTTGCCAACCGGGGCGGAAATTGTTTCGCCGCGCGATGAGTTGGTGCAGATGTACGAGACTGGTATGGGTAGTTTTAAGGCGCGTGCGACTTACACCGTAGATGACGGTGAAATCGTTATAGACGCTTTGCCATTTCAGGTTTCCGGGAGCAAGGTGCTCGAACAAATCGGCGCACAAATGCAGCAAAAAAAGCTGCCGATGGTGGAGGACTTTCGTGATGAATCGGATCACGAGAACCCCACTCGATTGGTGATAGTACCGAAATCCCCTCGCGTCGATACGCTGGGGCTTATGGCACACCTGTTCGCCACAACGGATCTTGAGCGTAGTTACCGGGTCAACCTCAATGTCATCGCGTTAGATGGTCGCCCACGAGTGATGGGTCTTAAGGAGTTGTTGTTGGAATGGTTGCAATTTCGCAAGTCTACGGTCACGCGTCGCTTGTCTTACAGGCTGGCAAAACTGAATGCTCGGTTGCATATTCTTGATGGCCTATTGATTGCCTATTTGAACCTAGATGAAGTCATTCGTATTGTGCGTAGCGAGGATCACCCGAAACAGGTTCTCATAAAGAAATTTGCACTGTCTGACGAGCAGGCTGAAGCGATTCTTGAGACCAAGTTGCGACACCTGGCGAGACTTGAAGAGATGAAAATCAAGTTGGAGCAAAAAGAACTCAGTGATGAGCGAGATGGACTCGAAGCGATTTTGAAGTCAAAAGCAAAATTGACGAAATTGGTACGCGATGAACTATTAAACGATGCCGAGCAGTACGGTGATGAACGCCGTACTCGCCTAGTCGAACGTGAAGCCGCACAAGCCATCTCGGCAATTGATTTACTGACAGCTGAGCCTACGACGGTAGTATTGTCGCGCTTGGGGTGGGTGCGTGCGGCCAAAGGACACGACATCGACGCCAGGGCTTTAAGTTATAAGACTGGAGATGAGTTTCAGGCGGCTGCGCGGGGCCGCAACTTACAGCAGGCCGTGTTTATTGATTCCACTGGACGCGCTTATAGTCTAGATGCACATCAGCTGCCGGCTGCGCGCGGACATGGCGAACCCTTATCGGGAACCGTTGATCCGCCGGATGGGGCGACCTTTGCCGCGGTTTTAATCGGTGAGCCTAGTGATCGCTGGTTATTGGTGAGCGATGCTGGATACGGGTTTGTTATCGCTTTGAGTGAACTCTATTCGCGTAATCGGAAGGGAAAATCGATACTCAAAGTACCGGAAAATGCTCAAGTTTTACCCGCTTTTGCACTTTCAAGTACGAAATCGCTCGCAATTTTCGTAAATAATGAGGGTGAAGTGTTGGCTTTGCCGACCGAAAAAATTGAGGCAATGACTTCAGGAAAGGGTCAGAATTTGTACGGTATTCCCGGCAAGAAGTCGGCAGATCGGGATGAATATTTGGTCGCTATGGCGATCGTTGCACCCGGAGAGGTGTTGACCGTATTCAGCGGTAATAGCGCCCCGATGAAGCTTAAATTTGAAGATCTGAAGCAATTTCAGGACCGCAAAGGACAGCGTCGACAGAAATTTTCACGCGCCTATAAAAAAGTGGATCGACTAGAAGTGTCAGTTTAAGTTAGCGCCGGTCACCCGACATGGTGACTTCTTCGGGGACATTGACAAAGTAGCCCTGTATGAACTCGATGCCGAGTTGCCAGAGTACCGCCATGGTATTGGCGTCTTCGACTCGTTCGGCAATAGTTTCGACTTGTTTTTTCTTGGCGGCTTCCACCAATCCTTTGACACGCTGTTGTTGCAGTTGATTAGTGGATAGGCCTTGCATCAGTGAGCCATCGACTTTGATGAAATTCATTTGGATGTCCGCCAGGAGGCGGAAAGGATCGCGTCCGGTTCCGAAATGTTCCAGCGCGAAACCGAGTCCTAGTCTGCGTAAATTTGCGGCAAAGTGCTTGGTTTGCTCGAGGTGCTTAGTCGCCATTTCTTCGGTTACCTGGATGCATAGCCGCTTGGCATCGATTTTAAGGGACTTAAGTTGAGTTTCTAACCAGGCGATCACGCCATTGTCGAGTAGGGTATCTTTTGACACGCGCACAAATATACAGCCAGATTTGCGATTGGCACAAAATGACATCGATGCACCAATGACCCAACGATCAATGTTTTTCATAAGATCATTGCGTTCAGCAGCCGCGATGAACTCGGTCGGTAATACTTCATTACCTTGCTCATCAAGCATGCGCACTAGTACATCGAACATACCTTTATCGTCGCCCAGCAGACTTGCGATCGGTTGCTGAACTAAGCGGAAGCGATTTTCCATCAGAGCGCTTTTGATGTGCTTCACCCAGATCTTGTCGTAAGCCAGTACGCGGGTGTCGGTATCGGCTTTGTCGACCACGTACAGCTGATTGCCGCCCTGCTCACGTCCGCGACGGGTTGCACTGACCGCATCGGCAATGGCTGCTTCAATGATGGGCGCATCGATATGCGGCGATGTCGCTGGGAGTAAACCTAAACCCACGGTTACCGTGGCTGATAAATTCTTATAACCGATGCTGAAAACATGCTCTTGGATCCGCTTGACGATATTTTCGGCCCAAGTCTCAATATCGCGCGCGGTACCTCGCTCGAGCAATACCAGCAGGGCATTTCCGCCGAATCGGCCACAGATATCGCCAGGTACTATTTGTACTCGCAATAATTCAGCGAGTTGGCCCATGAACTCTTCACTCGCAAGTATACCGATAGCGGTTTGGATTTCGAGAAAACGATCGGGTTTGATATGCGCAAATTGACGCACGCCTCCTTTGATGCTTTGGGCGCATCGCTCATTTATAGCGTCGATTAAATAGCGTTGTTGTAGGAATCGAGTCGACGCATCGTTTTTTACCGCATCAGTTAATAGATTTTCGAGATCGACCGCTTTTTTTCCGGCTGCGATGCTAATACGAATCGCTGGTTCATTGTCGTAATCAGCTCTAGCAAGGTGAAGTTCAAGCGGTAAGCTGGACCCATCAGATAATAGCGCTTGTACTTTGAGCTCGTGATCAGTCCATTTGCCTTGCAGGCAGGCAACTAATGCGCCTTTGAGCGCGGGATGCGTTTCTAGTTCGAATAAGTCCATTAATGGCGTGCCATGTAATGCAGCGTCGGGCGAATAGCCAAACAGTTCTGACCAAGCGTTATTAGTATCAACAATAATCCCTTCTTGGACATGAGTAATGGCGTCGGCAGATCCATCTAGGAAATTTTGTAGTTGTTCGCGATATTCGCGGGCCGAGGACAGGGTGCTGGAAAGGGCGCGCTCGAGTCGGTAGGAACGTAATTCGCGAGTGGCTACCGCTTGCAGGCGGCTACGGTTTGAAAGGGTGACAACATCTTGAGCGCCCATGCGCATGGCGTCCGCGATTGCAGCTTCGTCCACATGTTCGCGTACGATTAGGACCGGCATTTCTGGCGCGCTTTGTTTTTTGACCGCGATAATTGCGTTAAGGTCCGTCCAGACCTCATCGATGAAGACCAGCAACATTTCAGGATTGAGCTGAATCACCGCATCGCCGAGATCGCCGGCGTCAGACAGCCAGGTACAATGCACTGGATGGCCAGCATTGCGCAGTGTGCTGTTGATGGCCTCGACATGATCCTCGGATCGGGTCATCACAATGAGTGAAACTGCTGCTTGATCTCGCACGGGTTGAATTCCTCGGAAAATAGCGTCAAATTGTAACACCAGGCGGCCAAAAAGCGTCCGAATTGGCTTAAAGTGGGGGTTGCAGCTATGATACTCGCCCCCAATTCCTAAAGGCCGCGATGGCAAACTACAGCACCAATGAATTTAAATCTGGATTGAAGATCCTTATTGACGGAGATCCGTATTCCATCGTTGAGAACGAAATGGTTAAGCCGGGTAAAGGTCAGGCTTTCAATCGGGTTCGAGTTCGGAATTTGAAAACTGGGCGTACGATTGAGCGCACCTGGAAGTCCGGCGATACGGTGGAAGGTGCGGACGTAGTGGATACAGAATTGCAATATCTCTACCGAGAAGGAGATTTTTTCCACTTCATGGCGCCAGAGACTTTTGAGCAGTTAACCGCCTCCAAAGAGGCAGTTGGCGATGGTGCTCAGTGGCTTAAAGATGGCACAGTCTGCATTATTACTTTGTGGAATGGCGTACCGCTTCAGGTCACACCGCCCGCGCATATGGAACTCAAGGTGATTGAAACGGACCCGGGTGTACGTGGTGACACGGCAACGGGTGGATCTAAGCCTGCAAAGCTTGAGACTGGCGCTATGGTGCGGGTGCCGCTGTTCATCAATGAGGGCGAAATGTTGCGGATTGATACCCGCACTGGCGAGTATTTATCGCGCGGTAAGAGCTAGCTTCATTGAGCAGCCAACGAAAAAGCCATTGCTTCGCGTAGGCTTTTGGCGCCGGTGCTGATCGCGACCAGTCGATCAAAGCCGAGCGCTACTCCGGCGCATTCGGGTAGTCCGGCGGCGAGGGCGGCAAGCAGTTCTTCATCTAATGGGGGCTCGACTTGGCCACGCACCCGCCTGGTTGCGAGATCCCGGCTGAATCGAGCACGTTGCTCATCGGCTTGGCCTAATTCGTGAAATCCGTTTGCGAGTTCAAGACCGTCGATGTAGAGCTCAAAGCGAGCGGCTACCGCCGGGAAGCCCGGCTTAATTCGGGCGAGCGATGCCTGCGAGGCGGGATAGTCGTAAATAAAGCAGGGGCGTTCTCGGCCCAATTTAGGACCTACGACTAACGCCATCAACAGATCGAGTTTAGCGTCCCTATCCAATGCGGCATTACAGACAATTCCATGCTGCACGGCTGCTTGGGTTAAATCAAGGTCGCTCGCCCGATGGGTATCGACGCCGGCATAGCGATATAAAGCATCCGCATAAGTCAATCGCTCCGCGCCCCGTTTAAGTGGTTGGGGATAGAGTAGGGCAGTTACTAAGGCCTCAACTTCGGTCATAAGGGCCGAATCGTCAAATCCTAGGCGATACCATTCAATGAGCGTGAATTCTGGGTTATGCCAACGGCCGTGTTCCGCATCACGGAATACTTTGCAGATTTGGAAAATATCACCGCTACCAGCGGCGAGTAAGCGCTTCATCGCAAATTCGGGTGATGTATGCAGGAAAAATGCTTCATTTCTGCCGGTAATTCGAGTCGTGAGCGATTCGATTTGGCAGTCACTTACAGCTGCGGTACTTAATACCGGGGTTTCCACTTCTTGGACATGACGGGTTGCAAAAAAATCGCGAACTATTGCGAGCAATTGCGCACGTCGTTTGAGAGTCGGGAGTGTCGCGCTAGGTTGCCATGACATTTTCAAACAAGTCTCCCGAGTACTTGGCCGAACCTGACGAGAGACCCCTTGGTAAGGTCAGGACTTAAGCGTACGCGATCCTTTTCAAATATTAGGATAACGGTCGAACCCATATTGAAACGCCCTAACTCGGCCCCTTGCTCAAGGTCAATTTGAGTCTCAGGTAGGCGAGTGACCGTTTTGCGCTGGGTGGGGGTAATATCGCCCGCCCAAACGGTGGTCATGCTGCCGACGTTAAGTGCTCCGACCATGACAAGGCTAAGGGCGCCGCCCGCCGTGTCGAATAGCGTCAGGACTCGTTCATTGCGGGCAAACAGTCGCGGTACATATTGTGCGGTTATGCCGTTAACACTAAAGAGTCGACCGGGCACGTACACGGTGTCGCGCAATTGACCCCGAATGGGCATGTGAATCCGGTGATAATCGTAGGGTGCAAGATAGATCGTTGCGTAAGTACCGCCTTCAAAGCGCTTTGCCCAACTTTGGTTTGCCAATAGATCCGCTAAGGAATAGGCATGATTTTTGGCTTGTAGGAGCTGATCGAAATTTAAGGTGCCGCATTCGCTGACGGTACCGTCTACCGGACTTGCGATAGTATGCGGATCAGCGGTAACGGGGCGGGCGTCTTTATTCAGTGCACGGGTAAAAAATTCATTAAAAGTTGCGTAACGTAAGGGATCGCTTTGAGTAGCCTCTTGCATATTGACGGGATAGAGCTTGAGGAAGCTGCTTATTAACAAATCTTTGAACCAGCCAATTTTTACTCGGGTAGCCTTAAGAACCAAGCGCGAGAGCGTGTGTTGCGGCAATATATATTGTAGTAATACAAATAACGGCGGAAATTTATTCTGCAAATTCATGCATCAATTATCTCATAGAGACTCATCGAATGCCGGTACGACTAGTGTCGGCGCGGTTATTAAGCGTTGTGCCCAAGCGCTTTTGCATGCCCGTGTACATTTTGGACACGGCACGGATAATGCTTGGGATGAGGCCGCAGAGTTAGTGTTTTATGTGGCGAGGATTGCGCATTCAGAAGGAAGTAGTGCCTATCTTAAAAACTTGACCCCACGGCGTATTGCGCGGGTGAATGAGTTACTTCAGCGGCGTGTTCAGGAGCGGTTACCGTTAGCCTACCTGACTCGTAGAGCTTATTTTGCGGGTCTTGAATTATATGTAGATGAGCGTGTTTTGGTGCCGCGTTCGCCGATCGCGGAACTAATATTGGCGCGATTCCGGCCTTGGGTAAAACGTCGTGTGCGACGTATTTTGGACTTGGGCACGGGCTCCGGAGCGATCGCGCTCGCGTGCGCCACTGCGTTTCCGAAGGCCAGCGTCGATGCGCTCGATATTTCAGTAGCGGCGCTGCAAGTGTGTCGGCGCAACGTTCGTGCCTTACGGCTCAGTGAACGAGTGCGGGTGTTAAAATCGGATCACTTCGCTGCGGTAGAGGGCTGCCGTTACGATATCATTGTGAGTAATCCGCCCTACGTAGGTCGCGCCGAAATGCGTAATTTGCCGAGTGAATATCGCCATGAACCGCGGTTGGGCCTGGCGGCGGGGGCGGATGGTCTGGATTCGGTACGTAAGATATTTGCGACCGCTCGCCAGCATATGCATGCAAATAGTCTGCTAGTTGTTGAAGTGGGTAATACGGAGCGTGCTTTGTTGCGGGCATTTCCGCGTATGCCCTTTATATGGCCAGAAATTGTCATGGGTGGCGGTGGAGTGTTTATGCTAGCAGCTTCGGACATGGAGAAATAACGGTGGCGGGTAATACGTTTGGCAAAATATTCACGCTAACTACTTTTGGCGAAAGTCATGGTCCGGCGTTGGGCGGCGTGGTGGACGGTTGTCCGCCGGGTCTGGAGTTAGCTGAGTCGGATTTGCAGGTAGACGTTGAACGACGTCGTTCCGGCACCTCTCAATTCACTAGTCAGCGTCACGAACCGGACAAAGTAAAAATATTGTCGGGGGTTTTTGAAGGTAAAACTACTGG
This sequence comes from Gammaproteobacteria bacterium, assembly GCA_043738945.1. Taxonomy (GTDB): domain Bacteria; phylum Pseudomonadota; class Gammaproteobacteria; order Steroidobacterales; family Steroidobacteraceae; genus Bog-1198. The sequence continues at coordinate 151,582 of JAYUFB010000066.1, forward strand.
CACCCCGATCGGCATACTGGTGCAGAACGAGGATCAGCGATCACGTGATTATGAGAAGATCAAAGATCGATTTCGTCCGGGCCATGCCGACTATACCTACCAACAGAAGTACGGATTTCGTGATTATCGTGGTGGCGGGCGTTCATCGGCTCGCGAGACGGTTATACGTGTAGCGGCCGGTGCTATCGCCAGAAAATATTTGGCGCAGCGATTGAACATTACGATACAGGGATTTTTGTCGCAAATCGGCTCCAAGGTGCTGGACCCGGTGGACTTAGCGAGCTGCTACGACAACCCATTTTTTTGCCCTGATCCTAGTCGCGTTAAAGAGCTAGAGGCGTTCATATGGAATCTTCGTGAGGCGGGCGATTCGGTGGGTGCACGGGTAACTGTAATCGCGAAAGGTGTTCCGCCTGGCTTAGGGGAGCCTGTGTTTGATCGGCTGGATGCCGATTTAGCAAGCGCAATGATGGGCATAAATGCTGTCAAGGGCGTCGAGATCGGAGCGGGTTTTGGCGCAGTAGCGCAGCGGGGTTCTGAGCATCGAGACGAGCTGACACCACAAGGATTTAAGAGCAATCACGCGGGTGGCATATTGGGTGGCATTTCTTCTGGGCAGGATATCGTGATTAGTATCGCGTTGAAACCTACCTCAAGTATTACCGTGCCTGGCGACACTATTGATGTGCGAGGCCAAGCCACGAAAATCATCACTACGGGTCGCCACGATCCGTGTGTCGGAATCCGCGCAACCCCAATTGCCGAAGCTATGCTCGCGATTGTGCTCATGGATCATTATTTGCGTTTTCGCGCTCAATGCGCCGATGTAGTGACGACTACTCCAGTAATTACGGTGCGGAGTTGAAGCCGCGGGTAGCGGTGGTGGGAGCCGCAAGTCTTATTGGCGAGGCTCTGGTTGAGGAATTACGCACTCGGAAAATTAGTTGCGCTGAATTGCACTTGCTAGATGAAGCGCGTTATTTAGGCCGTAAGGTGAGCGACGACGTACTATCGGATGTGGAAGCGTTTGATTTCTCGACCGCTGATCTAGTGTTTTTTTGCGGTAGATCAGCGTTGACAGCGCGTTACGCCGAAGCCGCAGCGGTGCATGCCTGGGTAATTGACTGTTCGGGGGCGCTGCGCGATCGCCATGATGTCCCCATGGTGGTCGCTGATGTTAATGCCGCGGTGCTTGCAAAGGTCACTCACTGTGGCCTTATTGCATTACCGGGAAGCGCGAGTGTTGCGCTCGCCACGGTGTTGGCTCCGTTGCATTCATTCGCGGGTTTGGCGCGCGTTGAGGTGGTAACCTATCAGGCGGTATCTGGTGGTGGTCGTAGTGCGATGGAGGAATTGGCGAGCGAAACCGTGGCAATGCTGAGCGGCCGCAAGGCGAGTGGTAAGGCTTTTGGCACTCAAATTGCGTTTAATGTCATTCCTCAAATTGATACTATTGATGCGGATGGCGTGTCGAGGGAAGAGCGTCGGCTACTAGATGAGTGTCGCCGCGTATTAGCACTGCCACACCTGGGTATTAATGTGACAGCAGTGCGGGTTCCGGTATTTTTTGGCCATAGCTTGGCGGTCCATGCAACCTTTGAGCGTGCCATTGGCGCCGCAGAGGCGATTGAGATGCTGCGTCGCAATAAAGAATTAAGTGTCATGGAGGTGGGAATGGAAACCCAGTTAACGCCAGCGGCCCTTGCCGCAGCACCTGATCGGATCTATGTCGGACGACTGCGGGCCGACATTACCCGTGATCGATCTCTAAATTTTTGGGTTGTAGCCGATAATATTAGGAAATGTGCGGCCTACAACGCACTTTCGGTAGCCCAGATTTTGGTAAATCGGCCTCATTAAGTTATAGTCGAGAATTCGAGTATAACGTCATCTGTTTCAATGAACTTTAGACGTTTATTTGTTGGTACCCTGGGAGTAGAAATGTCTGCGATGATGCCTCGACTGGTGCTTTTGGCGTACTTATTGTGCCCGACCTTGAGCGTAGCTTTGGGTCTCGGTGAAATTCACTTAAATTCAGCTCTAAACGAGCCGTTGAACGCGGAAATCGACCTCGTGGCGGCTGCGCCCGACGAATTGACGGCCCTGCGGGCAACGCTCGCAGGCCGCGAAGTGTTTACCCGCTATGGAATTGATCGACCACCGTTTTTGAACTCCTTAACTTTCAAGGTTGGGAAGGGTAAAAATGGTCGTGATGTTTTACAGGTCCGGTCACTGGATGCGATTCCGGAACCATTCGTGACATTTTTAGTGGAAGTCAATTGGGCGCGTGGACACCTAATGCGCGAGTACACGGTGTTGCTGGACCCCCCGATTTACACGCCTAGCGAGGCTGCCAATAATGCGGCACCGGTAGTTATGCCGAGTGGTAAGCCTGCAGCCGCAGCAGAACCTGCGGTTTCAGCGCCGCTTGATACGCTGGTAAAGCCCTTATCTGGCGCAACGAGCTTATCTGGCGCAACGAGTAGCTATCGGGTTGCGGGCGGAGACTCTCTATCAAAAATTGCTCGTAGCTTGCAGCCTGGTTCGGCTGCCAAGATAGACCAAACCATGGTGGCTTTGTACCGTGCCAACCCGGATGCATTCGGCGGCAGCATGAATGTACTGCACAAAGGCTCGGTATTGCGTGTTCCTGGTGCCAACGAAATTGCAGCCTTGAATCAGTCGGAAGCCGTCAACGAAGTCAATCGCGCGATTCATCGCAGTGCTTCAAGCACGACAGGTACGGCTAAGGGCCACCACTTACGGCTCGTTACTCCCTCTACGGGTGGCGGCGTAACCGGTGGTAATAGTGCCGAAGCTCAGGCGCTCAAGGATCGCGTAAAAGTTCTGGAGTCGCAGTTGGCTGAGTCGCATCGATTGATTGACGTGCGTAATGCCGAACTCAGCGCCTTGCAGCGTAAACTAGGGGTGCCCATAACGCCCGCGATCACACCTCCGGTGGCGGCACCAGTGAAGCCGCCGGCGGTCATTAAGCCGGAAGCGCCGGTATCGGAACCGGTTCCTGCGCCGGTTCCTGCGCCGGTGGCTGTGCCGAAGATCAAAGTTAAGCCCGTGGTTCCGGTACCAGTGGAGTCAGGTTCCTGGATCGACTGGGTGGCTGCAAACTGGTGGTGGCCGTTGGCGGCTATTGCCGTGTTACTGGCCGGCCTTGGTTTTGCATCGTTTAATAAGCGACGTGCTGGAGCTTCTGGGGATTTATCGAATTTTGTGGAAACCGACGTAGCGGATCTGCGCAACACTACTTCACGAGTTATGCCGAGTCGCAAGGGCGATGATTCGTTCCTGGTGGAAGAGTCCGGCGAACATAAGCTACCGGATGTAGTGCCGCAAGGGACTATATCCGACGATACGATGTCCAGTGAAAGTGCGGTTAATTTGGATCAAGGTGATCCGCTAGCAGAAGCGGATTTCCATATGGCTTATGGTCTTTATGATCAAGCCTCTGATCTGGTGCGCATTGCTTTAGAGCGTGAGCCCGATCGCCGTGATTTACGCTTAAAGCTGCTAGAAATTTATTTTGTGTGGGGAAATAAGGATCTGTTCCTGCAGACGGCTAAGACCCTTGAAGGTAGCCGTGAACATGCGCCCGCTGGAGAATGGGACAAAATTGTTATCATGGGCAAGCAAATTTGCCCCGATGATCCGATCTTTAAGAATTCCGTCGGCGGGGGTCGGGGTGCGGGGGCGCTGGTCGATCTGAATCTTGAAGGCGGAGAGAATCGCGTTGATATCGACTTATTTGGTGATCCGGAAGGTGAGCATAGTCGCCTTGATCATCCGCTCGCGCATGAATCGGCCGATTCGGCCGTAACTGGCGAGATGCCGGTTCTAGGAAAATCCTCGAATTTAGACTTCACTTTGGATGCGCCCGAGCGCGGTGCCGACAGTTCTCCGACTCGCGATCTGCCGACGCGCGAGGAACCCACCGTAGAATCGGAAATGGCCGATTTTTCTTTGACCCATACTGGCGAACGGCACGGTATTGCTTCTAAGGGGGGAGCTGAGCAGACCGCCGAAGTTTCTTTAATGGACTTAGGGTTGGAGCTTGGGGGTCTTGAGGAAACCAGCCATCCTGCTGATGCGCCTACGATGATTTCTGGCCTCGACGAGCGTTCACGACAGATGATGGCTGCGGCCGCAGCAAGTGCCAGCGCCCGCGATGGCACTCATGCGGATGTTGTTGATGCGCATGCCAAGACGCATGCAGCAGAAAATTCTGTTACTCACGATCAAGACCTTACTGACCTTGAGCGCGAACTGGAAGCGTCTTTTGTAGCTGATCTTGACGTCGATCATACTGAGCTTAAAACTGCGGTGCTGAGTCCAGAATCGGCGCCGACCGTCCTCGTACCGCATCGTGTGGACGTCAACGATACCACGCGTTCTAAAATGCCACACTTAGCCGACCCTGATTCTGGGGCACATACGGATATCGAATCTACTTCTAGACTACACGGCCTCAGCGGCGATAGTGTTGATTTGGATTTGGATAACCTCAGTAAGGCTTTCGGCACGGCTGACACCATTAGTCAGCCGCGGCATGCCGAGGATTTGTTTTCCAATGAAGTGTTTGAAGCCAGTCAGGGCAGCCGCCGGGTCGACTTGGACGTGGGTGATGTGGCGGGCAAAACCGCTAACGTACAAACTCACAAATTGGCCATGCCGGAGCTTGAGCCGGTAACCATGAGTGAAGTGGGAACCAAGTTAGATCTTGCGCGCGCCTATATGGATATGGGTGATCCAGAGGGTGCACGCAGCATTCTAGACGAAGTGGTGCACGAGGGTTCCACTAGTCAAAAGCAAGAAGCCCAGCGTCTCATCGAAACTTTGCCAGGCTGAGCTGCGCTTATTGGACGTCTTGCCGCCCTAGTTGAGTATGACGGCAGTGATTTCGCCGGTTGGCAATCGCAAGCCCATGCGACTTCGATTCAAGATACGGTGCAGCAGGCGCTGAGCTTTGTGGCGGGTCATCCCATCACCGTGGTTTGTGCGGGTAGAACGGATAGTGGTGTACATGCAGTCGGACAGGTTATTCACTTCGAAACTGAAGTGACGCGCACGCCGCGCGCTTGGGTGTTAGGCGCAAACACTAAGTTACCACCTTCTGTTGCACTACAGTGGGTAGGTGAGGTCTCGGTGGGTTTCCATGCTCGGCACAGCGCAACCCGGCGACACTATCATTACTGTATATTAAATCGTAGCGCGCGTTCGGCATTGCAGCGTTCAAGATCTGCCTGGATACACCGGTCACTCAATGCTGAGGCAATGCACCTTGCTGCACAAGTTCTGGTGGGCGAGCACGACTATTCGGCTTTTCGGTCTGTTGAGTGCCAGTCGAAAACCGCGGTGCGGCGCGTCGAGCGATTGCTGGTGCGGCGCCAAGGAGATACGTTGTGGTTGGAAATCGTTGCCACCGCTTATTTGCATCATATGGTCCGTAATATCGTCGGTACGCTTGTAAAGGTGCAGAGCATGGCGGACCCTGTTGATGCGATGGCAAGGATTTTGGCCGAAGGGAATCGGCACCGGGCGGGTGCCACGGCACCAGCAGCGGGATTATTCTTATGGCGTGTGGAATATCCGCCGATATATGGTATTCCTGCCCGTGAGCCAGCGCTGATCTTGCCGCCGATGGCGTGATTTGGTTTAAACTAACGTATGTCATGGTTTGAACGAATTGTGCCCTCACGTATTAAGACCGAGCGCCGTACGCGCTCGGTGCCGGAGGGTCTTTGGACCAAATGCCCGGCCTGCGATGCGGTCTTATACCGGGCGGAAATTGAACGTAATTTACATGTTTGCCCCAAGTGCAGTCATCACATGCGTATTAATGGGCGGGAGCGGCTGCTTAAATTTCTGGATCCTGGTCCCACGGAATTGGCCGCCACAGTAGAATCAGAAGATCCTCTTAAATTTAAGGACTCGAAGCGCTATAAAGATCGGCTAGTACAGGCGCAAAAGCAGACCTCGGAGCGTGATGGCCTTATTGTGATGGCGGGTGCCTTAGCCGAGTTGGACATCGTCGCATGTGCGTTTGAATTTCGGTTTTTGGGAGGATCAATGGGGTCTGTGGTCGGTGAGAAATTTGTGCGCGCGGTTGAGCATAGTTTGGAACATCGTATGCCACTGGTTTGTTTCGCTGCGAGTGGCGGGGCGCGAATGCAAGAAGCGCTTTACTCACTATTACAAATGGCAAAAACCAGTGCTGCGCTGAAGCGCCTGTCGGAAGCGCGCATACCCTTTATTTCAGTCATGACGGACCCAA
>JAYUFB010000067.1:0-30011 GCA_043738945.1 Gammaproteobacteria bacterium
TGATTGGCGTCGTGCCACAGAGGCAGATGTAGGACTCGATCCAGACGCGTAAAACGATAGCATTAGACTACTAAAACACACCCACTAATCACCTATTTAAGAAAATCGTTAATCACTACCGCGACCGCACGCGGGTCTTCCCAAAAGGGGTTATGTCCTAAATGGTCAAAAATTTTTACCTTAGCGTGGGGTAGGGCGTCACGTAGAGTTTGGCGGACATCCTCTTGCATAATGGGATCTTCGCTACCCCAAATAAGTAAGGTGGGTGCTTTAAGCTTGGGTAAGGTTTTTTGTAAATCGTCGACGGTAAGCGCCTGCTCAAGGATTGCAAGCCAAACTCGTAGCGGAATAGCGGCAGAATCTTTTCGTTGACGTCGAATGAAGTCTGGGTCAACCGGAGTTGGTGAATCCCACCAGGAAACCATAAAGGGTGAGTCCGCCTCGATCGGTTCCTTGAGTTTACGAATTTCACCAGCAAAATCAAATTTTGGCGGAACGGGAGGCACGTCAACTCGGCTCCCGCCGGTCGATGCAATCAGTACCACCCGTGAAGTGCGCTCAGGCCAAACCTCAGCAAAAGTCTGGGCAATGATGCTGCCCAAAGAATGACCAACGATATCGGCCCTTGAAATTTGGAGGGCATCTAACAGTAGCTTGATGTCATAGGCGAAATCGAGTCTCCCATAACAGCACTCGGGCTTGCTCGATTGTCCGTGACCGCGTAAGTCCACAAGGATTAGACGGTACCGCGGCGATAGATAGGGGTATAGGGGTACCCAATCACGTGCGTTGTCCGTGTAGCCATGGATAAGAACGATCGCGTGGCCTTTGGGATTCCCAGTGTCAACATAGCCCAGCACCTGACTGTTGGGTAGCGCAATGGTTTTCTTCATCGCGTCGAAATCATTAAGATCCACTTGAAGTTTTGGAGCCGTCGTGCAATTTGCAGAATTTAAAAATCCGACGTTCATGATGAACATGAGCGCTACGACCCGTACATAAGAAATTATTTTCATAACGCAGTATTCAATTTTTGAGGCGATATCCGGTCTTGAATATCCAGGATACGACGCCCAGAAAGAGTAGAAAAAACCCCACGGTCATAGCAAAACTTAAAATAAAACTAACATCGGCTTTTCCGTAAAAACTCCAGCGAAATCCACTGATAAGGTAGACCACAGGGTTGAATAAGCTGAAGGTACGCCAACCTACCGGTAACATATCAACGGAGTAAAAGGCGCCGCCCAGAAAGGTCAGCGGGGTCACGACTAACATGGGAATAAATTGTAATTGCTCGAACCCATTGGCCCAGATGCCAATGATGAAGCCAAATAGACTAAAAGTAATGGCAGTCATGAATAGAAAGGCGACCATCCATACAGGATGTAGGATGTGAATTGGCACAAAAACTCCTGCCGTCAACAAAATTATTAGTCCCACAACGACAGATTTTGTGGCCGCTGCGCCAACATACGCGATCAGTATTTCAAAGTGGGAAACAGGTGCCGATAGTAATTCATAAATGGTGCCAGTGAATTTAGGAAAATATATTCCGAACGATGCGTTTGACAAACTCTGGGTGAGTACCGCCAACATAATAAGTCCCGGAACAATAAAGGCACCATAACTGGTGCCGCCAACGCCGCTAACCCGTGATCCAAGTGCGGCGCCAAATACCACAAAATACAAAGATGTTGTGATGACGGGCGTTATTAAACTTTGGACTATCGTACGCAAGGCACGAGCCATCTCAAATTTATAAATTGCCCATACGCCATACTTATTGAAAATGAGAGCATTCATATGCGTGTGCTCACTAGGTTTACAAAAATATCTTCTAATGAGCTTTGGTCCGTTTGTAAATCCTTAAAATGAATTCCTAGTCCGGATAAAAGTTGCAAAAGCATAGAAATATCGCTGCCATGGCTATCCTCGAAAATATAGACAAGATCATTGCCTCCGCCACGGAGTTCTAAATTCCATGCGGAAAGTTCAGAAGGAACATTTTGCAGCGGTTCGCGCAGATGTAAGGTGAGTTGTCTTTTCCCAAGTTTTTTCATTAATGCGGTTTTTTCGTCAACCAATATCAACTCGCCTTTATTAATGACGCCGATCCGATCCGCCATTTCTTCGGCTTCTTCAATATAGTGTGTGGTTAATATAATGGTACAGCCTAGGGTACGGAGATTGCTGACTAGTGCCCACATATCGCGCCGTAGCTCAACGTCTACCCCTGCTGTAGGCTCGTCCAAGAACAATATTTTCGGCTCATGCGATAGCGCTTTTGCAATCATCACGCGTCGCTTCATACCGCCTGATAGGGTACGAATTTTACTGTTGCGTTTGTCAGCTAGTGAAAGGTCTTGTAATAGTTTTTCGATGAAGACGGCATTTGGTGCGCGGCCGAATAATCCACGGCTAAAATTTACTGTAGCCCAAACCGTCTCAAAGGCATCGGTGTTAAGTTCCTGGGGTACCAGGCCAATTTTTGACCGAGCCGCCCGGTAGTCGTGCACGATGTCGTGACCATCCGCGATGACTCGACCCGCGCCCGGCGAGACGATTCCGCAGATGATATTGATGAGGGTTGTTTTGCCCGCGCCATTGGGGCCCAATAATGCAAATATCTCGCCTTTGTTGATTGCTAGATTAATCCCCTTTAGGGCCTTAAAGCCCGACGCATATGCTTTGGTGAGATTCTCAACTGAAATAATGGGAGTCACGAGCTATTTACCTAAGCGCTTAATTAGCGCATTCGTAAACTCAAGTGTGCTCGCGCGCCCTCCTAAATCACCGGTTAACACCTGGTCTATATTGAAGGTGTCGTTGATGGCCCGACGCAGACGCATCGCCAAATCAGGCAGTTCGCAATGATCCAGCATCATTGCCCCCGCTAGCAGTAATGCCGTGGGATTCGCAATTCCTTTGCCGGCGATGTCGGGAGCTGATCCGTGAACGGCTTCAAAAATGGCCGCATCGGCACCAATATTGGCACCCGGCGTCATACCGAGCCCGCCTACCAGACCGGCCACCAGATCCGAAAGGATATCGCCAAATAAATTGGTGGTCACCAATACATCGAAAGCCCAGGGGTTTTGCACTAGTTTCATAGCGCAGGCATCAATGATCATCGTGTCGAGAATAAACTGTCCCTGGTATTTCTGTTGGTAGATCTGCAAGCCGGTTTCCAGGAAAATACCGGTCAAGGCTTTCATTATATTTGCCTTGTGGACAATGGTGACTTTTTTCCTACCGGTCGAAATCGCATGTTGGAAGGCAAACTCCAACACACGACGACAGCCTTGACGGGTGTTGATGCCGGTGGCCATCGCTACTGCGTGTGGATCGTCGTCGATTTGGATGTAATGCTCGTGACCGATGTAGAGACCCTCCAAATTTTCACGTACCACCACCAGATCGATGTTTTCGAATCTTCCACCCGGAATTAGAGTCTGCGCGGGACGCAGATTGGCGTACAACTTGAACTCTTCGCGCAAGCGCACGTTTGATGATCGATAGCCGCCGCCTGAGGGCGTTTCGAGTGGACCCTTGAGTGCTAGGCGGGTATTGCGAATGCTAGTCAGCGTGGCAGCGGGCAGAGGATCGCCCGCGAGTTTGACGCCCTCGAGACCTGCGACCTGCGGGTCCCAGTGAAAAGGCGCCCCCAGTGCTTCTAGTACTGCAACGGTCGCGGTCATAATTTCCGGACCGATACCGTCACCGTGGATGAGAGTGGCAGGGATTTTTTTTTGAGCGATAGAGGGCATAATATACTCGGGGTAGTACAGCAGACTTCAGGCGATATTATGCACCAGGAAATAATCGATTCCACACGACTGTGGCTGGAAAAATCCGTCATAGGGCTTGGGCTATGTCCGTTTGCGCAGCCAGTATATGAGAACCGCCGCGTGCGTTTTTATGTGAGCGAGAGTAAATCTGCGGAAGAACTTTTACGGGATCTCGAGTCGGAGTTAAATTATTTAGTCACGCACGAGTCAAAAATCTGTGAGACCACACTTCTCATCCATCCTTGGGCTATGGGAGATTTCGCCGATTACAATGATTTTATATCGATTTGCGATGCCGCGCTGGTTGAGCTTGAACTCGAAGGCGAACTCCAGATAGCCAGCTTTCATCCGCAGTATCAATTTGCCGATACCGATCCTGATGATATTGAGAACTACACCAATCGCTCGCCCTATCCGACGCTACACTTATTAAGAGAACATAGCATCGATTTGGCCATTGCGGGATCAGTTAATACCGATGAGATATATCTTCGCAATATACGCACCTTGCGTGGATTGGGGCATGCAGGCTGGTTGAACCTTTGGCGCACTCCCTGACCCGTCGTGGATCATTTAATCCGTATTACGCGCCGCTGACCGCAGCATAGAGAACGCAGCATACGCAATGACTACGATTACTAACCAGCGCAGCGCCACCATCGGCAGGCTTTTAACGATATAGGCCGCTATCAAAACACCCACCGCGCCGCCCAAGGCCAACCCTAGGGCGGGGCCCCAGGCAAAGCGGCCGTTATGAAAGAAGCGTAGGCTCGCAACCGGTTGGACTAAGGCGCATGAACCCATCATGATCGGAAAGGCGGCAAGTGGCTGCATACCGAGCAGCGCCAACGTGATCATACAAGGCGCATACAGGCCAATACCCGAACTCATGAGTGCCCCCAGTATAAAGTTGATAGCCACAGCGACTCCAAACTTCCATCCGACTAAACTCATGGCAGTGCCGCCGCCCGGAAGCGCCCCGGTATTAATCGCTGTAAAAACAAGCCCGGCAAGCGTGAGAGCCACGCCCATGACGGCCTGGATGGCGCGGCGGGGCAGCCGCGCTACGACGCCTGCACCTAGCCAAGCGCCGGTCGCCGCTGCACCCACGGCACACACCAGTAACAAGGGATCGACCGCTATCGAGGTTACAAAGATTAGTGAGGAGATAAGCGCCGCAGGAGTATGACCAATGTTGAGCGTGCCCGGGATCAACTCGTCGGGGACCATACGCCATAATTTATAGATAGCGGTAGTGGGTGCGAAGGAACCAATTCCTAAGGTATCAAAAAAATCGGTCACCAAGCCAATAATGAGTTCAAGCGGTGTTGGCCAGCGTATCGCGCCGCTCATCGCGCCGCGCGTCGCCGCTTGACGGGCGCCAAGTACGAAAGCCAAGCCAGCGAAGCTCAATGCGAGGTAAAACGCCAGTAGCGCAATATTCATGGCGAGAATATACCTGTAACTGGGCTAGTATTCACTTTGTCTTAGTTCGAGTAAACTTAGCGGCCAAAGCGGTCGCTAGCCCGCAATAACAGATTGGGAAATAGGCATGACACAAAAAATTGTATTCCTTGTTGCGGCGGCGGCACTAAATTTAAGTTTTTTCGCGGTGAGTTCGGCCATAGCGGAAGAATTTCCTACTCCCTTGCCAGTGGAGGAGCTACTCAATATTAAGAAATTACCCGCTAAATATCCTACTGGCTGGGCGTTCTTGAATTATTCGACCAACAGAATTGAATTACGCAATGTGGGTGCGGATAGCCGAGAGGTAAAGGGCAACCTTCAGTCGCGCGACTCGGCTACTTTACTGGTTTCTGATACCCGTCCTGAAATTTATGTGGCTGATACGGTTTGGTCGCGAGGCACGCGCGGCGTGCGCACCGATTTTATTTCTATCTACGATCGCGAGACTTTGAATCCCATCGGCGAAATTGTTTTGCCGGGAGCTAAGCGCGGTCTGATGACGGCAATGGAAGGTATGTTTGCGTTTATTGACAACCAAAAAATGGCCTTGGTATTTGATCTGACGCCTCAAGCGTTGGTAACAGTAGTCGACCTTGTTAACCGCAAGGTGCTTGGGGATATAGAGATTCCGGGCTGTGCTTTAGTGTATCCCACCGGTAAACGCGGATTCTCGACGCTATGTTCTAGCGGTACTATGCTTTCGGTACAATTGGATGCCAACGGCGCGGTTGTCAGCCGCAGCGAGACTAAGGTTTTCAATCCCCTGGATAGCGATCCGCTTTTTACGGCCTCCGCGACGTTAGCCGGAATTCGCTATTTCCCCTCATTTCACGGACGAATTCAAGCGATCGACCTGCGGGGTGATGCCGCAAAAATTTTGGCTGATTGGCCGCTCGTACCTGTTGCCGACCTTTCAGGAAATTGGCGTCCCAGCGGTTGGCAAATATTGGCGAGTGATGAACATAAACTACTGTACGTCTTGATGCAACGGAACGGCCATGAAGGCACTCATAAAGAGCCGGCCAATGAGGTCTGGGTTTATGACGCGGCGTCCAAGACTCGTGTGCGCCGACTACCGCTGGTCAGACCAGGCTCGTCGCTCGCGCTCACGCATGGTGCGGAAGCTTTGATGCTGGTACAAGCGGGTGAGCGTCTGGATGTCTATGATTTAAAGGGAGCGTTACTGCGTAGCCTAGATTTACCTGGTTTCAATACCCGTATGCAAATCGAGCCATTGCGTTGAGTGGAAGTCCTGTATCAATGCTAACGGTTACCCAACAGATACTGGCGCAACTCGGGTTATTTGCGGCGTTTTTGTTAATTCTGTCGAGTGGACATAAATGGCTACAACCGGCACGTACGCGCGTTGCCGTGCAGAAATTGGCGAGCTTGCCGTTGCGTTTTGCGAAGGGAGTAGTGGCGGTGGTTTCGCTACTAGAATTTTGTGCGGGCGTATTGTTAATAGTACCCGCCGCGAGATACGCGGGGGCCGCTTTGGCGTTACTAATTTGGAGCGTCTATTTTTTGTTGATCGCGCGCGCTTGGGGAGCGGGGCGCCGCGATGTGGATTGTGGCTGTAGTTTTGGATCCCTCCATCAACCCTTAGGGGCGTTTCCATTGTTACGAAATGTAAGCTTAGTGGCTATTGGGCTGGCGTTGGTACTGGGTCCCACTGAGGTGAGCGATTTACTATCGCCGTCGAAAATTCTTGCAGGCCTCGCTCTTTTAGCCCTTTACGCCGCTCTTGATCAAGTCATGGCGCTACAGCCCATTCGCCGCGCTGGAGAAGCGATTTGAGTTTCCTAGTGGCCTCGCAGATTGTGCTTTGGGTGGCGGTGCTGGTGTTGGCAATGGTCTGTCTAGTGCTTGCGCGTCAGGTCGGTGTACTTCACCAACGGGTGGCGCCAGCCGGCGCACTTTCATTGCCACAGGCCTTAAAGATTGGCGATTTAGCACCGGAAATGCTCTTGGCCGCCTTAGACGGAACAGAGGTTAAAGTGGGTGGGGTGCGAAGCGGGCGCAGCCAGCTTTTGTTGTTTGTGTCGCCGGGTTGCACGGTGTGCGAAACCTTGTTGCCGGCGTTGCGCTCCGCACAAGGAGCGGAACGGAAATGGTTGGATATCGTATTGGCGAGTGACGGTGAATCCGATAATCATGTCGAGTTTGTTCGCAACAAGGGATTGACCAAATTCCCGTATGTTTTGTCGGAGAAATTAGGACGTAGTTTCGGCGTTGCAAAGTTACCGTATGCGGTTCTAATTGATGAGGCGGGTAAGTTAGCCTCAAGTGGCCTGGTCAACACGCGTGAACATTTGGAAAGTTTATTTGTGGCCAAGGAAAGTGGCGTTAGTACTATTCAGCAGTTCCTCATTCAGCGCGGTTAAGACGCGCATCGTCGGGAGAATTAAAGTGGCTCAATTTGATCATCTAGCAGAAAAAATGTTGCGCGGCTTTGCGAGTCGTACCTCGCGCCGGAGTATTTTTACGGTTTTGGGTTCTTTGTTAGCAGGTGCGGCAACCTTACCGCTGTTACCGGTGGCGCGGGCGGCTGCCCCCGACCCCGATAAATCCGATCCGAATTCAACTCAAACACCCCCCTTAAGTACTGGAAATCTTCAGGACCCGGGCGATCCGAGCCGTTGCGATTACTGGCGCTATTGTGCGATTGATGGGTCGTTGTGTTCCTGTTACGGAGGTAGCGTGACCGCATGCCCACCAGGAACAGAGATGTCACCCGTTACTTGGATTGGAACTTGCCGCAATCCTGGGGATAAGCGTAACTATATTATTTCTTATAATGATTGCTGCGGGGGTGTTCCTTGGGGACGGTGTGCGTGTCAGCGCAACGAAGGCGATCGGCCGGTGGTCAGGCCGCAGAATAACAACGAAATTACCTGGTGTTTTGGCACGCAAAGCCAGTCCTATACCTGCACGGTAGCCCTGGTGTTGGGTGTTGCCATTGACCAAAAGTAGGTTTTTTTTTAGGGCCTTGTTTGCGCTCGGCATGATGGCTTGCGCACCCCTTAAAAGCGCTGAGTTATCGGGAAGCGAGCCGCTAGGAGCTTCCGCTTTTGCGACCCGTTGCGCCATATGTCACGGCGCGACCGGTGCCGGCATTCCCGGGAGCTTTCCATCGCTTCACGCGCAAGTTGAAGCTTTCGCGAAGAGCCCTCAGGGACTTGATTATTTAGTGATGGTCGTGTCAAAAGGTTTAATGGGCGAGTTGAATGTCGCAGGAATCAAGTTCAATGGCGTTATGCCTCCCCAGTCCGGACTTAAACCTGCCGATGTGGCATCAGTTGTGAATTTTCTCGCCAGCGGTTTGGGTAAAAACCCTGCCGCAGGATCGGTCTTAACGGAAAGCGATGTAGTAGCGATCCGTGCTCGGTTGAGCGCGCAAACACCACAGATGACGCGCGCCGCGAGACCCGCATTTACTGACCCATGAAATTTTATTGTGCCGTGAGAGTCGCGTTCCAGCTAACGTTTATTCTGGTGCCGCACCCTGTGGTGGCGCAAAGTCTCATTGCGCCCGTGGGCGTCGAAAATCCGCAGCGGGCATGGCAACATTGGACGTTGAATTGCCAGGGTTGCCATCTTCCCACTGGCTTAGGTTCGGTAGGCGGCGCGCCTAATCTTAGTCGAGTCGCCCAGTTTTTGTGGGTACCCGGTGGGCGAGAATATTTGGCGCGAGTTCCCGGAGTTGCTGCCTCACCGTTGGGTGACGCCGATTTAGCGGAAGTCCTAAATTGGATGTTGTGGCGTTTTGATAAAGAGCATATGAGAGCGAATTTTAGAGGCTATACAGCGGCTGAGTTGCAGCCTTTGCGACGTCGGCCCCTGCGGATGGAGGCCTCTACGACGCGCACCGAGTTACTAAAGCAGATCGAAGCGCATCCTGCGCTTTAGGGTGAAGCTTGCACGGGGGTTCGGTGACGAGAATCGCGCCCATAATAGTTGGGGTAGTCTAAGCTTAGTCCCTTGAAGCGTCGGTGCACCCAGAAATACTGTTCGGGCACGTGGCGAATCTGCGTCTCAAGCAATCGATGAAATCGTTCTACATCTTGTACCGGATCGGGTCCTGGGAAATCTCTAAACGCAGGACCAATGACCACGCGATAGCCGGCCGTACCGGGGAGCCTTTCGGGAAAATAAGTCAGTACTGCAGCGCCTGAAATTCGTGCAAGTCTTGATGTGGAGGTAGTCGTTGCAGCGGGTACCCCAAAAAAATTGATCATAGCCGCACCTTTGTTGCGGTAGCTTTGATCTGGCGCGTACCAAACGGCTTCGTTATGCTTAAGGGCGCGAATCATGCTGCGAATATCGGTGTGCGCAATGGGTTTGCCGTGACGGCAAAAATTTTGATACATGACTTTGGCGATTAGTGCGTTTTTTGTGGGTCGATACACGACGTTGAGGGGCACCACGGTGCCCAAAATGCGCGTAGCAATTTCGATTGTGGTGAAATGACCGCCGATCAAAATGGCACCTTTTCCTTGCGCAAGAGCGGCCTCTAAATGATGCAGCCCCTCCACTTTTGCAAGTCGTTTGACTGCACTGTCACGGCTCCACCATGTATTGGCCGTTTCGCACACTGCCATCCCAAGACTTTGGCAGTGACGATTAAGCAACTTCGCACGCTCAAGTGGCGTCAATTGCGGCATACAGAGTGCAATGTTGCGTTGCGCAATTCGAATATAGGGCAGCGGTAGTCGCCGAATAATCCAGCCAAGCCCCTTTCCTATTCTCCATTGGGTGGTAAAGGGTAGGAATTCAAGCGATCGCAGGAGGCCAATTCCGATCCAGGTGAGCCAGTAACGGGGGGCCAGTAGGGGATCTATGCGCATGGCCAATCATCGCTTGCTATAAAGTTTACGGCTAGTCCCCTTCGCAATATTCGTGCATGTTGGTAAATTACTGTACTATGTGCGGCGGTTCGTGAAGTTCTACTTGGTTCGTTTCTGGTCATCGCGCCGCTCCGGCGTCACTCTGGCCACAACCCTCAAAGCAGGTTTCGTCGATCCAGGTGGCAGGCACTTCGTGTCCGGCCGATAGTTTCTTTTGTAGTAGGTATTCTTCACATGACGAAAATGTATGTTGGCAATCTCCCGTTCTCTATGGACGAATCCGCAGTTCGCACGCTGTTCGAGAAGCATGGCGCAGTGCAGTCTGTGGCGTTGATCAATGATCGCGACACGGGCCGGCCTCGTGGCTTTGGCTTCGTTGAAATGGCAAGTGCAGACGCTGCGCGCGCTATGCAGGCTTTGAACGGCCACGATGTGGACGGGCGAGCGCTGAAAGTAAATGAAGCGCAGGAGCGCACCGGCGGTGGCGGCGGTGGCGGTGGCGGTGGCGGTGGTGGTGGCGGATCGCGCGGTCCGAAGCGCTGGTAAGCGTTTAGATCGAGCAAGACTGGGGCCGCAAATGCGGCCCCAGTCGCATCTGTCGATGCGATGTTAATGCAGTGACGTTAGAAAAATTGTGCAATCAGGGTTTACCCCTGCGCCGGCTTTGCCTATACTCAACAAGTTCAGCGGATTGATTATTAGGCTTGGCGTCGCTGAAAATGTTTTAGGTTGAAGCCCCAATTGGGGCTTTTTCGTTTAATAAAGGGGGCCGATGGTCCCTTTTTTTGTTTTGAAATACGGTTTTGTATCCATGCGTGATGTATTGATGCGCCTTTTAGAGCCGTTGATTGAGGCGCAGCAACTGGAACTCGTCGATATCGAGTACGCCAATAGTAGCGGCGGCGGGGTGCTGCGGATATTTGTCGACACGCGTGAGGGTGAGGCGGCGGTTACCGTGGATGATTGCGCCAAGGTCAGCCATGCGGTGAGTGAGGTGCTGGAGGCGCAAGATCCTATTAAGGGTCACTACACCCTTGAGGTGTCATCGCCGGGTTTTGATCGGATTTTGCGCACACGCGCACATTTCGAGCGATTTTTAGGCAAGCGTATTGTCGCGGAATTAAAACTTCCTCTAGATGGGCGGCGGCGCTTCGTTGGGGTTTTGCAATCTCTCGACGGGGAATCGATTGTGATTGATGTCGATGGCAAAGTTTTTAACTTGCCGTTGGAACGAATTCAGAAGGCAAGAGTAAGGCCGGAGTAGGCTGTGATCAGGAGTCTAAAAGGGCGATGAATAAAGAAATTTTGATGGCGGTTGATGCGGTCTCTAACGAGAAGAGTGTCGACAAGGAAGTTATTTTCGAAGCGCTTGAGGCGGCTCTAGCGTCGGCAGCGCGTAAGAAATACGGCGAGGAATTCGACGTGCGCGTCTCGATCAATCGCAAGACAGGTGCTTACGATACTTTTCGGCGTTGGAAAGTATTTGCCGATGACTCGAAGGAACTTGAGGTTCCGGACCGCGAGTTGCGCATGGACGATGCTCGTGATCTTGACAAAGATGTCGAGCCAGGGGGTTTTGTTGAGGAACCTTTAGAGTCTGTGCCGTTCGGGCGCATTTTGGCGCAAACCGCTAAGCAAGTGATTGTGCAGAAAGTACGGGAGGCCGAGCGCGCCCAAGTAGTCGACGCTTATAAGGACCGAGCCGGTACCTTAGTCAGTGGCATAGTCAAGCGTGTGGATCGCAACGGCGTGTATGTGGATCTAGGGGCGAATGCCGAAGGATTTGTGGCGCGCGAGGAAATGATTCCACGTGAACCGGTGCGCGCTCAGGACCGCATCAAGGCCTATCTTAAAGAAGTGCGCAATGAGCCGCGCGGGCCGCAATTGTTTTTATCGCGCACGGCTCCTGAGTTTTTGATCGAGCTATTTAAGCTAGAAGTGCCGGAAGTAGGTCAGGGCCTCATTAATATATTGGCGGCGGCTCGTGATCCTGGCGTGCGTGCGAAAATAGCTGTGCGCAGCAATGATCCGCGCGTCGATCCGGTAGGTGCTTGCGTAGGCATGCGTGGATCACGCGTTCAGGCGGTGTCTAACGAAATCGCGGGTGAGCGGGTCGATATTATTCCGTTCGACGAAAATAACGCCCAATTCGTGATTAATGCCATGGCGCCGGCGGAAGTAACCTCAATTGTAGTGGACGAAGATTCGCATTCAATGGACATCGCGGTATCGGAAGATAAACTTTCGCAAGCAATTGGTCGCGGTGGTCAGAATATTCGACTCGCCAGTGAATTGACCGGCTGGGAATTAAATGTCATGAGCGAGTCACAGGCGGAAGCTAAGAGCGAGACCGAGTCGCATAGTTTGCGCGAAACGTTTATGAAGCAACTCGATGTGGATGCCGACGTTGCCAGCATTCTGGTGCAGGAAGGTTTCTCAACCATTGAGGAAATCGCTTATGTGCCAGCTAGCGAACTGAATAGCATTGAAGAATTTGATGAGGAAATTATTAAAGAACTGCGAACTCGCGCCCGCGATGTGTTGTTAACACAGGCAATTGCGACCGAGGAAACCATGGATGGGGTCGAACCCGCGGCCGATCTAATTGAAATTACGGGCGAGCCGTTAGCGAAGACTTTGGCGCGTAAGGGTGTACGTACTCGCGAGGATCTGGCCGATTTATCAGTCGATGAACTCGTGGAGATTGGCAGTGTGGATGAGAAGAAAGCGGCCCTGTTGATTATGGATGCCCGCAAGCACTGGTTCGCGGAAGAGCATAAGGTTTAGGAGCAACTATGGCAGATGTAACCGTCGCGCAATTCGCCGAGGTGCTTAAAGTTCCGGTTGATCGATTGCTGCAGCAACTCGATCAGGCTGGAATCAAAGTAGATAATGCTGATGATGTGATCAGTGAGGACGCCAAACACGAGCTACTCACGCATCTACGTCGCAGCCATGGACATGAAGATTTGCCGACTGATTCGGCACCGCGGAAAATTACCCTGCGGCGCAAATCTCAATCGGAACTTAAGCTGGCAAGCCCACAAGGGCGTGCGCGCACCGTGAATGTCGAAGTGCGCAGTAAACGCACCTATGTAAAGCGTGAAGTATTAGAAGACCAAGCACGGCTTCAGCAAGAAGAGATAGATCGCTTAAGGGAGACTGAGGATCAGGCAAAAGCGGCAGTGGAGCGTGAAGCCAACGAAAAAATTGAGCGCGAACGGTTAGATCGGGAGCGCCTAGAGGCAGAAAATCGACGTCGCAGTGACGACGAAAATCGTAAGCGCACTGCTGAAGAAGAGACGCGTCGTCTCGCCGAAGTTCAGGCCCGCGAGCAAGCCGAACGTGATCGGAAGGCTGCGGCCGCTAAACCAATCAAAGTAACTCGTACCGTGGTGGATGATAAGGCCACTCGTTATGGGCGCCAAGAATTGCACATCGCAGGCGATGTCAGTGCTCGACACAAGAAAAAGAAAACTCGCGATGGTCGCCGCCGTTCTGCCGGCAACGACAATGACGCGAAGCATGGATTCGAGATGCCAACGGCGCGAGTGGTCCGCGAGGTAGCCGTTGGCGAGGCAATGACCGTAGGCGAACTTGCGCAAAAAATGTCGGTTAAGGCAACTGAAGTCATCAAAGTGTTGATGAATATGGGCGTAATGGCAACAATCAATCAAATGGTTGAACAGGATACGGCCGTACTAGTGGTCGAAGAAATGGGCCACACCGCAGTGCTGCGCAAAGAAAATATTATCGAAGAGGATTTGCAAGGAATCACGGATAGTTCGTTAGAAATTCTGTCGCGCCCGCCGGTTGTTACCGTGATGGGCCATGTTGATCATGGTAAGACTTCGCTGTTGGACTATATCCGCCGCACCAAAGTGGCTGCCGGCGAAGCCGGTGGGATTACTCAACACATTGGCGCCTACCATGTAGAGACCCTTAAAGGGATGGTCACCTTTTTAGATACTCCGGGTCACGCTGCATTCACTTCGATGCGAGCACGGGGTGCGAAAGTTACTGACATTATTATCTTAGTGGTCGGTGCAGACGACGGCGTTATGCCGCAGACGGTCGAAGCCGTTAAACACGCGCAAGCGGCGAAAGTGCCGATTGTAGTCGCCATCAATAAAATGGATAAGCCGGGTGCGGACGCTGAGCGAGTCAAGCAGGAGCTTACTAAGCATGGTGTTATTCCTGAAGAGTGGGGCGGTGAGAATATTTTCGTGCCGGTATCCGCGCACACTGGCCTTGGTGTGGATCAATTGATTGAGAGCGTTTTGTTACAGGCGGAAGTGCTCGAATTGAGCGCCCCAACCGCAGGTCTTGCTGCGGGCTACGTGATTGAATCCAGTTTGGAGAAGGGCCGCGGTGCGGTTGCTACTGTCTTGGTTTTGCGCGGTACCTTGAAATTAGGGGATCCGCTGTTGATTGGCCAGGAATTCGGTCGCGTCCGTGCACTATTTGATGAGGCGGGACGACCAATCGAATCGGCCGGACCGTCGATTCCCGTGGTAGTGCTGGGATTATCCGGTGCGCCCAATGCCGGTGACGAGCTATTGGTAATGGAGAGCGAACGTAAGGCCCGCGAAGTGGCCATGCATCGTCAGTCGAAATCGCGCGACGTCAAGTTGGCTAAGCAAAGCGCCAATATGCAGGACGTGTTCTCCAATATGGGTGAGAGCAAACCGAATTTGGTGCAGTTGTTAGTCAAGGCGGATGTGCAGGGCAGTGTCGAGGCATTGTGCGATTCATTGAATGCACTATCAACCGGTGAAGTGGCTGTTAACGTGGTGTCATCGGGGGTTGGTGGACTCACCGAATCAGATATTACGTTGGCTGCCGCCTCTAAAGCGCGCATTATCGCCTTTAACGTGCGCGGTGATGCGGCCGCGCGTACCGCGATTAAGGATCACAGCGTCGACGTACGCTATTACAGTATTATTTACGAGGCCATTGACGATATTCGCGCGGTTTTGACCGGTATGTTAGCGCCTGAAGTAAAAGAACAAATCGTGGGTCTTGCAGCCGTTCGAAGTGTATTTCGCTCCAGTAAATTTGGAACTGTCGCGGGTTGCATGGTTATTGACGGCTATGTGCGACGTAATTTCCCGATCCGTGTACTGCGCGATAACGTTGTAATTTTCGAGGGTGCACTTGAGTCGTTGAAGCGTTTCAAGGATGACGTTAACGAAGTGCGTGCAGGAACCGAGTGCGGTATTGGGGTCAAGAATTATAATGATGTGCACGAGGGTGACCAAATTGAGTGTTACTCGCGAGTGGAAGTGGCGCGCACGTTGTAACGCGCGCGACTTCAATCCATGGCAAAAGATAATCCGCGTGCACGCCGTTTGGGCGCAGAAATCCAGCGCGAACTCGTGGGATTGTTACGGCGTGAAGTTAAAGATGAGCGAATAGGTAATGTGACTATTACCGGAGTGGATGTGACCGGCGATTTGCGCACGGCGCGTGTCCACTATCTGGTGTTTGGTAAACAAGGTGCGGACCCCCAAGTGCAGCGCGGCTTAGAAAGCGCCGCTGGCTTTCTGAGAAATGCCTTGTCTAAAGCGCTGATGATTCGCTATACGCCCACTTTAAGTTTCGCGTTAGATACCTCGATCGAGCATGGAGTACGTCTGACTCAGCTGATTGATTCCGTGGCTAAACCTGAAACGCCAGACCAATCTTAAGGATGCCAATCGACTTACACGGTATTCTATTGTTGGACAAGCCATTGGGGTTAAGTTCAGCGGGGGCCGTGGCACGCGCAAAGTATTTATTTGGTGCAAAAAAAGCGGGTCATACCGGATCCCTGGATCCACTCGCCTCCGGTTTGCTACCGATTTGTTTTGGCGAAGCGACTAAATTTGGTGCCCAAATGTTGGACGCCGATAAAATGTATCGAGTCAGTATGCGTCTCGGTGAACGTACCCCCAGTGCGGATCGGGAATCCGCGGTGATTGAGTGGCGTGAATTGGCGGAATTCACAATTGATCAATTTCAGCAAGCGCTGGCGAATTTTCCGCGTGAATACGCTCAAACACCACCCATGCATTCAGCTATTAAGCAAGACGGCAAACCTCTTTATGAATATGCTCGTGCCGGCATCACGCGCGAGCGAGCTGCACGCGCCATCGTGATTCACGAGATGCAGTTCTTAAGCTGGGAAAGTCCAGACCTCTGTTTTGATGTGCGTAGCAGTAAGGGTGCCTATATTCGGGTACTAGCCGAAGACCTTGCCGCACAGTTGGGAACTATCGCGCACTTAGTTGGCTTAAGGCGCCTAGGAGTCGCGCCATTTTCCGCTGAACGGCAATGGACCTTCGAGGAACTCGAGAAATTGAGCGTTTCCGAGCGGCTAAAAGCGCTTTTACCGGTGGACGCCGCTTTGGTGGGTTGTCCGCGAGTGGATCTGGCCGCAGCAGGGGTGAGCGCCTTTCGCCAGGGTCAAACCGTGTCAATTCCTGCGGATAAACCGGGTACTTTGCGTATTTATGCAGCAGGCGGTGGGTTTTTAGGCTTGGGAGAGTTGCACCCCGCAGGTCGGTTGGTGCCCCTACGGCTAGTTTCGGCGATTGCGAATCGTGCTTGAGAGCGAGTGCCGCTACGCGTACAATGCGCGGCTTCTTAAAAGGTCTAAGTCATTGATTGAGGTTTGATTTCCATGCCACTTACTCGCGAAGATAAATTGGGCGTTGTCGGTAAATATCAGCGCAGCGCGCACGATACCGGCTCCCCCGAAGTTCAAATTGCCTTGTTGTCCGAGCGCATTAACGGCTTGAGCCAGCATTTTACCGCACACAAAGCTGACCACGCATCGCGTCGCGGACTGCTCAAAATGGTTAATCAGCGTCGTAAGCTGCTCGACTATTTAAAGAGCAATACGCCGGATATATACACGCACTTGGTCGAACGATTAGGGTTACGCCGCTAAAAGGCACCGTCGTAGCCGTACCCGGTTTATTTAATTTTATTTAAGACGGGGCGTGTTACGTGTCTACAATTCCGACTATGAAGGGGCTCTAATTGAGCGCTAGCAAACGAAGTTTTAAGTATGGTGATCATACGGTCACAATCGAAACCGGGGAACTCGCACGTCAAGCTGATGGTGCAGTACTCGTGTCAATGGGTGAGACAGTGGTTTTAGTAACCGCGGTTGGGCTTAAGAAAGCAACTCCTGGACGTGATTTTTTTCCGTTGACTGTCAACTATCAAGAAAAAACCTATGCTGCGGGACGAATCCCGGGCGGGTTTTTCAAGCGTGAAGGACGTCCGACCGAAAAAGAAACGCTCACTTCGCGTCTCATCGATCGGCCGATTCGGCCGCTGTTCCCAGAAGGCTTTAATAACGACGTACAAGTGGTGGCGTCGGTCCTGTCTGTTAATGCGGAAGTGGATCCCGATATTGCTGCGTTAATTGGTGCCTCAGCGGCACTCGCGATTTCAGGACTGCCTTTCATGGGTCCCATTGGGGCCGCCCGCGTGGGTTACAAAGAAGGCAAGTACATTCTTAATCCGACGACCAGTCAATTGGGAGATTCTAAACTCGATCTGGTAGTTGCCGGAACCGAAGAAGGCGTACTAATGGTCGAGTCTGAGGCTTCAGGACTCGATGAAGAGGTCATGTTGGGCGCGGTAATGTTCGGCCATGAACATATGCAAGTGGCTATTAGAGCTATTAAGGAATTAGCAGCCGAAGCGGGCAAACCCAAATGGAACTGGGTTGCACCGCAACCTCATACCGAACTTAAGAATGCGGTGAGCTCAATAGCTGAGAAGAATCTTACAGCGGCCTACGCGCTCACTGAGAAGCAGCAGCGGCACGCAAAAATCCACGAAATTAAGGCTGCGGTCATTGCGAGTCTTACCACTGGCGATGCGCCTAAGTTTACGGTTGAACAAGTCGGCAATGAGTTTTTCAATTTGGAATATCGATTGGTACGCGAGCGTATTTTGGAAGGTTTGCCGCGAATCGATGGGCGCGATACTAAGACCGTCCGACCGATTAGTATTCGCACCGGCGTTTTGGCGCGCACCCACGGCTCGGCGCTCTTTACGCGCGGCGAAACGCAAGCCTTGGTGATCACGACTTTAGGGACCGGACGCGATGCTCAGATAATCGATGGTCTCACCGGTGAGCGTAAAGAACCGTTTATGTTTCATTACAACTTCCCGCCTTTCAGTGTTGGCGAGACCGGCATGATGGGATCGCCCAAGCGGCGCGAAATTGGTCACGGAAATTTGGCTAAGCGCGGCGTAAAAGCGGTGATGCCGTCGATAGAAAAATTCCCCTACGTCATCCGAGTCGTGTCAGAGATTTTGGAGTCCAATGGTTCAAGTTCAATGGCCTCAGTTTGCGGCAGCAGTCTTGCGTTAATGGATGCTGGCGTGCCCATTTCGGCCCCAGTGGCCGGGGTTGCCATGGGCTTAGTCAAGGAAGGCGCACGATTTCAAGTGCTGACTGACATTTTGGGTGATGAAGATCACCTTGGTGATATGGATTTCAAGGTGGCCGGCACTAAAGAGGGCATCACCGCGTTGCAGATGGATATTAAGATCACGAGTATTACTCGCGAAATTATGGAAGTGGCGCTACGCCAAGCGCGCGAGGGTCGGCTGCATATCTTGGGGGAAATGAATAAAGTCATTTCCGTATCTCGCGATAATATGTCGGAGTGGGCACCTACCATCATCACTTTGAAGATTGACCCTGAGAAGATTCGTGATGTCATCGGTAAAGGTGGTGCGGTCATTCGGCAAATTACCGAGGAGACGGGCACCTCTATTGATATCGAGAATGACGGAACCGTGAAGATCGCGTCCGTTCAAGGCGCCGCGGGTCGCGAAGCTCAGCGTCGTATCGAATTAATTACGGCGGATATCGAAGTGGGTCGGATTTATGAAGGTACTGTCGCGCGCTTAATGGATTTTGGTGCCTTTGTAACTATTCTACCGGGACGCGACGGTCTGGTTCACATCTCGCAGATTTCTGAAGAGCGCGTGGAGCGCGTTAGCGACAAGCTCAAGGAAGGCGATGTGGTACGAGTGAAGGTACTTGAGGTTGATCGTCAAGGTCGCGTGCGGCTATCCATGCGCAATGTAGACGAGGCTTAAAGAGAAGTGATCGGGGGCGGCCTATCAGGTGCAGACCTGATACCCTCCCGGGTCACTGTTTGTTTGCCCATGAACGTTTTGAGGTCTTCTTCCAAGTGGACCGCAACCAAAGTTTGCACATTGGTTCCGTGAGCCTGGATCACTTGCAATAAAAAATCCCGACTTAATATGGGTTCGGTTGAGTGCTCTTGTTCTGCGATAACCTGTAATAAAATACTACTGGTAATGTCGATACTATTTTTCTTATCGAGAACGACAAAGCTGATCTTGTCAATGACGAGTCGGCGGATGTCCGCTAGCGTGATATAACGACTCTCTACGGTATCGTAGAGTCGGCGATTGGGATATTTTTTGATCACTCGAGGCTCGCTCATGGGCCTTCCTCGCTTAATGCGTTTTCGCTACCGGAAAATGCCGATCGCGTATGTTGCAGAATAGCGCAATGCAGCGAGAAGGCAAACCTACAAGTATTTGTTTATTTTTAGGCTGGGTGCGCGCATGTTTAGCTGTTTGGGTACCCGCTCCACGTGCCACTGGCCAATCGCCCAACGCCAGATTTCCGAAATTGTGCCTAAATTGAGTGGCTGAGGGGGTTTTAGGCCTAGCATTTGAAATACGCCGATGAGCTGCTCGCCGACCTCGCTCGAACATAAAGAGAGACTGCGCCGAGATTTCGCGAGTTTAAGGCCGTCTTCAACTAAGGTCGGTACGTGGGCGTACTGGGGCGTTGCCAGTTGAAGCTGCTGTTGTAAATAGATTTGCTTTGGGGTTTCATCGATTAGATCGGCGCCGCGTACCACATGCGTAACCCCTTGCTCAGCATCATCGACTACGACCGCCAATAGATAGGAAATGAGCTGGTCACGTCGCCGAATTATCAAATCACCGCTGGTAGCGGCCACGTCCTGATAAATGGGCCCCTGAATCCGATCTAGAAAATGAATTGTGTGGGGCACCACTATAAGCCGAACACCGGTAGGGCCGGGTTGCTGTGGACGGTCGCGGCAATAGCCCGGGTAGCGGCTTTGTCCCGCCAAGGCTACACGTGTACAGGAACAATCGAAACTTAGCCGTCGATTTCGAAGGTTGCGCAAAGCCTCAAGATAAAAATCACTACGCGTGCTTTGACGTGCCACGGGGCCATCCCATTCGAAGCCAAAATCCTCTAAATTGCGAAGGATTTCTCGCGTCGCACCGTCGACTTCGCGGGGCCGATCCAAGTCCTCAATTCGCACTATCCAGCGACCTTGATTCGCGCGCGCATCGAGGTAACTGGCAACCGCCGTATACAGGGACCCAAGGTGCAGTAGGCCGGTAGGCGAGGGTGCAAACCGACCTACATAGGGAAGGGGAATGCTATTAGCGGTATCGGTCGTCGCGATCGCCGTATTGTTTTTCGCGTCGCTCACGCCGCTCCTGTGCTTCTACCGATAAAGTCGCTACCGGGCGCGCTTCTAGCCGCTTGATACCGATTTCCTCGCCGGTCTCCAGGCAGTATCCGTAAGAACCATCCTCGATACGCTTCAAAGCTGAATCAATTTTTCTAATCAGCTTACGTTCACGATCACGGGTGCGAAGCTCCAAACTAAATTCCTCTTCCTGCGTAGCACGATCATTCGGATCCGGAAAATTAGCGGCCTCATCCTTCATGTGCAGGACGGTACGATCCACCTCAACCATGAGATCACGCTTCCACTTTTTTAAGATCGTCGTAAAGTGGTCGATTTGTACCTTATTCATGTACTGCTCGCCGCGGCGCGAGATATAAGGCTTCACATTGCGCGGACCCGTCAACAAGCTCGGTGAGCCGGGCTGTTCTTCGCCATCATCTTCAAAAGACACGCTACGCGGCATCACCATCGGCCGAATATCAAACTTGATGGGTGGCGCCTTTTCGACGACTTCTTTGGCCGGCTTCGCCGGCTTGGCGGGTTTTGCCGGTTTAGGCGGCTTCGCAGCCTTAGCAGCAGCGATAGGCTTAGCCGCAACAATGGGCTTAGCCACGGCGCTAGGTTTAGTCGAAACGCTAGGCTTATGAGCAACAACCGGTTTAGGAGCTATTTTTACCGGCTTTGATTTTACAGGTACAGACTTCACAACAGCTTTGGATACTTTCACGGGCACCTTAGGTGATAAAACCGCCTTACGCTTAGCGGGTGGCAATACGGTTTTATGGACCGCAGCCTTGACAGCCGATTTTTTAGGCTCGACTTTCGGCTTCTTAGCCGCTTTTATGGGTTTTTTTGAGGGCATTTAGAAACTCCGCCACCTAACCTTAAAGAACGCGCGATTATACCGATGCATGGCGCGCTGTACAGTGCGCTAGGGCCTATAAATCGCCCTATTAGCTCAAGGTTACGGGTACCGGATGCGACCAGCCCGCTTGACGATGTTCTGCAATCACGCTGGTGTAAATGCCACCCCGCACATTAAATTCGGCCGTCAGACGCATGAACCTCGGCGCAGTCGCGGCTACCAAATCGTGCAGTATTTCATTAGTAACGGCCTCATGAAAGGCACCCCGGCTACGGTACGACCAAATATAAAATTTCAATGATTTCAATTCGACACAGCGTTCATTTGGAACGTATTCGAGCTTCAAAGTGGCAAAGTCGGGCTGCCCGGTCTTCGGACAGAGACAACTAAATTCCGGCAAAGTCATGCGTATGGTGTAGTCGGTGTCAATAGACGGATTGTCAAAAGTTTCAAGACTAGTAGGAGGCGTCATCGGTTCGACTTCTTAAGTTTAAGGGGTTTACGAGAGTAGTGATTACTTTACACTACACGCCACATTGACGGCCACGCGCCTCTCTAATTTTATCCAAGGCCGGTCAAACGGAAGGTTAATAAAAACATGCGCTTAACGAAGCTCAAAATTGCCGGTTTCAAGTCATTTGTCGATCCCACGTCGATTACATTTCCCAGTAGTTTGACGGGCGTGGTGGGCCCTAATGGCTGCGGTAAATCTAATATCATCGATGCCGTACGCTGGGTGATGGGAGAAATTTCCGCCAAACATCTCCGCGGTGACTCGATGGCGGATGTTATTTTTAACGGATCGTCCGCGCGTAAGCCCTTAGGCACCGCTTCCGTAGAAATGGTGTTCGATAATTCAGATGGAAAAATCGGCGGCGAATATGCTAACTATAACGAAGTAGCGCTACGCCGTGCCGTTAGTCGTGATGGAACCTCTGACTATTTTATCAATGGCGTAAAAGTACGCCGCAAAGATATTACTCAGTTATTCCTCGGTACGGGATTGGGTACCCGCAGTTACGCGATCATCGAACAGGGAATGATTTCGCGAATCATTGACGCACGGCCCGACGATCTGCGCGCATTTTTAGAGGAAGCTGCGGGGGTGTCGCGCTATAAAGAGCGTCGCCGTGAAACTGAGAATCGAATTGCTAACACGCGCGAGAATTTAGATCGCCTCAATGATTTGCGAGAAGAAGTCGACAAACAGATTCGCCATTTACAGCGCCAAGCGGCCACCGCGAGGCGTTATCAAACGCTGAAAGAAGAGGAGCGCAAACTCACAGCAGAGCTGCTTGGGTTACGCCTACAAAGTCTCGACCATGATATTGGCGTGCGCGACGCGGCGACGCAGCATTGCGAAACACAACTACACGCCACCATCGCCAATTTACGCGCCGCTGAGGCGGAGATTGAACGCATTAGAGTCGATCAAACTGCAAAAACCGAGGTTTTAACGACTATCCAAGCGCATTTCTACGGAGCTGGCGGGGAAGTCACGCGGATTGAGCAGAGTATTCAACATGCTCGCGAACTGCGGCAGAGGCAGCAGTCGGAACTAGACCAGGCTCAGACCCAAGTTCAGGATCTTACCGCTACCCTGCAACGCGATCAGAGTCAGATTCAGTCCTTGTCGGCGGAACTCGATCATATGGGACCTGAGCTTGATTTAGCGCACGCCAAAGAAGCTGACATCGCCAGCTTGTTAGAGCGTTGCGAACTGGCAATTAACAATTGGCAACAGCAATGGCACTCGCATACTGAAGCTGCGGCGTTGGCACAGCGCGAGACTCAAGTCGAGCGAGCTCGTATCGAGCAACTGGAAAATCAGCAACGCCGACTGTTGCAAGAGCACGATCGGCAACAGGTCGAGCACGATACGCTCGTGCACAATATTCCGAACGTCGCACTGGAAACTCTATCGGACCAGGCAACGATCGCTCACGACGCGGGGCTGCGGTCGAGCGCGTCGCTTCAAGAATTACTCGCTGAGTTTGCACAACTACGCACCGAGGAACGCGAACAGACTCAGGCGCTCAATACTCTAAGGGGAGCGTGGCAATCGGCATTGGGCACTCAAGTCTCGACCGAAGCTTTGCAACAAGCAGCTCTCGGTAAGGCGTCGGGTAAAGTTTCGCACTGGCTAAAAGCACAGTCGCTGGATCATCTGCCTCGAGTCGCGCAACAATTGCGAGTGGATCGCGGATGGGAGCGAGCAGTTGAGACGGTGTTAGGGTCCTACTTAGAAGCGGTATGCGTCGATGGCCTAGACAGCGTTACCGATGCGCTGACGAGTTTCGACGGCGGGCAACTGGCGATTGTAAGCGTGAGTGATATGGAGGCCGCGAATCTCGACGCAAACGCATTGCAGGCCAAAGTGCAGGGCGCCACGATTTTGGGTTCGATAATGGCTACGGTTTATACCGCCGAGACCTTGGGTGAAGCATTGGGGCGGCGTCGGCAATTGAAAGCCGGAGAGTCCGTGGTAACTCGCGACGGCGTATGGCTTGGACGTGATTGGTTGCGTTTATCGCGGGATCAAGATCCACACGCGGGAGTGATCGAACGTGAAAAAACTTTGCGGGAAGTACGCGTATCGGTGACCAAGCTTGCAGGCGAAGTGCAGGAGTTTGAACAAAAGTTGGACATGACGCGTGAGCGGGTGCGTGAGTACGAGGATCGTCGCGAACATTTGCAAACCGAAGTCAACCGTCTGCATCGAGAGCACGTGGATCGACGCGGAGAGTTTGACGCCGCGCATGCCCGTAAAGAGGATGGCGCACGGCGCTTGAGCGTTCTATCGACTGGGCTTGCCGATCTAGCAACGGAATTAAATCGAACCGAAACTGAACTACGCCTCGCGCGTTCGCGTATGGAGATAGCGATTGAGTCGCTGGCAACTCTGGAGCCGCTGCGGCTGGAGCTTGAGCATGAACGGGATCGGGTACGAGCGGAGCAAAGTGCTACTCGATTGACGGCGACCGGTGCGCAAGCTATGGCACGAGAGTTAGGCTTGCAGGTGCAGTCGCGTCGTTCCTCGCACGCCTCCTTAATGACCAGCCTAGTTCGTATCCAAACCCAAGTAGATAGTTTTGTCGTTCGGCGCGATGAACTCGCCGCGCAACTTGCATCCGTTGATGCCCTTGGTGCCTTACAAAGCCAGCTCGATCAAGCTTTGCAAGTACGCTTAAGGTTTGAAACGGAGTTACAAGCTGCACGTATGGCAAGCGACGAATTGGACGCGACCCTGCGGGGTCGCGATGAGCATCGGCTGGCGACCGAGCTGCAAGTCAATGCAGCACGTAAGTCTATGGATGATGCGCGCCTCGCTGCCGAACAAGTTCGCGCTCGGCGTGAGAGTATCGCAGAGCAAATGCTCGCCACCGGGTTTGAGCTTACAGTGCTGATGGCGCAAATGGTCCCTGAAGCCAATGCGGAAGCTTGGGATGCGAATCTTGCTGAAACTCGCGGCAAAATAGAACGCCTGGGTCAGGTAAATTTGGCGGCGATCGGTGAGTTTAAGGAGCAATCCGAACGAAAAGAATATTTGGATCGCCAGTGCAAGGATCTCACTGACGCCTTGGAGACGTTGGAATCCGCAATGCGTAAAATTGATCGCGAAACCCGGACTCGCTTCCAAGATACCTTTGACAAGGTCAATGCCGGATTAAAAGAGAAGTTTCCACGACTTTTCGGTGGTGGGCATGCGTATTTAGAGCTGACCGGTGAACAATCATCGGTGGCGGGTGTATCTGTCATGGCGCGGCCACCGGGTAAGCGCAACAGCACCATCAGTCAACTCTCTGGTGGCGAAAAAGCCTTAACCGCAGTGGCATTGGTGTTTGCAATTTTCGATTTGAATCCGGCGCCTTTCTGTTTGCTGGATGAAGTTGACGCACCTTTAGACGAGAATAACGTGAGTCGGTTTTGCGATATTGTTCGCGAGATGTCGCGCAGTGTGCAATTTATTTTTATCACTCATAATAAGAGCACGATGGAACTAGCTTCGCAGCTCGTGGGCGTGACCATGAATGAGCCCGGAGTGTCGCGTTTGGTGGCGGTAGATGTGGATGAGGCTGTACGCATGGCGGCAATGTAAGGGTTGATCACTTGGCTGAGCTTCGTTGGATATTATTGGTTCTGTGTATACCCTTAATACTGGGTATATGGGGGTGGGGTGCGCGTCGTAGTCGTAATGTGACATCGGTCGTACCCTTGTTGCCGATGGAGGAGCCCCACCCTGAAGTGCCCAGCATCGATTTTCGCCGCGAAGAATGGGGGGTCCCGCCGTTCGAGCCGTTAAGTATTAAGATGGCCGATTTTGATGGTATTTCGTTACCGGATAGGCCGATGCTGGCGCATGCCGAGAGTGTCGATGGGACCGGTGGTTTTGAAGAAATTACTTTGGACGATGACCCGGATCCAGTGCCGAGCAGTCTGAACACGATTTCGCCCGCCACACCCGCGACGCCCGCCGCACCCGCTATTGCCGCCCCGGCTGTCGCGGCGGCCGCGCCCGTCCCGACTAGCGCCAAAGCGAGTGAGCTACAAAAAATTATTAGTTTGCGGGTGTGCGCAGAAGGCGAGGAGCGTTGGCTCGGGAGCGACCTCAAGGCTGCCTTTGATGCCAATGGTTTGGCATTCGGGCGTTATCATATTTTCCATCGCAAAAATGCACAGGACGGTACCTTGTACTGTGTTGCCAGTATTCTAGAGCCGGGCACCTTCGATTTGCTCCGCATGCCGACTACCGAGTTCCGCGGTGTGACCTTGTTTGCGGTATTTCCTGGGCCAGGAGATCCGGTGCTCGCCCTTGACGACATGATTGCGACCGCCCGTAACCTAGCACATACATTGTCCGGCGTGGTGCAGGACTCGAAGACCCTACCGCTCTCGCCGCAGCGCGCCGCAAGTTTGCGAGAAGAGGTGGAGCGCTTTCGAGATTTGTTGCCGGTATGAGTCCAGCCGAGGCGTCAGACAGAGCGACGCAGATCCGGCAGCTATTGGATCGTTACAACCATCGTTACCACGTACTCGATGATCCCGAAGTGCCCGATGCCGAATACGACCGTCTATGGCGCGAGTTACGAGATTTAGAAGCTCAATTTCCTGAAATTGGACGGGCAACTTCGTCCACCCAGCGCGTAGGCGCGCCACCCAATAGCGTATTCGGTGAGGTGCGGCATCGAGTGCCCATGCTGTCCTTGGAGAACGCTTTTACGGAGGACGAGGTCACCGAGTTTGACGCCCGAGTTCGCGAGCGTTTAGAGCAGAGCGCCAAGGTAACCTATTCCGCCGAACCGAAGCTCGATGGCCTCGCCGTGAGTGCGACCTACCTTGAGGGCGAGTTTTTTCAAGCCGCGACT
This sequence comes from Gammaproteobacteria bacterium, assembly GCA_043738945.1. GTDB lineage: Bacteria > Pseudomonadota > Gammaproteobacteria > Steroidobacterales > Steroidobacteraceae > Bog-1198. The sequence goes on from JAYUFB010000067.1 coordinate 26,839, forward strand.
CGCGGCGATGGTGAGACCGGCGAGGACATTACGCAAAATCTTAAAACGCTGGCGACGCTGCGGCTAAAACTAAAGGGTGTGGGAATTCCACGGGTTCTAGAGGTCCGGGGAGAGGTCTTTATGCCCTTGGCGGGATTTGCCCTTTTAAATTCCGAGGCTGCCGCTCGCGGTGATAAAACTTTCGTGAATCCGCGCAATGCCGCAGCGGGCAGTTTGCGACAGCTTGACGCGCAAGTCACCGCCGCCAGGCCGCTCGATTTTTTTATTTACGGCGTCGGCTATGTTGAGGGTATGCTGCCGATTACGCACAGTAAATTGCTCAGGGCTTTGCGGCAATGGGGCTTCAACCTATGCCCGCAGATAGAGGTCGTAGAAGGCGTCGATGGCTGTTTGGCTTATTATCGCAAGATCGCCGATATCCGCGATAGCTTGCCGTATCAAATTGACGGCGTGGTCTATAAAGTAAATGACCTTGAATCCCAGAAAAAACTAGGGTTTATTTCCCGGGCACCGCGCTGGGCGATTGCTCACAAATTTGCCGCAGAAGAGGCATTGACCAGCGTTCGTGCGATTGAATTTCAGGTCGGTCGTACCGGCGCTCTCACACCAGTTGCACGCCTTGAACCAGCGTTTGTGGGGGGTGTTACGGTCAGCAATGCCACGCTGCATAATATGGATGAGCTAACTCGCAAGGACGTACGCGTAGGCGACACGGTCGTGGTTCGTCGTGCCGGTGATGTGATCCCGGAAGTCGTGCGTGTGCTCGTGGAGCGCCGCTTGCAGGGAGCACAAACGATAAAACTGCCAAGCCAATGTCCCATCTGTGGATCACCCGTCGCCCGGGAGGCCGACCAGTCCATCGCCCGTTGTACCGGCGGTCGTGCCTGTAGTGCGCAAGTCAAAGGCGAGATTATCCATTTTGCTTCACGTCGCGCCATTGACGTGCGGGGACTCGGTGATAAGTTGGTTGAGCAATTAGTTGACGCTGGGTTGGTGAAAAATCCTGCCGATTTGTTTGACTTGACTCGCGAGCAGCTCATAAATTTAGATCGCATGGGCGAAAAATCGGCGGATAATTTACAGCGAGAATTGCAAGCTTCCAAAGTGACCACTCTGCCGCGGTTCTTGTATAGCCTAGGGATTCGCGATGTGGGGGAGGCCACTGCCTTGGGGTTGGCGCAGCATTTCGGCGAGCTTGCCTTGCTGCGAGCAGCCGCGGAAGAGGAGATTCAACGTGTCCCGGATGTAGGGCCAATTGTGGCAGGGTCTGTCAGTCGGTATTTTCAAAGTACGGACAATGCCCAGCAAATCGATCGATTACTCGGCGCAGGATTTTCATGGCCTGTGCTTGAGAAAAAAACTAACCGTTCCGGCGCAGAATTCGAAAAAACGTTTGTGCTAACGGGGACGCTGGCTCAATTGACCCGCGAGGCTGCCGCAGAAATGATTGTGACTCGTGGCGGAAAAGTATCGAACAGCGTGTCAAAGAAAACCCATTACCTGGTTGCCGGAGCGGATGCAGGTTCGAAGCTCGCCAAGGCACAAGCCTTAGGCATACCGATTTTGGACGAAGCCGCGTTTCTAGAATTACTGAAGTAAGGCCAGGCGGATTCGGCAACCCGCCTGGTAAACACACCCAAAGCTGTTTAAGCGCGCAAAGTTTTAAATCTTTTTCTCGATTTTAGCGGTCTTTTTCAACTCGTCTACATAGCTCTGTAACTTCTTTTGCATGATGCGATTGCCAACCTGTTCCTTCACCTGATCAAACGGTGGCGGCGCGACGTCGCGCGTATCGTCTAATTTAATGATGTGCCAACCAAATTGGGTTTGCACAGCAGCACTAGTCATTTCACCTTTCTTTAGCAGTTTAACCGCGTCAGAAAAAGGCTTAACCATACCGGCCGGTTTGAACCAACCGAGATCTCCACCATTGGCTTTCGATCCGTCGATCGAATTCGCTTTGGCGATTTCGTCAAACTTAGCGCCGCCTTTGATGCGCTTAATGAGCTGGTCGGCGAGATCCTTATCCTTCGCGGCCAACAAGATGTGGCGAGCGTGATATTCAGTTTTATCCATTGCCGCCACCGCGCTGTCGTACTCGGCATGCAGCTCAGCATCCGTAGCCTCTTTGCCTTTTAGATATTTCTGAGATTCGGCATCGGCCAACAACCGCATGCGAGTTACATCCATTTTGGCAATCACATCCGCGTCTTTATCCAAGCCGTCTTTTTGCGCCTGATGACCGATTAATTGCATACTCACCAATTCGTCTAATACTTGCGCTTTTTGCTCAGGTGTCAGTTCAGTGGCAGGTTTGCCCTGGAGCAAGCTCTTGATGTAAAAATCGTACGAGGCATGCGATATTGGCGTTCCGTCGACAACAGCGACCGGCGGCGTTGCGGGTACGGGCGCACTAGCAGGCGTGACCGCCGTTTGCCCTTTACCGCAACCGGTTAAAAGTACCGCAGCGGCGGCGGCGACAGACACACGGGTCCACGATGCACAGAAAAATTGGGTCATTTGAGTCCTCTACTCGGAAAAAAGCAGGCCGATATGGCCGCGCCTAGCCGCCTAGTTTAGCCTTTTTCCGAGACCTGCGGGGAGCCGACTTGCAAGCTCAAGGCATGGATGTCGGTTTGCATGAGATCGCCGACCGCCGCATACACCAAACGGTGACGCGCGAGGGTCGATAGACCCGCAAAACGGGCCGCCACGATCTGAACGCGAAAATGTCCCAGACCACCCGCCGCACCCGCATGCCCTGCGTGTAAGTGGCTTTCGTTGGTAATAACGAGTTCTACGGGCTGGAATTGCGCTTCCAGTCGCTGCCGGAGTCGCTGTTCGCGCGTATTAACCATTTAAAGGGGGTTCCGGTGGGTCGACTTTGCGCTTGCTGAAAAGCCACAACACCTGCGGCATCATGAACAGCATCATCGCAATGGAAATCCCAAAAACTTTGACGTTAACCCAGACACTCTCTGAGAAATTGTGCGCAACATATAAGTTCGCCAAGGCTAAAAAAGCGAACCAACCTACCCATAAATAGTTGAGCCGCGACCAGATCCGCGTCGATATCTCTAAGGGTTCAGGGAATACCGACTCTAGCGCGCGCCGCGCCAACGGTTGTTTACCGATAAATGCACTTCCCAGAAACACTAAGGCTGTCAAACCCA
>JAYUFB010000068.1:0-4249 GCA_043738945.1 Gammaproteobacteria bacterium
GTCCATGGCGTTCCAGTGCAGGCACGAGCAGCGGGAGCATCGCCTGAAGGCGCTTGCCGCAAACACGATCGGACGCCTCCCACAATACGATCAGGGTAGTGCAAAAGCCTTCATCATAAGTCCGGGGCCGCTGGCGCTGAATGACGGCTATACCATCCTGGCCGCTATCGTTCAAAATACGGATTGCCGATTTGCGGTGATATTCCGTTATTGCGGCGAACTCTCGCAGGATCTCCCGCTCAACGGGCGAAGTGCTCGTCAAATATCGGCCCCGTACCGCTGCTATCAGCTCTCGACGTGCCGTTCCACTGAGTCGTTTCTTCATCACTGCCTCCTACACTGTTACTTGGTAACAATTACAGTGAGGCAACGGGTCCCATTTGGTAACTAGTCAGTTGAGGCAATGCGGCGGAAGAAATAGTTGACGCGGACCACTCTCTAACACATGCGGCCCCATGAATTAAAATCTAATCTGTATGACCCATGATGCGTCTATACCGAAACACGCTCCGGCAAACTACGGCTTGATCTTTGCGATCCAATTATTCACCAATAGCTCGAGCGTTGTTAGCGGTACGCCACCGTTCTCAAGCACCACCGCGTGGAATTCCTTGAGATGGAACTTGGGCCCAAGCGCGACCTGAGCGCGCGCGCCGCTCCGGTATCCTGAGCTGTCCGACCTTGTGGGCGCAGGCCTGCGCCGGCTGGCCGATGTAGCGCTCCTCTTCCGAAATCGCCGCGCTTTCATCCATGCCGGTGGTATCGACCCTATAGGCGATGACCTGCTCCCGAGTCCAGCCATCGTCACGCAGGCCGGCATCAACCACCAGCCGTGTCGCGCGAAACATCTCGGCCTTGAGACGCCCAAGATCACCGAACGGGTCGTCCTTATACATGCCTATATCGGTAGCTAAACGCTCCGCATACAGCGCCGAGCCTTCCGCGTAAGCGGAATTCGTCTTCATGCTCCAAGTAGCGGTCTCCGTAACATCGCGCAGGTTGGCAAAAACCCCCCGGTTGCGAGCCATCCATTGCCGCAGCCTGGTAATAGGCGCCGGCCGAGCACTTTTCGGCCGCGAACAGCACGCGCTCGACCAACAACTTGTTGTTTGGAGCGGTCCGAAAACACTCCAGCATCCGAGCATTCACCTCATCGAGAATTTTCTGATAACGGGTGAGACGTTGCTAACGACCCGCGTCGATATTGGGTAGCAAAAAGCGCGGATCATTATGCAGCGCCTGCATGCGCGTAATATGCCACGCCGTCAGGCAGGCGGCCGACGCCCGCGCCTTGCGTCGCGGCTCCTACGCGTTGCGTCTATAGGATGTTAGGCAGCTGCACTTACGTGCCCCACATCGGCGCTATTGGGTACATGCCTCCTGATAGGAGCCAATCAAAGCGTTTGAACGACAGCGCCATCTGCCACTGTCAAGTTGGATGTCGTAGGTAAGCTGTTCCTGCTGATCAAGCCGCGAGCGCTCGAACCACTCAACCTCCTTGATGTAGCGTGCCATCGTGGCGTAATCGTGTTCGCGCTTTTCGACGCCTGCGGCAGCAAGTCTGCCGGAGTGGAAGTCGAGGATGGTACCGTCGATGATTCCTACTTGGGTGAATAGCTCAGGATTCTTCACCAGAAACAGAATCGTCTGCCGATTTGCGAATTCGTTAATGGTCAAGGGCTTGCCGAAACCAATCCGATATACCGAGTAAACAACGACCAGTGGCACTACCAGTTCCACCCAGCCCAATACTTTGAATATTCTCTTCATTGTGACGACTCTTGCTTATTGCTTTAATCCGCCATTAAGGTAAATTAAAATGTACGAAAAAATCAATTGTAAATTGGCTTATGCCACCGACTATTGGGCTGTACCAAGCCAACTCACATGACCACGAGACTTAAAATATCATTGCAGGCGGTTAGTGTACGACGTGGTTCGATGCCTGTTCTGAGGCAGATTGCGTGGACTCTGAGGCCGGGCGAACGCTGGGCGCTAATTGGCAATAACGGCAGCGGTAAAACCCAATTGCTAAAATTATTGTGTGGCGACGTTTGGCCGACCCCGGCAACCAGCGCGAAGCTTACCTATTGGCGCGGACGCCGCTTAGTCGATTTGATCGAGGCGCGGCAGCACATCGCCTACGTGGGAGCAGAGCGCCAGGATAAATACGCGCGCTATAATTGGAATTTAACCGTAGATGATGTGTTGGCGACCGGCATACATCGTTCGGAATTGCGGCTCCTGCCGGTTACATCCAAGGAGCGCAAGCGGATCAAGGCAACACTGCGGGTCTGCGGCTTGACCCGCTTGGCAGAACGTGGATTCTTATCGCTATCGTATGGCGAAAGGCGTTTAGTTTTGTTAGCTCGTGCTTTGGTGCAAGATCCGGATTGGCTGCTGCTCGATGAATTTTACAATGGTCTGGATGCCGACTACCGACAGCGAATCGATACAATTTTGCAGGCCGCGAGCCGCAAAGGACAATCGTGGATTGTCGCGGCACATCGGCAAGTGGACGTGCCACTTGCCACCCAGCGGCTGATAGAGCTTGACCAAGGCCGCGTGCGTTCAATCGGGCGCCTACGGCGCGCCGATTTGGTGCGGCTTACCGCATCAGCGTCTGAAACGCCGCAACCGACACTGCAGCTTGCATCGCGCAGCGTCGCGCCGCGACCGTTATTGATGCGCCTGGTGAACGTAAATCTTTATGTCGAGTATCGCTTGGTGCTTCGCAATCTTAACTGGTACATACGTGGCGGTGAGCACTGCGCAGTATTAGGTGCGAACGGCAGTGGGAAATCGAGTTTTATCAAGCTTTTGTACGGCGATCTTTCCCCTGCCTGGGGCGGACGTATAGAGCGGTGTGGATTCCCGCCCGGAAGCTCCATCATTGACGAGTGGAAACACCAAGTGGGCTACGTCTCACCCGAGCTGCAAACTGACTATGCTCTTAATGTCAACGTCTTGGAATTGGTCGCTAGCGGACGGTACGCAAGCATAGGTCTTGCGAGCACGCTTAGCGCGCTGGATCGCCGCCACGCGATTCGCTGGCTACGTTTTTTCAAACTGCTGTCGTTCGCCAAGCGTCGTCCCCAAGAGCTCTCATACGGACAGATGCGTCGGGCGTTAATGGCGCGCGCGCTGGCGGCAAATCCACGTATTCTCCTGCTGGACGAACCGTTGACAGGTCTTGACCCGAGGCAGCGGGCTGCGATGAAACATATGCTCGAGAAACTGATGCGCAAGCTCACGCTGATCATGGCGGTGCACCATGTGGAGGATTTGCCGCGGGGTATTGTGCAAGTCTTACGTTTACATAAGCGACGTGCGTCGCTTTATTCCCAAACTATGTTCAATTTTTAATTACTAAATAATTTCTAGACCGTGCATTAATTTAATTATATTGCAGATTTTCTCGCACGCCCAGATCCCGCAGCAGACCTATCAATCTCGACAAGACGTCCCAAACGGCATTCGTAATCGCACAATACTGCGAATCGTCCTTTTTCCACGAAACCAAGTGAAAACCACTACGCATAATGCGAGCCGGCATTGTTCGTCGATCAGCGCGCTAACTGAATATATTGATGATATGCGGACCATGCCGGTAAACCGCCACTGCTGCGCGCCGGTGGTCCGAATAATCTGCTCGGCCGCCTACTAACGAAAAACCGTCAGGTGCGAAATCTGCAACTATCGGCGACACATCGGCGTGACCGGCGAACCACAGTTTCAACGTGTGCCGGTCGGTCGAAACCACATCGATGAAATGCGCTGACCCGGAGTCGCGGGACCCACTTGCAGCAATTTCCAGACCCACCGCAACTTACGACAGGTCGTTCGATATTGGCCGCAGAAATCGCATCAACCTCGCGATCACAGTAGGCCTATTTTGTCGCTTGGGCAGCGCTGACGCTATTCAATATAGTGCATGCAAATCCGGCAATCATTAAACGTGCAATTTGCTTCATTGAGCTATTCGTCTCATCATAGACACGAGTTTGGCATAGACCACTTTGAGGTGCGATGCGAACGGTGTTCGTTATTGCAGCCGAACAAATCCCGTCGGGGTGCTGGCGGTAAACGGCGAAGTTGGCAACAAGCAGGTCATTGACAATCGATCTTCGCGTTGCGTTACTTGGTAGGTAAGCCCGCGGTCATGGCTCACCAGCATAAGACCCTCAAGACCGACTCCGCGTATAGATCCGTCACTGTCCTGAAGCAGGCTAGTTATTGAACTGGTTTT
>JAYUFB010000069.1:0-4225 GCA_043738945.1 Gammaproteobacteria bacterium
AATATTTGCCGCCGACACCGACAATACTCGCTGCACGACCTGATCCTGCGTAACCTCTATTATCGCGCTAGCACCTTCCATATTCGGCATGAGGTGCGCCTCATTGCTCTTAAGTCTTCGTTCAAACTCCCGCGCGAAATCCGTATAAGGATCCTTAACCGATAGATAAGGGTGCGCCATCATCGGGGGCAGTGGATCACTCCCCGCGAGTCGAAAACCACACCCCACCAGCGAGCAAGTGACGCCAAAAAAGCAGGCGACTAACCACAATGATCTCTGCGCAAGTTGCATCAATATTACTCGCAGTTTTTGAATACCAGGCGTCATAGGCAACCTACACTACGATATTAACGAGCTTACCGGGCACCACGATTACTTTACGAATAACCGCTTCGCCAATAAATTTTCGCACATTCGTATCGCTAATAGCGGCCTGCCGAACTTCGCCCTCGACCGCCCCGACCGCTACCGAAATACGTCCGCGCAATTTTCCATTCACCTGCACCACCCACTCAATAGATGATTGCTCCAGTGCCAGCGAATCAACACTGCGCCATGGCTCATCAATCAGCGCCGTGTCATGCCCTAGTAACTTCCAAAGGGTGTGAGTGACATGAGGAATAATCGGCGACAACGACATTACTGCAATCTCTAAGGCTTCCTGCACAACAGCGCGATTTCCCGTTTGTGATAACTTATTTTCTGCGCGCAATACTTCCGAAAATTTACCCAACACGTTCAAGAGTTCCATGACCGCCGCAATCGCGGTATTAAAAATCTTTCGACGCCCGATATCATCGGTCACCTTTGCCAGAGTCTGATGAACCTGACGCCGAATGGCACGCTGACCCTCCGTCAACGCACCCCCGTCAAACACACCCACCAAGCCTACATCATGTACCACCACCGACCCTGCTGCCACATGATCGTAGACGGCTTTCCATAAACGCTTGATGAACCTAAACGCGCCTTGCACTCCTTCATCCGACCATTCCAATGTTTGCTCAGGAGGAGCCGCAAACATCGTGAAAAGCCGCGCAGTATCCGCACCAAACATATCCACCAACGACTGAGGATCAACGCCGTTATTCTTAGACTTTGACATCGTCACCACGCCGCCCGATTCGACCGCCGCACCATCCGTCCGCAGTACCGCCGTACGTGCGCCGGATTTCGCATCGACACTTACAGCGACATCAGCAGGATTAAAATACTCGACGCGACCAGTGGCGGGTTTGCGGAAAAAGACTTCGTTTAACACCATCCCCTGGGTGAATAAATGCGCGAAAGGTTCTTTAAACGGGACCGCACCCAATTCATTTAATACTCGCGTCCAAAAACGCGAATACAGGAGATGCAATATCGCATGCTCAATACCACCGATATACTGATCTACCGGCAACCAATAGCGCACCCTAGAATCGAGCATCGCGTGTTCATTGTCATTACACGCAAACCTCAGGTAGTACCAAGAAGAATCCACAAAAGTGTCCATGGTGTCCGTTTCGCGACGTGCAGCTGCACCGCACTTAGGACATTTACACGCTAAAAATGCCTCGTTTTTTAGCAAAGGATTGCCACTCCCATCGGGCACCAAATCAACCGGCAATACCACCGGCAAATCGGCGTCCGGTACGGGCACTGTTCCGCAATGCGTGCAGTGAATCACCGGAATTGGACAACCCCAATAGCGTTGTCGCGAAATACCCCAGTCCCGCAATCGCCAGGTAGTCTGTTTATGGCCGAGCGACTTGGCGGTCAGATCAGCTGTAATAGCGTCAACCGATTCCTGGAACGTCAACCCATTGTAGACGCCAGAATTAACGCAGCGACCATGCTCCGCATACCACGACGCCCACGTTTCCATTGAGTAAGTCTGGCCCTCCACATCAATCACCGGCACGATGGGCAGAGCGTATTTTTTGGCGAAAGCAAAATCTCGCTCATCATGTGCAGGAACCCCCATGACCGCTCCTTCGCCATAACTCATGAGTACATAGTTGCCGACCCAAACAGGCACCGCCGCGCCACTCAATGGATGCTGTACAAATAATCCGGTGGGTGCCCCCTTCTTCTCCTGAGTCGCCATATCGGCTTCTATGGAGGAACCCCGACGACACTCGTCAATAAAGGCCGCGAGTCCCGGAGTGAACTTAGCAGCATGCGTTGCCAAGGGATGCTCAGCCGCTACCGCGCAAAAAGTCACCCCCATGAGTGTATCGACTCGCGTGGTGAAAACCCGGAGCTGATGCTTTTCCCCTTCGAGTTCGTAAGGAAATGCGAGCCTGACTCCCTCGCTGCGACCAATCCAATTGGTCTGCATGGCGCGTACTCGCTCAGGCCAGCCTTGCATATCGCCCAATGCTGACAATAGATCTTCGGCGTAAGCAGTGATCTTAAGGTAATACATGGGAATTTCGCGCTTCTCAACCAATGCACCCGTGCGCCACCCCAGGCCATCGATCACTTGCTCGTTAGCCAGTACCGTCTTATCGATGGGGTCCCAATTCACCACACCAGTTTTCTGATAGGCGATGCCTTTTTCCAACATGCGCAGAAACAACCACTGATTCCAGCGGTAGTATTCCGGCCGACAGGTCGCAAGCTCACGACTCCAGTCCAGGGCGAACCCCAAAGACTTCAGTTGCTGCTTCATGTAGGCGATATTCTCGAAGGTCCACTTTGCCGGGGGCACGCCATTCGCCATGGCTGCATTCTCAGCCGGCAAGCCAAACGCATCCCAGCCCATCGGCTGCAACACGTTTTTACCATTCATGCGCATAAAGCGACTGAGCACATCGCCTATGGTGTAATTGCGTACATGCCCCATGTGCAGGCGACCGCTGGGGTACGGGAACATCGACAAGCAATAATACTTGTCCCGGCCCTCCTCTTCGTGGGCCTCAAAACAGCGCTGCTCGTTCCAGTACTTTTGTGCTTCCGCCTCAACGACGGCTGGCTCGTATTTCTCTTGCATTTAGCAGCAAGAATACCCGAGATGGAGCGTTGCGGTACGCCGAAATGTTCGCTACCCTTAAAGCCATGAGTTCATTGACTAATCAACAACCCATCCAGCGAACCGTCGGTAAACGACTGTCCCGAGACGGACAGGCTCTAACCACCCAAGATAGGGCCGCAATGACATCGCTCGCCCAATATTACACGCGCGCCCCGAAGGGCATATTCCGCTATTTGAGCGCCGCACAAATGCACGACGATCGACAGCGCTGGACGGTCGAGGCAGTGCTGGCGCGCATTAGTGACTGAATACACCCGCCCCGCTACCTGGGAGGACGTAAAGACTCTCGCGCGCCATTTGAAAGACGCGGGTGTTGAATATGCGTTGGTAGGTGGCTACGCAATTGCGGCGCATGGCTTTAATCGTTTAACTGAAGACATTGATATCCTAGTCAATCCTTCAGCCGATAACTCGCGTCGCTGGATATTTGCGCTCTCAAAATTACCCGATGGCGCCGCTCGCGAGCTATTGGCGACGCCCGACGTCTTTGCCGAAGACAGTCTCTATGCAATACGAATCAACGACGAATTTACGGTTGATGTCATGCCCTCGATTGCGGGACTGACCTGGGTAGCCATGCAACCCCATATCACCAGCATTGCAATTGACGATATCGTTATGCCAATTTTGGACTTACCGGGACTCCTCAAGACTAAGCAAGGCGTTCGCCCCAAAGACCAAATGGACGCGGCCGTAATTACAGCCGCGCTCAAGGCGCGAGCTCAGTCCAAATCGCCGGGTGAGGCAACTTGATGTGAGCCCGAGCATAACGTGAACTCGTCTTTAATCTAGAATCTAGGCCTGCACCCGGGTCTCGCTCTAAAACTGCGCCGAAAATTCCTTCGCCGCCACTACTCCTTGTTTGCGCCACACGGCTTTGCCGTTTTTGTAGACCAGGTAAGTGGGCAATCCCGCAACACCCAATTCCTTGGCAATTGAGGTTTGTTCACCGCCATCAATCTTGACCAACACAAAGCGCGAGCCATCGGTGTTCTTCAGCGAATCGATGACGGGAGCCATCTTTTTACAAGGCGGACACCAATCCGCACTAAAATCTACCAACACGGTTTTATTAGCGGGAATCCGCGCGAGATACTCTTGCATCGTGATCTGTTTTACCTCCGCCGCCTGCTCAAGCGGTTTACCCGCTTGTTTCCAGGCATTCACACCGCCCGACAGGTTATAAGCCGTATAGCCATTTTTATT
>JAYUFB010000070.1:0-4213 GCA_043738945.1 Gammaproteobacteria bacterium
CGCACCACGCCACGCACCACGCTGCCCTTCGGATGTTCGGCGATATAGGCCGAGAACGGATCCTTAGCGAGTTGCTTAATCCCTAAGCTAATACGCTCGCGCTCCGGATCGATCGACAACACCATGGCGTCGACCTGCTGAGCTTTTTGATAGCTACGAACCGCTTCTTCACCTGGCATATCCCATGAGATGTCCGAAAGATGCACGAGACCGTCGATGCCACCCGCCAAGCCTATGAAAATACCAAAATCTGTGATCGACTTGATTTGTCCACTGACTTTGTCACCGCGGTTGAAGTTCTCGCCAAATTCCTTCCAAGGATTGGTCTTACACTGTTTCACGCCAAGGCTAATGCGACGACGCTCCTCGTCGATATCCAGAACCATAACTTCCACTTCTTGGCCGACATGCACCACTTTGGCGGGATTCACATTCTTATTAGTCCAGTCCATTTCGGAGACATGCACTAAGCCCTCGACGCCCTCTTCAATCTCTACAAAGCAACCGTAGTCCGCAATATTAGTAACCTTACCGAACAGTCGCGTATTAGCCGGGTAACGGCGCGCAATGTTCTGCCAAGGATCAGCGCCCAATTGCTTTAAGCCCAACGACACGCGTTGACGCTCACGATCGAACTTCAGAATTCGGACGTCGATCTCTTCGCCTACCTTGACTACTTCGGAAGGATGCTTGACCCGCTTCCAAGCCATATCCGTGATATGCAGCAAGCCATCAATTCCACCCAAATCCACAAATGCACCGTAGTCGGTAAGGTTCTTAACCACACCTTTAACTGCTGCGCCTTCCTGTAGATTATCCAATAGCGCAGAACGCTCAGCGCTATATTCTTGTTCAACCACCGCACGACGTGAAACAACAACGTTGTTGCGCTTTTGATCGAGTTTAATGACTTTAAATTCAAGCGGCTTATTCTCAAGGTAAGCTGGATCGCGTACCGGCCGCACATCTACTAATGATCCCGGCAAGAATGCACGCACATTCTCGATCTCGACGGTAAATCCGCCCTTTACGCGGCCTGTAATAATTCCAATAACGACTTCTTGTTTTTCGAATATCTGTTCGAGCCTGGTCCAAGTACGAGCGCGCTTGGCTTTATCGCGCGACAACCGCGTTTCGCCCGAACCGTCTTCAACGCTATCTAAGGCAACTTCGACCGTCTCACCCACGACGACTTCGATCTCACCTTTTTCATTTTTGAATTGGTCGGCGGGAATAACCGCCTCAGACTTCAATCCAACGTTGACTATGACGTAGTCCTCGCCTACTTCGACAATCAAACCGTTGAGGATGGTGCCAGGACGAATGCGCTGGCTGGCTACGCTTTGTTCAAACAGTTCCGCAAAACTTTCTGTCATATTTGCTCTTGCTATTCCCTGGCACGAATCCTGTGTGCCCAGAGGGGTTGATAAATTAAACGGCTTTCAATCCTTAAAAACCGCGACCTAAATCGACAGACGCTCACGGGCCACGTTAAGTACACGCGCCACAACCGACTTCACAGACATTCCCGTTGAATCGATAAGTTCCGCATCAACACTTGCGACCAGAGGCGATGCGGCGCGCGTAGTATCGCGCAAATCACGCTCGGCTATCTCTAGCGAAAGGGCGGCAAGGGTAGCAGCAACCCCCTGTTCTTTCAACTGTTTATGACGCCTTAAAGCACGTTCTGTGGGACTTGCGAAGAGGAAAATCTTCAAGCCAGCCTCTGGAAACACCACCGTGCCCATATCTCGACCATCCGCCACCAATCCAGACCCATTCGCAAAGCCCCGCTGCCGATCTAACAGCGCCGTACGCACCTCAGGCTGGGCGGCGACTTTAGAAGCATCATTGCCGGCTTGCTCTGTACGAATGGCGGCGGTGACCTCTTGGCCGTCTAACCACACCCGCGCATCGCCCGATTCACTGGATCCAAAGCGTACCTCCATGCTCTTAGCCACGCGCGCCAACAATTGGCGGTCCGAAAGGTCGATTTCCTTCAAACGCGCAGCATGTGCTACCAAACGATACAGGGCGCCACTATCCAATAATGTCCAGCCCAGCGCGCGCGCCACTTCACGACTCACCGTCCCTTTACCTGAACCTGAGGGCCCGTCAATCGTGATGATGGGCACTTGGTTAAGTTTCATTCAGATCAATTCCGATGGAGCGTACCAGCGGGCCAAAATTAGGAAAAGAAGTCGCCACGTTAGCAACGTCGACAATTTTTATGGATTCAGCGGCCCTTAAACTCGCTACTACAAAGGACATTGCGATGCGGTGATCACCACGACTATCCACTACACCGCCCGAAAAAGCCGCCCCATCACCGCGTCCGACGATGCGCATGCCATCCGGCATCACCGAATGGCTCACGCCCATTGCACGGAAACCCTCACTCATTGCTGCGATGCGGTCACTTTCCTTAACCCGCAATTCCTCCGCGCCCGACACCAGAGTCTCACCGGAAGCCGCCGCCGCCGCGACAAATAACACCGGAAATTCGTCGATCGCTAGGGGTACTAAAGCAGGTGGCACCATGATTCCGTGCAAGGCGGATTTACGCACCAACAGATCCCCCACTGCTTCAGCCCCCGCGGAACGCAAATTTTGCACCTCGATGTTGCCACCCATACTGCGGAGAATGTCCAATAGCCCAGAGCGCGTGGGATTCAAGCCAACATTCTGAATTAAGAGACCCGCGCTTGAGGCTGCTAATAGCCCAGCCACCATTAGAAAGGCGGCTGAAGAAAAATCACCGGGGACCCGCAGTCGCTGCGCTTGCAATTGCGTGGGCGGATATAAGCGCACGGTTAGATCGTCGGTCTCGACGCGAACGCCAAAACTACGCAGCATTCTTTCACTGTGGTCGCGACTCAGTGCAGGCGCAATTACCGTACTGACACCGTCCGCATACAGTCCCGCCAGCAAAATGGCGGATTTCACTTGCGCGCTCGCCACCGGCATTCTGTATTCAATGCCATGTAATGACTGACCGCCGCGAATATCGATCGGTGGTGTTCCCTGCGCAGTACTTAACGAAGCGCCCATTTGCCGCAAGGGCAACGCCACGCGCTCCATCGGTCGCTTCATCAACGACTCATCGCCAATCAGTTGCGAATCAAAATTTTGAGCGGCGAGTAACCCTGTAAACAACCGCATCGCCGTGCCAGCATTACCCATATCAAGCGCGTGGCTTGCTGATTTAAGTCCCCGCAGCCCCACCCCACGTACCGTCACATCACTTAGACTACTCTGTTCAATTTGCACCCCGAGCGCACGCATTGCGCGCAGGGTAGCGTGGCAGTCATCGCTCGCTAGAAATCCGCTAATTTCGCTCATACCATCGGCGATTCCCGCCAACATCAGCGAACGATGCGAAATTGATTTATCGCCCGGTACGGTAGCTGCACCCGACACTTGATGAGCCGGGTGCACCTCGTAATTACGCACTAAATAACCGCGCGAGGGTATGAGCCCAATATCTTAAAAAGCGAAGCGCGCTTCTCGAGTGCCGCCAAGGCCTTCGCCACCGGCGGATCGCTGACATGTCCCTCCACATCAATAAAGAACACATAATCCCATTTGCGCCGATGCGAGGGGCGCGACTCAATCCGCGTCATATTAACCCCCTGCTCCACCAAAGGTTCTAACAACCTAAACAAGGCACCCGAATCATCGGTATCTCCGGTTGACACCAACAACGTAGTCCGATCGGCACCACTCGCGCCAAATAATTTTCGACCCACGACTAGGAAGCGCGTGGTGTTGTCGGCGCGATCCTCGATTTCATTCGCTAATATCTTAAGGCCATAGATTTCAGCCGCCGAGCGCCCTGCGATGGCAGCAGTCCCCTGTTCATCGCGCGCGCGTCGCGCGCCCTCGGCATTACTTGAGACCGCCACCCGTTCGATGTCGGGAAGTTGATCATCTAACCACGCACGACATTGCGCCAAAGCTTGGGGGTGAGCGCACACTCGTTTGATCGCGGAGCTTTTGGCCATGCGACCCATCAGATAGTGATTAATTCTAAGCTCAACCTCTCCGCAGATCTTAAGCCCAGATCCTAGAAACATATCTAAGGTGTGGTTGACGGTCCCTTCGCTGGAATTCTCAATCGGCACCACCCCAAAATCGGCGACACCTCCCTCCACTTCTTGAAAGACTTCGTCGATTGCGGACATCGGCAAACTGCGCACCGATGATCCGAAAT
>JAYUFB010000071.1:0-29091 GCA_043738945.1 Gammaproteobacteria bacterium
CGTACCCCGCTCCATTAACGCCCCCCACAAAGCGCGTTGCTGCGCCATCGGGACATTGATCTCATAGCCTAACTCACCGGTCAGCGACACGCGCGCGACCAGCGCTTGAGTAAAACCAATATCTAAGTGCCGACAACTCAAAAAAGGTAACGCCGAATGACTCACATCTTCCCGAGTCAGAAGAGCCAGAATATCGCGCGCACGTGGACCCGAGAGCGAGAACCCCAGCCAAGTCTCGGATAAATTTTCGATAACGACGCCAGACTTTGGTAAGTGATCGTCAAACCAGCGTTGATGCCATTCCTGTAAATAATAGGATCCCACTAGCCAATAGCGCCCCGGAGCGATACAAGCAACCGTCAGGTCTCCCATCAACTTGCCCGTGGGCGCTAGCATGGGAGCCAGCCGCATACGACCTTCGACGGGGAGTGTGTTGGCGAGCAAGTAATCCAGCCAATACGCCGCGCCCGTGCCTGATACCTCGTAACGCGCATACACACCCGTATCTAACAATCCCGCCGCGTAACGGGTCGCTTCGACTTCAGCTGCAACCAACGCGTGCGCGTTCGATCGACGCAGCGACGGAGTTTCGACAAAGCGCGGTTGACCCGGAGCAAAAAACTGCGGGGTCTCCATGCCCCACACCACCCCGAAATGCGCACCCGCTGTTTTTTGCGCGTCATAGCTGGGTGTCATCTTAAAAGGCCGACCCGCCGGCAGCTCTTCATTGGGATACGCAATCACAAAACGTCGCGCGTAAAATTGCGCCGTGGTGTCGCGCAAATATTGATCGTTACTCGCGAATGTCCCATAGCGCGCGACATCCATGCCGAACACATCAGACCCGGGATCGCCATCGATAATCCAATTACTCAAAACTTGACCAATCGCACCGCCCTGCGAAAAGCCCGACATACAACCACAGGCAGTCCAATAATTACGCAAGCCCGGCACCGGTCCTACTAGAGGATTGCCATCGGGCGTAAAAGTAAAAGCGCCATTCACCCAACGGCGAATACCCACTGCTTGCAACGCCGGAAAGCGCGCAAAACCAATATTGAGTTCATCGCTAATGCGATCAATCTCTTCGGGAATTAAATCCATCCCGTAGTCCCAATCAGCACCCTCCGTTTTCCAATGCTTCGGGTTGCGCTCATACACACCCAACAGCACACCCTTACGCTCTTGCTGCAAATACGTAAATCCTTCCAGATCAGTCACGCAGGGCATCTCATCTTTACGCGCGATCAACACCGGAAGATCTTCAGTGATCAAATAGTGATGTTGCATCGGCGTGAGCGGTAAATTGATCCCGACCATGTGCCCGACGCGGCGCGCCCACAGCCCGGCAGCGTTCACAACATGTTCGGTGATAACCGGGCCGTGCTCAGTATCTAACTGCCAGTGGCCGTTAGGCAGCGATTTAATCGCCATCACGCGATTACGCAGGATCACATCCGCGCCGCGTTTTTTTGCCGCAATCGCAAACGCATGCGTCGTACCATGCGGATCCACCGCGCCCTCATGCGGGTCAAATAGTCCACCGAGCAAACCTGCGGGTTCCACAATTGGGCAGTCAGCCACTATTTCCTCAGGTGTTGCTAGCCGCGCGCCAATACCTAAGGTCTCATAGATAGCCGCCTCAGCCTGTAGCCATTCCCAACGCGCCGGCGTGGTCGCGAGGCTGTAGCCCCCAGGCATATGCAACCCGACATTTTGCCCACTCTCTCGTTCAATCTCGTGATACAGCTTGATGGTGTACGACTGTAAGGCCGCGATATTCGGATCATCGTTGAGTGCATGAAAGCCCGCAGCGGCATGCCAGGTCGACCCAGCGGTAAGTTCCGCGCGCTCAATCAGCGCAATGTCCGACCAGCCGCGACGCGCTAGATGATAGAGCACGCTCGTGCCCACGATGCCGCCGCCAATCACGACTACCCGATAATGACCTTTCAAGTTTTGTTCTCTGATTTTATGGCGTTTAGTTTACTACACTGGATTTCTTTGCAAACCCTCAAAGGCTTTGTAGAACCCCGCCAATGTTATCGATCGCCCTTCCGGTGGCAGGCATTGCCCAGACTGACTCATCGCCTCGGAGCCCACGGAAAGACACGCCAGCAACGCCGCCGCTTCAGTCCGACAAAGTCCCCGTGTATTTACCCGCGCAAAGCCGCGCCCCGGACGAATTAGTGCGGCATCGATATCGGATAAATTAGGCAAATTCGTCGTAAATATAATCTTCCGTCCTTGAGCACGTACTAGGGGTTCGAGGCGAAATGGAACCGAAAGCCGGGTTAAGGTCGGCGCTGGCGCCGTGGCTAAGCAAGCGCCTCCGTCATGCTCCCCGGCGCGGCGCTGAATTTGCGGCCCGGAGCACGTAGGGTGACAAGTTGATGGTTGTTGGCGTTGCGGAAACCGTTGTTGGCGCAACGAATCTGAAAAGACCGAAATCCGCGCATTTTTCGTTGCAAAATGGGTTGCCTAGGGAACTTTAAGTGCAACAAGATTCTGCAATCGATGCGAGCAGAAAACGCTGCGAATTATGCGATTCCGCTTTCGACCCGCTTCTTTACCTCGTCGCAGCCGCGCCGCTTACCAGGGTTTTCTGTTCCATTGCGCCTCGAACCCCACCTTCCGTGGACGAAAGCATGAGTCTCTTGTCCGGGAGCCAAGTGCGGGAAAACCGCCGCGATGAACCTACCGCCACCGCGCCACATCTCGACTCCACTTCCATTGCTCCCGAGACCCAGGCTATATGCTCTCGGTGATTATCGCCTTGTGCTTGGGGATTCTCGCGAGGCCGATCGCGATGTGGTTTTCACGGCATCGGGAATTCCGTGCCGATGCTGGTGGTGCCCGCCTTGCGGTAATCGAAATATGATTGGCGCACTCGAAGCATTGGTCACACGAGGGCGCTATAAAGGCCAAACAGGCTAGTGGCGGTTAAGACAAGACCTACCAAAAGCATTAATCGTTGAGGTGCGGCGCGTTTAGCCATGAACGCGCCGATTGGCGCGGCGGCCAGCCCCCCAACCAGCAATCCAACCATTGCAAATGTAAAGGTGGTAAGGCCAAGCTCGAAGATGAAAGTTGCCGAGACTGCCAAGGTCGAAGCAAATTCAGCAGCGTTGACGGTGCCAACGGTCATGCGGGGCGTTGAGCCTTGTATCAATAGATTCGAAGTAACGATTGCTCCCCACCCACCTCCGCCAGCGGCATCCAAAAATCCGCCAACCAGTACAAGCGGCGCAATCACCTTTGGTTGTCGATGCGTGTGCGAATATCCCCACGATCGGTAGAGCAGGTATACGCCGATGCACGCAAGATAGACCATCACAAGCGGCTTGGCGACGGATGCGTCGATGTTTGTCAGCAAGTAAGCTCCCGTCACACCGCCAATCACACCGGGGATGACGAGCCGGGCAAACAGCTTCCAATCGATGTTCCGGTGCAGCGCATGGCTGGCTCCTGATGCCGCAGTTGTAACCATTTCGACGAGATGGATCGCCGCTGAGCCAGACGCGGGACTTAAGCCAGTGAAGGTAACGAGCAGCGTGTTGCTGATGATGCCAAAAGCCATCCCCAAAGCGCCGTCAATAAGCTGAGCTACAAATCCGATAAGCACAAATGGCAGCAGGCTATAAAAATCCATCAACATTATTTGACCTATAATGAGTAGATTGGATTGCGAGAATGCAAAAAGAAATCATATTTAAAGAGAATTCTTAGAGTGCAATTATCTTATTGCTAGACGAGGTTTCATTAATGTTCCTCCTGCCTTTGCCGGAATGCGCCGAGCGAATATATTGAGATCCTTTCATTGCTCCCGAAACCGCCAATCTGCTGCAGCGACGCGTAATCGCCGTATGACGGAGACCGTCACGGCCGGTCCAGCGCGCGCGGTGCATCGTGCGATTTCCATATCGACACCAGCACACCGCCGGCAATCAGCGCCAGGGTCACTGACAGCGATACGATCGGCGAGATTTTGCCGATAATCTCTCCCAAAAGCACTTTGCCGCCGATAAAGATGAGTACCAAGGCCAAGGCATATTTCAGGTATTTGAAGCGCTGGACCATTGCTCCCAGTACAAAGTAAAGCGATCGTAGTCCGAGAATGGCGAAAATATTGCTCGTGTAGACGATAAACGGGTCGGTTGTAATCGCGAAGATCGCGGGGATTGAGTCGACCGCAAAGGCGATGTCGACGAACTCCACGAGGCACAGCGCCAAAAATAAGGGCGTAACCCAGCGAACCGGCTGACCTGTCGCGGGGTCGGGTCGGCGCACAAAAAAGGCGTTGCCGGCGAGTTCCGTCGTGCGGACCCGTTTGCGCAGAAATGTGAGCAGCGGGTTTTTCGCAATATCGGGGGCGTGATCACCCGAGAACCACATTTTGACGCCCGTGAATACCAGAAACGCGCCAAACAGGTGGAGGATCCAGCTAAATTCGCTCACCAGCGTGGCGCCCACGCCGATCATGACAGCACGCATGACGAGCGCACCCACGATGCCCCAAAACAGGACCCGGTGTTGGTACTTAGGAGGAATGGCCAGATACATAAAGATCAGCGCGATGACATACACATTGTCGATCGAGAGCAATTTCTCAATCAGAAACCCCGTGAAGTACGCAGTCCCGCTGTGCGCACCGAGTTGCCACCAGACGAGCGCGCCAAACAATAGTGCAATGCCAATGTAGCCGCTCGACAACAGCAAGCTCTCGCGCAGGCCGATGACGTGGTCGTTTTTATTCAGCACTCCCAGATCAAAGGCCAACAGGGCGACGACAATGCCCGAGAATGCGAGCCAGAGCCAAGCGGCGTGGCCCATGATCGAGGTGTTCAGTAATCCAAGGATGTCCACATTCCGGCTCTCTGTTTCGACGAAGACAACATTCGAATGGCCATGCGTGCCCGTTACCCGCCCTCAATGACCCCACGAGACGGCAGCAATCTTCGCGGGTGCGTTTTGAGCGGTCGCGTCCGGTGGGACGGCCAAGATACGACGAAATTTTCCCAATTTAGTCTTACGGGTTCAGCCGTGAGTGAGCGATGCGGGTCCTAAGCGTTTGCGGCTGCGTCGTTGAATGCTGGGTAGAACCCACGCCGCACGGACGAGGGCCCTATCGAGTGCTGAGCGCCAATCGGTCGCCGTCGCCGTCGCAACCACCGCGCCGGCATCTCCGAGGGTGAACTCTACCCGGCAGCGCTTGTGGGCTATGCCGCGCGAGACACGGGCATCGCTCAGCTGCACTTTGACGCGGGATACCGCATTTAGCAAGCGGCGGGTCGCGGCGTTGGCGCGTCGTATGGCCCACTCTTTCAGTTGATCACCGTCCGGGTGATGGGATTCGAAGTACACGTGCATCTCGGCGCTCCTGTCGTTTTGAGGTAAGAGACACCGTACGCGATCGCGTTTCCAAAAAAAAGGCAGATAAACCGATACAGTTACTTCCGTAAAACCTGAGAGCAATCACGATCTCAAGTAACCTGTCGCTCGAGCGCGGGCCGCCGGCGTCTGAATGGCGAGAAATTCAACGTCGAAAGTTTCGAAGCCGGACTCGAGTCGCAAAATGGATGTGCGTCATCCGACGAGCCGAAAAGGTAAATGCGACGGATACGCACACACTGCGGTGCTTGGGTGGCCTTCGCCCTGTGGTGCTCCGCCATACGTTCGTTATACGCAGCTTGAGCCTTGTGTTCAGCGGCCTCTTTCGCGCGATCATCCAAGCTCGTTGCCACGGTCGCCTGGCTAGATAAATCATCCGAAGTGGAGGCGAACCCGCTAGAAATCCGCACAAAGTGTTGATGATTCATTGCATATTTCCTTAGCGTTGTTCCATTGGGATCGGAAGCCGAAGACCGCGGCGCCAATAAACAGGCTCTCGACATTGTGCCCCGCAGCCGCTAGGCGATCGTCGATTCCTAGCAGCTTCAGAACGATCGTAAGGACAAGAATGACTGCAAGATTGGTGGCGAGAAGCAGTAGGATGCGTTTCATAGGGGCCGTCTTTCACTCCTTCCCGTTGGGGTCCTGCTACGCCTACACACGACGCAGACTTCTAAGGCCGGCCGAATACTGCCCATCAAGCACCGCTCGCGCTGTGGAGCGCAAACGAGCTCTATCACGGATGGCAATTACGCTGCGATTGGGGTCAAATGAAGCGAATAATTGCCAAGCCATGCTACCGTGAAGCCGAACAATGAGCTGCCCTGATTTTATTTTATCGGCGTAATCATCAGCGTCGGGTCGACAAGAGCTGTTTGACTAGTGGGTGCATGATCTTCTTCTCGTTCGCTACCGCGAAGAAATGCTCCTCGACGCCGTCACAGTTTCCAAGTCGCTTCACGTTGTAGCGAGTCGTTACGTCATCATGCATAAACTCTGCGGCCGGAAACGCACCCATGCCGCTCGCCCCAAAAGTCTTCAGCAACGTGCTGTCCTCGAATTCACCGACGATTTGTGGGTGGATGGAGTGGCGCTCTAGCCACTGATCGAGCCGGGCGCGAACGGCGGCATGCTTTGTGGGTAGAACGACCGGGACTTTGCTTAGTGAACGGGGGAAGTCCCGCTTTGCCGCCGCATATAAAGACGGTGGTGCGTACCACCCGAATGGCGATGAGCCTAGGGAATGGCTGTAGAGCTTCAGATTGGGGTTGGGCGGCGCGGGCCGGTCAGCGAGAACGATGTCGAGTCGATGTAGCGCGAGGTCCGCTAACAAATCATCAAACTCGTCTACATCACACCGTAGCCGTAGGTTCACTGCTTGCATCACGGGTTCCATTAGGCCTCGAACTGCTTGCTTCGGCAGGGCATCAGAGATGCCAACGGCAAGGCGCACCACCGATGTACTCGCTGCGTCGCGCACCGCCGCCGGTAGCTGGTCACCCAGCTCAAAGATTTGATCGGCTTGACGCAGGGCCGCTATTCCCGCGTCGGTCAGGGTGACGCTACGGCCCGCAGGTTTGAGTAGGACGCAACCGAGCGCGCGTTCGAGTTCCCGAACCTGAGTACTCACTGTCTGCACTGCGATACCTAGGCGAACGGCAGCCCGCGAGATGCCGCCTTCTTTGGCGACGACCCAAAAATAGTACAGGTGCCGATAGTTAAAGGTCAGGCTCATTCTCAGGTTTCACGGAAGTATAGTTTCCGCATTGTCCACTTTTTCCAAGCGACGAGGCGACTTATCGTGTCCTCTGCGTAGTTCCGTCGATAAAGGAGAGGCAAATGAGTCAATCGACAATGGGCACTGTAGATCTAGGGGCACTTATGGGCGACGGAGGCCAGGGCGACCGCGAACTTAAAAGTAGGAAGAGTCGGGTGCGCTGCGAGGACTTAAACTTGTCGCGCAAGGACGATGTCAAGGTCCTCTACCAACGCATCCGAGCGGCGGCGGAGACCGATGTTCCGCGGCTGACGGAGTACCACAGACAATTGACGTCTCACGTCCTTGAGGGGGCGTGAGATCACTTAGGTTCATCGAGCGAAGTAATCCCTTCCACTTTAGGAGCAATCGACATGAAATTGAACACACGTTTTTTTTATTGGCCCCGGCCATTCTGCTTGCCACGGGCGTTGCCTATGCCGACTAATACACCGATACCGTTGCGCTATTTAAAAAAGCCGGCGACAGCGCTGAGTTCTTTTCCAAAAGCTATGGCTAGGCTGTCTTTCCGACAGTGGGCAAGGCAGGTTTCATCGTCGGTGACACGACGATGTCGCAAGTGAGCGCCGGATTTCAAGCTGGCGGTAAGGCCAACAGCCAAATGATATTTTTCGAAAATAAGCGCGCGCTCGATAAATTCGAATCTGGTTCGTTCGAATTTGGCGCTGGCGTCAGCGCCGTGGCGGTGACCGCTGGGGTCTCCGCAAGTGCCGGCACTACGGGTGCTACGTCCGGAACGAGCGGTGGGAAAAAAGATGCCAATACGATGAGCTGCGGTTATCAAAGTGGCATGGCGGTATTTGCCATCGCCAAAGGTGACCTCATATATACCGTCACCGTAGTCGGGCAGAGATTTACCTACACCCCGCGTGGGGACGGTAGGATTAAGAAGACGGCGAAAAATGCTTCCTCAAGTGTCCTAACTTATTAATCACGCCGCATCGAGGTTCCTATGAACCGTTTGACCAAGGTAAGCCAATGACTACTTCGGTTCGCAAATTGTCCGCCAATAGCTCATTGGGGGTGGCCCGAAAGATCGTCGTTGCCGTATTGGGCTCCACCGTCCTGGCGGTAGGGATTGCGCTTATTGTTCTGCCGGGCCCCGCCGTCGTCGTCATCCCGCTCGGCCTGGCTATGCTTGCGAGCGAGTTTCTATGGGCTCGACGGCTATTGCGCCGAATCAAGCAGAATGCGAGCCGACTTATCGGCGCAAAGAAAGCATGACGACGCGTGATGCAGGCGTACCCGAGATGAATATCGGGCGACATCTCACTTTTGCGATGTTTGTTGTGGTAGCGAGCTTCTCAGCGACCTTGGCGGTCTCGCAATGGCGCCTGCAGCCCATCGAAGCGCTGGCCTTGGATATTGCTCAGGACGCGGCACCGAGCATCGAGCATCTTTCTACGGTGCGAACTGAACTCATACGATTGGGAATGTATGTTAATGAATACGTCACCCGAACGGACAACGGCGGGACGACCTCGCGAGAGGATGTCCAGGCGGTTCGCCGCCGCCTGGATACAGAACTCATTGCATACCGTGCTCTTCCGATCTCGCCAGAAGAAGCCAAGCAACTCAGCGGAATCGAAAACAACCTCGTGCTCCTGGACCAGGCCACAAAAAACGCGCTCGACGAAGCCGACGCTTCTCCATTTGCGGCCGCGAGGTTGATGCTGTATGAGCCGTTCCATGAACGTCTGGAAGGCGTGGACGAATCCGTCGTTCGTCTAAAAGCCTTAAACACTAACCTTGCCCAAGCGCGATCAGAAGACATACTTAAGACCAGGCGTGTAGCCATGGTGTTGGCCACGGTGTTGGGGATTGTGAGTTTAGTCGTGGCGATCATCGCCAGTATTTTGGTTCTACGCGTACTGCGCGGCCGCGATCGGTTGACGAGGGAACACAGTCGGTTGCTCGCGCAGCGCGCCACGGAGCTGGAGGCATTCGCCGGCCGAGTCGCGCACGACCTGAAAAATCCGTTGGGCACGATGGCGATTCTGGTTCTCTTAGCCGGCCGTCGCCGCGGTGACGATCCGAAACTGCGTGAGAATCTCGGCAGACTGACCAGTCAGGTCCAGCGTATGGACCAAGTCATTGATGGAATGCTAGCGTTCGCGCGCGCCGGCGCGTGTCCACTTCCTGGGGCGCTCGCGGACCTCGGAATGATCCTGAATGAGATGGTTTCGGAGATGCGATTTGCTGCTGAGGCCGTGAACGCCGAACTTCGGATTGCTTCGTTCCCTTCCACGCAGCTCGAATGCACGCCTGCAGCGCTGACCAGCGTGCTCTCGAATCTGATCAGCAATGCAATAAGGTACATTGCGGAGGGCACCCAGATCCCTCGACGAATCTTGATCCACGTCAAGAATCACGATGACGTGACGCGCATCGAGGTGGAGGATACGGGTCCCGGAGTACCGCTTGGATCAGAAAGAATCATCTTTGAGCCGTTCCGTCGGTTGAATGAGATCAATCAACCCGGGATTGGTCTCGGGTTGGCGACGGTGAAGAAATTAGTCGAGGCTTACCAGGACAGGGTCGGCGTCGTCTCAACGCAGGGACAAGGAAGTGTTTTTTGGTTTGAAATTCCCAACGCGCCAAAAGAATTACCGGCGGCACCTTTGGTGCCAAACGTCGCGTGCGAAGTGGAGTCGCCAGCGCAGACTGCATGAATTTCGTAGCAGCCCATAGCAAAATGTTTAAGGTGCTGCACTTTCTTCTGTTTTGGAGGTGATCCAGTCCATCAGTGCCAGCAGAACTCCGGAAACCACGAAGGTCAGATGGATGGCGAGCATCCAGCCGACGCGCTGCATGTCCACTTGAGCGTTGGGGTCGCCCAATGGCAGAAAGGCTCGAAGCAACTCAATGCCACTGATCGCCACGATAGAGGCAATCAATTTTAATTTGAGCCCAGAAAAATCCACTGTGCCCATCCAACCCGGTCTATCCTCGTGATCGGTAATGTGAATCTTCGAAACAAAAGTCTCATATCCTGAAAACATGACTATCAGCAACAGGTTACCCGTCAACGAGAGATCAATAAGAGATAGCGAAAAAAGAATTGCTCCTTCAGCGTCCAGGGTTTTGAGGCGCGATACTTCGTTGAGGCACTCGTGCCCGAATACATATAGGAGTATTGCAAGGGCGAGTGCCATACCGAGATAAACGGGCGCTAAAAGCCATCTACTGGAGAACAGCAAGAGTTCAAATGCATGTTCGATTTTCACTCGAGCGTTTGGCATAAAACGGGTACCCTTAAATCGGTCAGTAAATCTTTCCTTGCTCGGTCTCGCCAAGGCAAGCACCGCCGGAGCGAGCGACGCAGCCTGCTCGTATCTTGTCCAACGGAATTTCATAGTAACGTTCTGCGAAATTACGTGCTGACATCCATCGTGCGGGTGACTTCCTTGCTTAATCGGAGGACGTTTAGCGGCCACAAACATAACAGAAGGTCCACGCCAATTTGAATGCTTATCTGTCATCCTGTCAACTCGGCATCACGCTTGCCTCATTAGGCCTCGGTTGGATCGGCGAGCCTGCCGTCGCTCAAATGCTCGAACCCGCACTAGCAGTCGCTGGCGTTGTAAGTAAAGCGATGGTCGAAGGCATCGCGTTCGCTGTGGCATTTACAGTGATTTCGTTCTTGCATATTGTGCTGAGAGAATTTGCACCTAAATCCTTGGCGCTGCGCAAGCCGGAAGCGGTCTTTCTTGCGACCGCCCGACAGCTGTCTCTCCCGAATGCCCGATTGGGTCATCTCTTCAACGGTTGTTGGTTGCCGGAGCACCTAGCTACCGACCGCAATCATGATTTCCCGCGAGGCTGACTCAGCAGACTAGCGGGGTCAAACTCTGAGAGTCGGCGCCGAGTTTTACCTGGGGTAGATTTAACCTTCACCAGCCCGAAACCTGCGACGGGATCAGAAACCGCAACTCAACCTCGAACCCGCTGACGAATGACGTACTGACCCATTTAACACATCACACACGCCGCACCGCGTCACTAAATCCCTTCTCGGCCACCCAAGTCGGATTGAATAAGCGCGATGAATACTTAGCGCCACCATCACACAAAATCGTCACGATCGTGTGCCCCGGGCCCATTTGCCGCGCGATCGCCACCGCCGCCGCCACATTGATACCCGCAGTGCTCCCCAGCAACAACCCCTCTTCGCGCATGAGTCGATACACATAGTGCAAAGTCTCAGCATCGCCAATGCGCAGCGCGTCATCAATAGGCGCTCCCTCTAAATTTGCGGTCACACGACCCGTGCCGATCCCTTCAGTAATCGACGAACCTCCGTCCGAGGCCAGCGTACCGTCCTTAATAAAGTGATACAACGAGCTCCCCGGTGGATCCACCAAAACAATGCGCACTTTAGAAGATTGACTCTTCAAGTAATCAGCCACCCCGGCTAATGTTCCACCCGTCCCCGTGGCGGCACAGAAGGCATCCACCCTACCCTCGGTATCGCGCCAAATCTCCGGCCCCGTCGACTCAAAATGCGCCGTGCGATTCGCCGTGTTATCAAATTGATTGGCCCAAATAGCATCCGGTATTTCAGCGGCCACCCGTGCCGCCACCTTTTGGTATTGATTCGGATTGCTATACGGTACCGCCGGCACCTTGCGCAGCTCCGCCCCAAGGGCCTCAATGATTTGATATTTCTCCGCCGCCTGATTGTCCGGCATCACAATCACGCAACGATAACCGCGCGCATTGCAGACGTGCGCCAAGCCAATCCCGGTATTGCCAGCAGTCCCTTCCACCACCGTTCCGCCCGGTTTTAATAATCCGCGACGTTCCGCATCCAAGACAATCCACTTAGCGGCCCGGTCCTTCACCGAACCTCCGGGGTTCATGAACTCCGCCTTACCGTAAATTTCGCAGCCCGTTTCCGCGCTTAGAACGCCCAACCGAATCAACGGTGTATTGCCCACCGCATCCACAAATCCAGACCGAATATTCATATAAAGAATCCCCGTATGAACCGGGGATTGAGAGGGGAACTGGTGTCGGTACTTAAGTCCAACACGTCCAACTTTGATCGTTGCATAAAGGCCATTGGCGTTACGCTCGATCTTATTAGA
This sequence comes from Gammaproteobacteria bacterium, assembly GCA_043738945.1. Lineage (GTDB taxonomy): Bacteria > Pseudomonadota > Gammaproteobacteria > Steroidobacterales > Steroidobacteraceae > Bog-1198. Next base: position 12,259 of record JAYUFB010000071.1, read on the forward strand.
TCACAACCAAGTGTTGCAATTAAGTGACGCCTGGAGGGAAATCGTGTTTTCATATTCACCTTAAGAGTTCGCATTTACAATATATAAATCCACTAGTTAAGCGACTTTAATCGAATACGCCGATATAATGTTAAATGTGTCGCCAATTTGTGACACAAAAGACTCAAGGATTCGCCATGAAATATCTCCACACCATGGTACGTGTCACCGATATTGACGCGTCGCTTAATTTCTACCGTGCGCTCGGCCTTAAAGAACTGTCACGCAAAGACTACCCGCAAGGACGTTACACGCTGGTGTTTTTAGCCGCCAGCGGCGACGAAAGCGCACAAGTAGAGCTCACGCATAACTGGGATACTGAAGCTTATTCCGGCGGCCGCAATTTCGGACATCTCGCCTACGCCGTCGACAACATCTACACCACCTGTCAACACTTGATGGATCAAGGCATCACCATCAATCGCCCACCGCGCGATGGACGCATGGCCTTTGTGCGCTCGCCCGACAATATCTCAATCGAACTTCTACAAGCCGGCGACGCACTCCCACCGGCAGAACCCTGGACCGGCATGTCTAATACAGGTACGTGGTAACAACCAACCGCTGGCCTCGCCCGCTAGCCTCGGCCGCTAGAACATCTCCGACGCGTCCGGCGTGGTAATTTTCACGAGGGTGCGCGAAGGAATATGCTCACCCGTGATCATCTCATCGTAACCCTGGCCCGGACCTACCATCGGGTACACCCCCGCGTCCGGATCAATCATCACCTCTAGAAACGCCGGTCCCTTAAAGCCGATAAACTCTTTGATCACGCGCGGTACATCGGCTTTGACATCTAACCGCTGCGCATAGGGAAACCCGTCCGCCAACGCGGTCTTCACAAAGTCCTTCTTATGTAGACTCTTATCGCTGGCACTTAAACGACCCTTATAAAACAGCTTCTGCCACTGTTTCACCATGCCGTCACCGCAATTATTCAGCACCACCACTTTGACAGGCAGGTCGTAAGTCGTCACGGTCTCCAATTCACCGAGGTTCATCCGAATACTGGAATCGCCGTCGATATCGATCACCAAACGATCACGATTTGCAAATTGCGCACCCACCGCCGCGGGCAAACCAAATCCCATCGTGCCCATGCTGCCCGAGGTGAGCCAAAGACGCGGACTACTAAAATCAAAATACTGCGCCGCCCACATTTGATGCTGACCCACGCCGGTTGAAATAATCGCCTCACCCTTCGTAAGTCGATTAATTTCCTCGATCACATAGTAGGGTTGAATCAAGGCACTATCGCGTGGGTAATTCATCGCATAAGTCGTGCGTAGAGCCTCACAATGCTGATGCCATTTCGACCAATCACGCTTAAATCCCTGCTGCCGGCCGAACGCCAACAAGCTCTTGAGGGCATCCGCTAACAACCCCACATGGCTCCAATCGACTCGTTTAACCTTATTGATCTCGGAGGCATCAATATCGAAATGAGCAATAAATTTTGCGTTTGCCGCAAATTTACGCGGATTGCCCGCCACCCGATCATCGAAGCGCGCGCCCACGTTAAGCAGACAATCGCAATCGTCTACCGCGTAATTAGCGAATGCGGCACCGTGCATCCCTAACATACGCATCGACAAAGGATCAGTCGTGTTGATCGCGCCGATGCCCATCAGCGTCGTGACCACCGGAATTTGAAATTCTGCAGAAAACTGCCGTAAGCTGGCGGCAGCTTCACCATTGATGACCCCGCCACCGGCATAAATTAAGGGGCGCTGTGCAACAGAGAGCGCTGCAAACAGCTCCGCTGCCAAACTTTCCGGTAATTTATTGGCCTCTAGGCGATTCATCCGTTGACGGTAACCCGGTATGCTTAAGCGTCCAGAACCTTGAAACACCCCTTTCCAATTTTGGATGTCTTTGGGAATATCGAGCACCACCGGGCCGGGCCTGCCGGTACGGGCAATTTCAAACGCTGTACGCACAGTAGCCTCAAGCTTGGCAGGATCAGTGATCAAGAATACATGCTTAGCCACTGCGCCCATGATGCTGGGGACCGGAGCCTCTTGAAAGGCATCGGTACCAATAGCGGTGGTTGCTACCTGACCGCAAATCACCACGATGGGTACCGAATCCGCCATGCTATCGCGCACCGGCGTCACCGTGTTAGTTGCCCCCGGGCCCGATGTAACTAACGCCACGCCCACCCGACCGCTGGCTCGCGCGAAACCTGCCGCCATAAAACCCGCACCCTGCTCATTGGCCGGGACAACCAACGGCATGGTGCCCTGATGATCGAGGTTATAGCGAAATACCGCATCATATATCGGCAAAATAGCGCCGCCGCTATAGCCAAAAATAGTGTCGACGCGCTCATCGGCCAACACTTGGACCACCATTTCGGCGCCGGTCATCGTGGCACCCGCTAAAGGATGGACCGCCTGATTTAACATGTCATTTATGTCTTTCACCCACAAAGACTAGCAGCAATCGCGCTGGCGCTAAAGACCCTCACTCCCGTATCCTTAACGCCTATGCGTCATCTCATCGCTATTCTGTTACAAAATGAAGCTGGAGCACTCACTCGCGTGACTGGATTGATCTCAAGTCGTGGCTACAACATTGAGTCTTTGTCGGTTGCGCCCACCGACGATCCGACAGTCTCACGCATTACTTTGGTCACCATAGGCTCCGACGCCGTCATGGCCCAGATCAATGCTCAGCTCCTAAAGCTTGTCGATGTGGTAGCGGTCGAGGATATGACCAGCGGCGACACCCTTGCCCGCGAATTGCTGCTGGTAAAACTACGCATAGCCACGGCGCAAATCGACGCGGTCAATACCCTTTCGCGCCGGGTCGGCGGCAGAGTACTATCATTAAATCCTACAAGCTATATTGTCGAACTCACCAGCACAGAAGCTCAAATCGGCGAATTTCTTAAAGAGGTAGCAACCTTCGGCGAGATCATCGAAGTTGTTCGTAGCGGCGTACTTGGTATTTCACGTGGAGAACCCCAAAAATGACTGAACTTGAAGTAACAGCGGAACATGGCGCAGATCCGTACACCCGTCGGGTCGGAGTCCTGGTCGGCATCGTCGGTATCTTATTGTCGGTGGTCACTATCGCCTCACATCGAGCCCACACCGCGGGCGTTATTCATCGCACCGAAGCCAACGATGAATGGACCTATTACCAGGCCAAGAAAATTCGCGAAAACTCTACCGAGGTAGGTCTCACGGTTTTACAAGCATTGGCTACCGATCCTGAGAAAATTAAAAACACGGTAGAAAAACTAGAATCATCGCGCGCCCGCTATGCCAGTGAAGCTAAAGAGATCCAAGAAGAAGCCAAGGGGAAAGTACGTGAAACCCAACGTGCCGAAGATCAAGCGCTGCATTTTGACATCGGCGAAGGATTTTTGGAATTAGGGTTGGTGCTCTGTTCCCTATACTTCTTGGCACGCAAGAGTTTTTTTCCTATATTTGGTCTTATATCTGCAGTTGCGGGCGCCCTCACGGGACTGTGGGGCTTCTTGCTTTGAGAAGGGCGGCGGCACGCTACCTAGGTACCACTTTAAGCCTCATCGCGTGCGTGAGCTCGGCGGCGACGCCGCGAGTCGAAGCACGCTCAGCGAGCTTCTTAGCGGTGGGAGTCGTGCGCGAAGACGTATTAAACGTGCACATTAGCCAGCTTGCCGACAATTCGCCGGTACGCAATGCCCTTGTGACTGTCAATCTACGCGGCAACACCGAACCCGCCACCGCACAAGTAGACGGTAGCTATTCATTACAAACCCCAGATCTACGTTTGCCCGGCCCAGCAGCGATCGAATTCAATGTAACTCAAGGCGAGAAACGAGAACGTTTGCACGGCACATTGGAAAACCCGGGTGACAGCGACACTGGTTCCAATAAAAATAGCGCACGTCAATTATGGTGGTGGGTACTGAATTTTGCGGTGTGCATCGGCATTTTGGTGCTCTTTTCGCGCCGCAAGGGTGCGCAAAAAGAGTAGTGGCTGTTTAAAGATTCAGCCTAAAAGCTCTGCAAAGTCTGAATCAATAACTGAAATTTACTGCTGCCTCCCACGTTGCTGAGCGGAAAAGCGAAATCCACGTGCAGTACATTTCCAAGACCAGTACGAAAATTACCGAATCTCAACCCGAAACCTGCATCTCTGAGCCAGCCGGGATCGCTGTTACCAATGACACCGCGCCCCCAGGTGCGCCCTTGATCAAAGAATAACGCACCCCCCACCCGTACTAGCCGGAACGGAAACCAATCGGTGTAAAAGCGCTGCTCAACAGTCCATAGCGCTCGCGATGCCCCCGATTCATAGCGCAGAGGGTAGCCGCGCAGCCCATTGTCTCCACCAATCAGAAGCTGAGTATCAGCATCCAAAGAGTCAGTAACGGTCGCCGTCAAGGAGCTGAAAATTACCCAATCCGGGCGCCAGCGCCAGTAGTAGCTTGCCCCCGCATCAGCGATTAAGTTGCGGGTCTGCCCTTGCTCAATGCGTGTGCTGAAATCGCTACTTACAAACAATTGCTGTCGACCGGGGAGTTCGAAACCTCGGCGTGCCTTGGCCGCGAGCATGAGCGACTGGCGATCAGCCCCCAACACAGGCGCTGATACTCCGACCTGTGCGCTAACGTCCGTGCCAAAGTACAAATCCTCGGTGCGACCAATTTGATTTTGGTCACCACTCTTAAAATATTGGTCTTCAATTAATTCCACACCTATGTACGGATAGGACAGTGTTCTATCGGCTGGCAACTGCTGAGTGGGCGTGGTCGAATTGCTCGGATAAAAACTATTTCGATCGTAACGAACGCCCGCAAGCCAACGCCTAGTCCAGTTATTTATTTCACCCTGCGATAACCCCCCATTCAAGTCATAAAATGTTTGATTGTCATTGAATCGATCCACTACTTTGCCAAGATTGTAGCGTGCCACCGAGCGATTAAACTGGAAGCTGTTAAGCTTGGCACTCCACTTTGAGTCCAGCGAATAAAAAGGTCGTGCCACCTGCAGAGCGCGCTCTTTTCCGTCACTAGAATCCACGTAGATCAGTGCGGTGGCCCACCGCGATCCCCGCACATTCGAATCGGTCCACGCCCAGGTGTTGCTAGTGCGATCTATCGTGCGGCTACGTGCTATTTCCAGGGATTTCCCCCAACCCAGAAAATTAGTGTCCTGCAAATCGAAACTGCTATTGTTGGCGCCACCGGCCCTTCCTAAAGAAATGCCCGGACTTAAGGTCCACACATCGCGTGTAATGACCCTAATATCGACCTTACCGTCCGCAAAATGTACCGGCACCACCCGCGCATCGAACACATAGGGTAACAATCGCAGCGCGCGTTCGGTTTCTGCTAATTTGCGGGCGGAAAATGCCTCACCGCTGACAAATAATAGCTGCGCCCTAATAGTTGAAGGCTTGGTTTTTACGTGTAACCGATCGCTTAAGCGAAATAAACCGTTCGCCTCACGTGGATCGTTTTCATCAAATATAGTTCGAACATCAATTTTAATATCACCGATGAGTGCACCGCTGGATTCCATAAAGGAGTCGCTGGGTAGATCGGCCGGACGCGGCTCCTCGAGGTGCGTGCGGTCTCGATCGGTGAATTTTGCCGCAAATGACGGCATAGCGATCAGAAGGCTGATCAGCACAAGGCGGACACTAGCGCACAGCGGAATACTAGAGCGCAGCGTTATCCGTCTCGCCGGTACGAATTCTTAGCACACGCGCAATGGAGGTCACGAATATCTTGCCATCGCCGACTTTTCCGGTCTTAGACGCCGCAGTGATAGCCTCGAGCACCTGATCCACTAATTCATCCCGCACCGCGACTTCAATGCGCGTCTTCGGTACGAAATCAACCACATACTCGGCACCGCGATACAATTCAGTATGTCCACGCTGGCGCCCAAAGCCCTTCACTTCGGTGACAGTCATGCCCGAAACACCTATCTCAGATAGCGCGGCGCGTACATCATCGAGTTTGAAGGGCTTTATAATAGCGGTAATCAATTTCATACCAGACTCCGGCGAACCTTAGGGTTGACCCGGTCATACTATACAGAATGGTGCCAGTTATCTAAGGATTCCCATGATCGCAAACATTATCGTTATCGGCGCAGGCCAAGCGGGTGCACAGGCCGTTGACACGCTCCGGCGTGAAGGATTTGAGGGTCGCCTAATATTGGTGGGGGATGAGGCCCAGCTCCCCTATCAGCGTCCGCCCCTATCGAAAAAATTTCTCGCCGATGAAATGGCTGAAGACCGGTTGGTGTTTAGGCATCAAGCGTTTTACGACGAGCACAAGATCGAGTTGCATCTCTCGACGTCGGTATCCGGAATAGATCCGGCTACGAAAACTGTTACTTGTACTCGCGCGGTCGGCATTAGCGAATCCGCTGTTAACGAAATCTCTATTCGCGAATCCTTGCAGTACGACCGGCTACTGCTTTGTCTCGGTGCGACCTCGCGATTGCTCACCTGCCCGGGCGCTGCGCTTGCGGGCATTCACTACCTACGCAACCTAGCCGATGCGAGCAGCATTCGAAAGCATATCAAACCGGGTGCTCGCGCGGTGATTATTGGGGGCGGCTACATCGGCCTTGAGACGGCGGCGACGTTTCGCAAAATGGGCTGCGAAGTCACCGTGCTGGAAATGGCTGATAGGGTCATGAATCGCGTTGCTGCACCCTGTGTCTCACAGTATTTTGCCGACAGTCACGCCTCGCACGGTGTCAAAATAATCTGCAATAGCCGTGTGGTGCAAATCGAAGGCCTAAACCACGTAGAGCGCGTGCTATGCGCGGACGGTAGTATTCACGACGCGGATTTTGTCATCGTCGGTGTCGGCGCGATGGCGGCCAGCGTTCTCGCGAACGAAGCGGGCTTGAACTGCGACAACGGGATTGTAGTCGACGAATTCTGCCGTACCAGTGACCCCAACATCTACGCCGCCGGCGACTGCACAATGCACCCATCCATTCACTACGCTCGGCGCATTCGTCTCGAATCAGTCGATAATGCCGTCGAACAGGCCAAGACCGCCGCACTCAACATGCTAGGTCGAGAGGTCAAACATGACCGGGTGCCCTGGTTTTGGTCCGATCAATTCGACAATAAATTACTCATTGCGGGATTATCGGAAGGCTATGACCAGCTCATTCTGCGCGGCGATCCAGCCCAACATGTATTTAGCGTTTGTTACCTCAAGGAGCGTGCCTTGATAGCAATAGAAGCCGTCAATCATCCGAAGGATTATATGGCCGCCCGTAGACTTATTGCCGACCGGACACCGCTAAATGCTGCAAAAATTCCTGATACCCACACATTGTTGAAAGAAACCATTTAATGCCCCGTATCGTATTCATCGGGTCAAATTCACGTCGCGAAGTGCTGGCAACTACCGGCATCAGCCTTATGGAGGTGGCGCGCCAAAATCAGATCGAGGGAATTTTGGCCCAATGCGGTGGAGCCTGCGCTTGTGCCACGTGCCATGTGTATATTGCGCAGCAATGGATGGATAAATTGCCGGCAAAAGAAGATATGGAACAGGGTATGTTGGAAAATGCATGGGAACCCCAAGACAACAGCCGCCTAAGCTGCCAAATCATGGTGAGCGAGGCGCTCGACGGCCTCGAAGTCACAGTCCCGGAACGCCAAGGGTAGGGCCACCCCTGGCCCTGGCGCGCTATTCGAAAATAATCAGCAAGTCCTTGGTATCGACTATCGATCCTGGCTTCACTAGTATCTCCTTGACTCTTCCATCGCGCTCGGCCCGCACCGTCGTTTCCATTTTCATGGCCTCAAGAGTCAGCAGCACATCGCCACGCACCAAGTTTTGGCCCATATGAACCGGCACCGTCGTAACGGTACCCGGCATCGGAGCGCCTACATGGCTGGGGTTGCCTCCTTCTGCTTTTCGCGGTAGCGGCTTTTTTGCGACTTGCGTTCGGTCAGCAACTCGAATGGGTCGCGGCTGGCCATTCAATTCGAAAAACACCGTACGTGTGCCGTCGTCGTGCGGCTCGCTGGTGGTCACATACTTGACGATCAGCGTCTTGCCGCGCTCCAGGTCAACGTTGATCTCCTGGCCGGATTGCAAACCGAAGAAAAATACCGAAGTCGGTAACGAACTTACATCACCGTAAGCGGCTCGATCAGCCGCATAATCGATAAATACTTTGGGATACATCAAGTAGGACGCGAGTTCAAACTCACTCAAAGTTCGACCCACCGCAAGCTCCGCTGTACGTCGCGAATTCTGCAGATCGGCAGCGGGCAACAACTCTCCCGGCCGCACTCCTAGCGGCGACTTACCGGCCAATATCTTTTTTTGCAAATCGGGTGGGAAACCTCCGATCGGCAATCCAAGATCGCCTCGAAACAGTTGTACCACCGATTCCGGAAATGCCACTTCGACCGCCGGATCCAAAACCGATTCGACTTTAAGTCCACTTGTGACCATCAGGAGGGCCATATCACCGACCACCTTGGAGGTAGGCGTCACTTTAACGATATCGCCGAACATTTGATTGACCTCCGCATAGGCCGTAGCCACTTCCGGCCAGCGATACTCATCGATACCTAGCGCACGCGCTTGTTCGCGTAAATTAGTGTACTGCCCCCCCGGCATACCGTGCACATACACCTCGGACGCTCCGGCGCGAATCTCGCTTTCAAACGACACATAACCATGACGAACCTGTTCCCAATAGGTTGAAATTAACCTCAAGTTATCGGGGTTTACCTGCGAGTCACGGGGACTGAAACGCAAGGCTTCGACAATGGAGCCTAAATTAGGTTGAGATGTAAGACCTGAGAGCGCATCAATAGCACCGTCCACCGCGTCGGCCCCCGCTTCAATCGCTGCCAGCACACTGGCCGCGGCGATTCCGCTGGTATCGTGCGTATGAAAATGAATCGGTAACCCTATTTCTTGTTTTAGCGCTCGCACTAGTACACTGGCTGCGTGTGGTTGACACAATCCAGCCATATCCTTTATCGCCAGAACATGCGCGCCCATCGCCTTTAGTTCCTTGGCAATTTTTATGTAGTAGCCTAAATCGTATTTAACTTCACGAGGATTGGATAAATTCCCCGTATAACAAATGGCCGCCTCACACAAGCGCCCACTCTGACCAACCGCTTCCATGGTGACCCGCATATTGGCGGTCCAATTTAAACAATCGAAAACTCGAAACACGTCAATTCCGGCTTTTGCGGCCTGAGCTACAAAATATTGCAGTACATTGTCTGGGTAATTGGTGTAACCGACAGCGTTTGCCGAGCGCAATAACATTTGCAGCAATAGATTGGGAATTCGCGCGCGTAATTCTGCCAAACGCTCCCAAGGATCTTCTTTTAAGAATCGCATAGCGACATCAAACGTCGCACCACCCCAGCATTCGACCGAAAACAGCTCAGGCAGTAAACTCGCGTAAAAAGGCGCAATCAAACTCATATCCCGCGTGCGAAAACGCGTCGCCAGCAAGGACTGGTGCGCATCACGCATGCAAGTGTCCGTGAGAAATACTCTCTTCTCGCCGAGCATCCATTGTGAAAATTTCTGCGGTCCCAACTCGTCAAATTTTTGTTTGGTACCGGGTTGCGGGGGCGATAAACCCACCCGCGGCAAACGCGGGAAAACCGGTTGCTTCGGCTGGACTCGCCCCTTCACCTCAGGATTACCATTAACAATCACTTCACCCAGAAAACTCAACAAACGCGTCGCGCGGTCCCGTTTACGCACCGCACGCATTAACTCGGGTGTTTGATCAATAAACTGAGTGGTATAGTCTGCCGTGACAAAGCTCGGGTGGGTAATGAGTTGATCGAGAAAACGTAAATTGGTTACCACACCTCGAATCCGAAATTCCCACAAGGCGCGATGCATGCGTGCAATGGTTTCTTCCGGCGTAGGTGACCAGGCAGTCACCTTAACCAACAGCGAATCGTAGAACCGCGTAATAATGGCCCCCGCGTAGGCCGTACCCGCATCTAAACGAATTCCGAACCCCGCCGGACTACGATAGGCAGTGATGCGGCCATAGTCCGGAATAAAATTATTTTCAGGATCTTCCGTGGTGACCCGGCATTGAAGCGCGTAGGCATTTATTTTAATGTTTTCCTGCACTGGCACACCGCTTTCCACACTACCAATGAGCGCTCCAGCACAGATGCGAATCTGGGCTTTAACCAAGTCCACACCGGTGACACATTCAGTGACCGTGTGTTCGACCTGGATACGCGGATTGACCTCAATAAAATAGAAGTTACCGCTGTCGGCGTCCTGTAAAAATTCTACGGTTCCCGCCGCGAGATAATTCACCGTGCGACCAATTTTTAATGCAGCTTCACATAAATCTGCCCGCTGCTGATCGGTCAGAAATGTTGCTGGCGCACGCTCCACCACTTTTTGATTGCGCCGCTGCACTGTGCAATCGCGCTCGTATAGATGCACTAGGTTGCCATGCGCGTCGCCTAATATTTGCACTTCGACATGCCTGGCGCGCCGAATCAATTTCTCAAGATATACTTCGTCCTTGCCGAAAGCCGCCTTGGCTTCGCGCCGCGCGGCCGTCACGGACTCAAGCAACGCCGTATCGTCCTCGACAATTCGCATGCCACGGCCGCCGCCACCCCAGCTGGCCTTGAGCATTAATGGAAATCCTACAGTGTGCGCCATGGCCAGCACTTGCGCATCGTCGACCGGTAAGGGTGGGGTTGCCGGCATCACCGGCACACCGGCGCTTACGGCTAAATTGCGCGCTTCAACCTTATTTCCTAAGCGACGCATAGCGTCGGGTCGCGGACCCACAAACACAATGCCGGCCGCTGCGCAAGCCTCGGCAAATTCAGGACTCTCCGATAAAAAACCATAGCCCGGATGAATAGCATCGGCGCCTGCCTCGACCGCCACCCGAATAATATCGGCGATGTCTAAATACGCTTCAATTGGACCCTTGCCATCGCCTATCAAATAACTTTCGTCCGCTTTAGTCCGATGCAGCGAAAACCGATCTTCGCGCGAATGAATCGCGATGGTGCGAATACCTAACTCAGCCGCGGCGCGCATGACGCGAATGGCAATTTCGCCCCGATTGGCGATCAACAGACTTTTAATGGCACCGGTTTTTAGGAATGGATTCATAGGAAAAAGATGATAGCCTTGAAACAATGTACGGACTAGCAATTCATGGGGGTGCAGGCACGCTTCCACGTGCAGAGCTGGACACGGCCAAAGAAAATCAATATCGAGCAGGTCTTGCCGAATCATTAGAGGCGGGCTACGCCATCTTAAGTAAAGGCGGCACCAGCCTAGATGCAGTTGCGCGCGCGGTCGTCGTGCTGGAGGATAACCCGCTATTTAATGCGGGCCGAGGTGCCGTGTTCACACTCGAGGGTCACAACGAATTAGACGCCGCCATTATGGACGGCAATACACTGCAAGCGGGTGCCGCCTGCGGTCTGACCCACATCAAAAACCCGATCGAGTTGGCGCGCACCATTATGGAGCGTTCATCCTATGTGATGTTGAGCGGTGCGGGTGCTGAAGAATTCGCGGCTCATGAGGGCATTGCCGTGGTCCCTACGAGTTACTTTTATACCGAAGCCCGTTGGCGGCAACTAGAACGCATTCGCGGCGGCGATGCTGCTCTCTCCGGCCTCACGATCTCTCATGTGGGCACCGTAGGCGCGGTCGCGTTGGACCAACATGGTCACCTTGCGGCTGGCACCTCCACCGGCGGCATGACCGGCAAACGCTTCGGCCGTATCGGCGACACACCCATCATTGGCGCGGGAACCTATGCCGATGATCGAGCCGCTGCCGTGTCCGCCACGGGGCATGGGGAAATGTTCATTCGCGCCGCAGTGGCCCACGATATTTGCGCTCGGATCAGATTTGCTAAGCTTTCGTTGCAACAAGCGGTGCGCGAGGTGGTGCACGGAGAGCTTATTAAATTGCGCGGCGAAGGCGGAGTCATCGCCATCAATTGCCTAGGCGAAATCAGTATGCAATTTAATTCCGAAGGAATGTTTCGCGCCAGCCGAACCGCTAACAATCCTGCGGAAATCGCCATTTACTAAAACTTTTTTTAAGGGTTTTTTATTAATCCGTGGCTATTCTTTTAAGTACTGTGCCAAGTAGGCATCAAAACTTAAAGTGTCGTTAGCCTCAATATGTTGTTGCTCAGCATGTGATTCCTGCGATTCAGCAGCAAACTCCGCTAATCGACTTTCATTGGGCGGATACAGTCCCAAAAAATAGTCCTTATGCAACTGAGACATTCGCAGTGTGAGCTCGGCAAACGACTCACCACTCTGCCGCATCTCGGCCAGCAGTCTTGCCGACGGCGTACGGTCAACATCGTCAATCTTGACGCGCTGTTGTTCAAGCGCCGCCATGTACGGGCGCGCAGATTCACCGCTGTCCAACAACTCGCAAATGCCCTGCATCGAGTCGAGCAGTTCTTTAGCCCAAGTCATCATGGAATACGAGCGGCCCTGACGATTTAAAAGCAGTCCAGGCTCGCGTCCGCGTCGCGCCACCTTTAAGTGATTGGCGTCTAACGATTCTTGTTCATTGCGACTAATGGGCTCGCTTTCGCGCAACACGCACAGAGCCAGAAACGCCTCCAGGAAGCGTAATTTATTTTGGTTAACACCGACCGGATCAAACGCACTGACATCAAGCGCTCGCACTTCGACATATTCCACCCCGGCGCGACGTAATGCATGGCCTGGGCGTTCGCCTGAGCGCGCGACGCGCTTGGGCCTGATATAGCTGTAATATTCATTTTCTATTTGTAAAATATTGGAATTCAGCTGGCGATACTCACCATCGACTTTCACGCCTAAAGCTTGATAATCAGGGAATGGTGTACTCGTAGCATTCGACAAGTCTCGCACGTACTCATCGAGGCTGTTCACCGATACACTGACCGTCGATTGATTTTTATTGCGATAACCGATGTCGCTCATGCGTAGTGAAGTGCCATACGGTTCGTAATAAGTGTCCGGGTCGAACGCTGGCAAAATAATTTCGCGAGTTCCAAAAAAACTCTTGGAAACCGCTGGGGATGTGCCAAATAAATACAATATTAGCCAGCCGAAACGGCGGTAATTTCTGAGCACACTAAAATATTGCTCTGAAATAAAATCCTGATTTTCCTGATTAGACTCATTGACGTCTTTTAGCACTTCCCATAAGGCGGGCGCGAACGAATAATTAAAATGCACGCCGGAGATAGCTTGCATAATACGGCCATAGCGCAACCCCAAGCCGTGACGATAAATGGTTTTCATTCGTCCGACATTCGAGTTCCCGAATTGCGCCAGCGGTATGCTTGCGTCGCCATCGATAGCGCAGGGCATACTAGTCGACCACATCAACTCCTCGTCCAAATGCCGGTAAACGAATTGGTGAAGATCGCATAAGTATTGCAATAACTCCCAACTTTCCTGAAAAGGAGGTGTCACAAGCTCAATTAGGGACTCAGAAAAATCCGTCGTAATGTGCTCATTGGTTAACGGCGAGCCTAGTGCGTGCGGATGACGCGATTGCACTATCGTACCGTCCTGCGTTACGCGCAAAGACTCCTTCTCTACTCCCTTAAGGCCGCCACGCAATACCCCTCGTTGGCGGGAATTTATCAATCCAGCCAAGCGTCGCTCAAATTTTCGATCGATCACATTTCGCATTGCGCCCTACTTTTCGATTAATTCATTCTGAATGAGTTCCGCCCGCATCTGCACAGCACGCAACATCTTTGGCAAATCGCGCTTCAACGCGGCTCGCACAATCCAGTGCGGCACCCAAAACCCCGGAACCAGCTCCATCCGATACTGAGCAACCGTGTACTCACCCTGACTTTTCAAAATCCAAGATGCCCGCATACGCGCCAAGTCACCCGCTACTCGCTCAACAATTACTTGCTCAGGCTCAGTATAAGTCGCGCGAATTTCATAAGTCAGCCGCGGCACATACCAGGAATAATCCATCACGTGGCGAATTCGCTGCCAAGAATGATCCGCTGCCGCTTCCAACACATTACATTCAACCAGCCCCGGCACAAGTCGCAACGCCTCTGAACACTGGGTAATTAGCCCCCAAATAATCTCTCGCTTAGCATGAATGCTAACCGTAGCACTTGCTCGACCACTTTGCTCGCCCGCATCCAACGTGACCTTGATCGGTATGTCGGCGGCTCGCATCTCATTCACCGGCGCACCATTTACCGCCGCACTTGCACCCAGCACAGTGATGGCGTGGAACATCGTCAGTAGCAAAACCCAAATACTTAAGCGCACAAACTATTCTGACTGCGATTGATGTGCCTTGTGAGGGGATTTGATCCATTCCTCGATCTTCAATTCTAAAATATCCAACGGCATGGCCCCATCCTGAAGTATTTGGGTATGAAAATCCCGAATATCAAAGTCTGTACCCCAAATCTTCTCGGCCCGATCACGTAGGGCGCGAATCTTTATCTCACCGACTTTACAAGCCAGAGCCTCGGCCGGTAGCGCGATGGACCGATCCACGATTGAGTCTGCATCCAATGCGCTTCCTAACCCTGGCGGCATTTGAGCGCGTAGATACTCCAGGGCTTGGCGCCGCGTCCAACCTTTAAGGTGCAACCCTGTGTCAATCACGCTGCTTAAAGCACATACAAAATCAGCTGATAAAGCAGCAATTTTTGCATCCGGGTCACGGTACAACCCCAGCTCATCGCCTAAAGACTGCGCATACAAAGCCCATCCTGCCTCGAAGGCGGGATAGTGTTCTGGGCGAAACGACGCTGTAGTAGGTGCTCCCGTGGGAAGAGACATTTGTAAAACATTTCCCGGCACGGCTTCGCGCAAGAACAGCGCCTCCATCGAAAACGCCGGATAATTAGCTAAATCAGCCGTATTGACTATTAAATGCGCTGGTCCCGTGACAAAGCCAGGCTCGGCGGATTGAAAAAAGAGCTTGGGTGAATTGAGTGCCGTGTAACTTGCAACGCCAGCATCCATCGCACGAATATCAAAATCAGCCGGAACTTGCGCGAACAAGTTCGGCATCAGCGCCAGCACCTTGGCTTTTAACTCCTTATAAGAATCTACTAACTCATGAGGGGTCGTATACAACCGCATGGGCTGATGCTGGGCAACGCTTATCGCCAAGGTCGCAAGCAGTCGCGGTTTTATGCGGCCTACCTCAAGCATACCGAGCTTATGAATTGCCGCGGGAGTCAAGCCCGTGCCCGTCACGCTTCGTACTCGATACGCATACCAAGCCTCGCCCAGTGGCAATGCCTGCAATCCCACCGTGGCCCTGGCGCGCGGCAGATATTCAGTCTTTAAGAAATTCCGCAATAAGGCATAGGCAGGGGCCTCATCCGCCGCGTTGCCGAGCTGCGCGAGGGATCTCGCAACCACCACCTGCGGCAAGATATAGCCGCGGCGCAATCCTTCACGCATATTGATAAGTATTTGATTCATGCGCGGTGAAGTTGCCGGCGTAAGAGCTTCAAACGGATTCAGAGGCATCAATTCAGACGGGTAGGTATAACCCTCCACACGGAGTTCCCGCTGCCTCTTGAAAATATCCAGGGTCAAGCGTGAATGAGGGTCCAATCCCTCGCGCGACAGACCGTTGACAGCGCTTAAATAGCGCCGCTCAAGATCCAGCGAGTCCGCCAAATATTGGGGCGCTAGATCATTCGGCGGTACGGGGGATTGCGGATTAACGCGTGAATACTCCTCCGCATACCTGACCATCAACCGATTCAATTGTTCCGGAGCCACTAACGCCGTCGCCAGCGGTACACGTGCAGCCGGGCCGCCGCAGGCACTTAGAGCAAGCAGTGACGCGACACCCAACATAGATGTCATTAAAAACCGGTTATGGCGTGTCATTAGGGGGATTATATCCACTGATCTAGCTTTAAGTTGAGCGAGAGTGAACGAACGCGCTATCCTGCTCGCCCCAACTGCAGTAAACCCTTGCTCTTAAGGGCACAAATAGGCTGATGATGAAACTACAAGATCCGACGTTGTTACGCGAACTTTGCTTTATTGATGGCACTTGGCTAGCGGCAGACGCTGGCGGCACATTGCCGGTGCACAACCCGGCGACTACTGCCAAACTCGGTACCATTCCCGATATGGGAACTGCTGAAACTCGCCGCGCCATCGCAGCAGCATCCGCCGCCCTGCCCGCCTGGGCGGCACGTACCGCCAAAGATCGCTCGGCTTTATTAAGGCGTTGGTTTGATATCATGCTGGCCAATCAAGAAGATCTCGCCGTGCTCATGACCGCCGAGCAAGGTAAACCGCTTGCCGAATCAAAAGCTGAAATTAGCTACGCCGCCTCATTTATTGAATGGTTTGCCGAGGAAGGTAAACGTCTTTACGGCGACATCATCCCAGGTCATCAGGCCGACAAGCGCATCATGGTATTGCGCCAGCCGGTCGGCGTAGTGGCAGCCATCACACCCTGGAATTTCCCGTCGGCGATGATTACCCGCAAAGCCGGACCCGCATTAGCGGCCGGCTGCACCATGGTCTGCAAGCCCGCCACGCAAACCCCTTACTCGGCCCTAGCTCTGGCGGAATTGAGCCATCGAGCGGGCATCCCTCGCGGCGTCTTCAATGTCGTCACTGGCTCTGCAACCGCTATCGGCGGCGAGATGACCAGCAATCCGCTGGTACGCAAGCTGACATTTACCGGATCGACCGAAATCGGCAAAAAACTCATGGCCCAGTGCGCCAGCACCGTCAAAAAATTATCGTTAGAACTCGGCGGTAATGCCCCTTTTATAGTATTTG
>JAYUFB010000072.1:0-28968 GCA_043738945.1 Gammaproteobacteria bacterium
ATCGACCGAAATCGGCAAAAAACTCATGGCCCAGTGCGCCAGCACCGTCAAAAAATTATCGTTAGAACTCGGCGGTAATGCCCCTTTTATAGTATTTGACGACGCCGATTTAGACGCCGCTGTGCAAGGTGCGATCGCCAGTAAGTTTAGAAACACCGGGCAAACGTGCGTCTGTGCCAATCGACTCTTGGTCCAGGCGGGAGTGTACGAGGAATTTGCTCAGAAGCTAACCGAGGCCGTGCGTAAATTGCGGGTGGGTGATGGACTCGCCGGAGTTACCGATCAAGGCCCCTTGATTGATGCGAAGGCACTCGCGAAAATTGAAGAACATATTGCCGATGCGCTCTCGAAAGGCGCAACTCTCGCCTTAGGCGGAAAAAAACACGTCCTTGGGGGCACTTTTTTCGAACCCACCATACTTACCCAGGTCACACCGAAAATGTTGGTGGCCCGCGAAGAAACTTTCGGACCAGTAGCACCTCTATTTAAATTTCAAACCGAAGCCCAAGCCATCGCTATGGCAAACGATACGGAATTCGGTTTGGCCGCCTATATGTACACCCGCGATCTTGCCCGTAGCTGGCGTGTGTCAGAGGCCATTGAATACGGAATCGTCGGCCTAAACACCGGCCTTATTTCCACCGAAGTAGCTCCCTTTGGCGGCGTTAAGGAATCGGGTATGGGTCGCGAAGGCTCAAAATACGGGATTCTGGATTACACCGAGATGAAATATATTTGCATCGGCGGCGTGTGAGCAGTCTACAGTGATCGGCCGATTCTTAGAATTTTCCGTCACTACGCCCGATATTCAATTGTCGCTAGATTTCTACCTACGACTAGGATTCACCGAGGCTCAGGTTGGTGAAGCCGTGAGCCATCCCTATGCGGTCGTCACGGACGGTAGAATTTCTATCGGCCTGCATCAAGAAATCCTAACGACACCGCGGCTGACCTTCGTCAAACCCAACTTATTGACCTATTTGACCGAACTGGAACGACTAGACATTGAATTCGAATCGCGCCGACTCGGCAACGACGTGTTTAACGAATTAAGCTGGCGCGACCCGTCGGATCACTTGATTCACTTAGTCGAGGCTCGTACATTTTCTCCCAGCAAACGTCCCAGTACGAATATTTCGGACTGCGGTTACTTTCAAGAAATAGCCTTGCCCGCAAACGACAACGAGGCCGCTAAATATTATTGGGAGCAATTCGGCTTCGTCGGCATGGATGAACCCGAGGCGTGGTTAGCGCATGTCTCCTGCACCAGCGACACCATTGACTTAGGACTCTACGACCCGGCCCTCATTCGCAAACCCTCGTTATTATTTGAGACTGAAAATCTCGAGATCCGGTTGGCTCGGCTAGCGGAAAAAGGCATCGAACCCTCGCATACAATACCCACTCGATCGGGCGCCACGCACGCAACTGTGCTGACTGCACCGGAAGGCACACCTATTTTGATCACCGCAGCGATGGATTAGCGCCGCTAGCGCGGCTAGCTAGCTCGCACGCGCAACCGCGATTATTGTAAATTTTAAGCGCATCTCGTCCTGAACCTGGAGCGCACCCAGCATCACACTAATTGGCGTTAAGCCCAAATCCGACTGACGCAAAACAAAATTCCCGCTCGCTTGAATTCGCTGCTCAGCCCGTAATCCCACCATTGTGAACGGCACGACGATCCTCGATTCATGCCCCGCCACGCTAATCGCCAAGGTCACTACCAGGCCCGGCTGCACACCGGAGACGGCAACGCTCTTGACATTAACAGTGGGATAACTCGCCACATTCAGCAACGCCGCGCTTTGCATATTGCGCAATGTCCCGTCGATGGATCCGCTATCAATTTCACCCGGAAAATCGCCGCCCTCTTCAAGTCGCAGCGCGGCATTGTCTACTTCGAAGGCCCCCACCGGCACTTGCAACGCAAAAGCCGAATCGGTTATTTTTGCAGCAAGATCCACCCAGCCTACGAGCGCCCGGTTAACGATGACGTGATTGTGACCCAAACGCGCCATCGCACCTGCGCGGTACACTAAAATACGCAAGTCCGACTGTTTTGAATCAATTTTAAAAGACATATGCCCGCTCGAATGCGGAGGCGGCAATGGCAGGCCAGTGATCCCCGAGGGCGAGTGTTTCGATGTCGGCCTTGAACTCAATCGCGAACACGACGTCAAAGACAGCAGGACTAGGCAACCGAGCATCCCGACCCAGAAATGGCGCCCACAACAGAATCGCCGTGTGATACCTGTCCGTCTTGCTAAACTATTCATCGATCTTCAATTGTGCCCCTGGAGAATGTCGATGCCAACACCAAAGTCTACGCGCTATGGCGCTACAGCCCAGACATTTCATTGGGTCGTCGCTGCGCTAATCGTGGTCCAATTTTCGCTCGCCATTATGGCGGAAGACTTGCCCCTAGGCATCCATAAGCTCGGACTACTAGCACGACACAAGAGCTTCGGCATGACCATACTGATGTTAGCGGTTCTACGACTACTATGGCGGCTTAAAAATCCACCGCCCGAATTACCCGCCGGTATGACTACCATTGAAAGACGCCTTGCACGCTTCACCCATGTTGCCATGTACGGGTTTCTATTCGCCATGCCCTTATCGGGATGGCTTATGTCGTCGGCCAAAAATTATTCAGTCAGTTGGTTCGGGTTTTTCACCTGGCCTAATCTAATCAGTAAAAGTGAAAATGCATTTCATTTATTTGATGACACTCATAAAATATTGGCGATTGCGCTGTTCACTACCGCAGCACTGCACATTGCCGCGGCGCTCAAACATCATTTTTGGAACAAGGATGATGTATTGCGCCGAATGCTGCCCTTTACTCGATCCAAGAAGCCCTGATTATGCGTAAAACTGGCCCCACTCCGCCCCGCGCCGCGCCTCTGTTAGGCGCACTTCTGCTGGTCACGCTACCCGTTGCGGTTATGCGACCCACCACTGCCGCAACTACCGCCACTAACTACACCGCCGATGCCGCGCAAAGTCACCTAGAATTTATTGGCGTCCAAGCGGGGGCGGAATTCAAAGGCGAGTTTCATAAATTTACCGCTCTCGTCAGCTTCGCACCCGATGCACCAGCGAGTAACCACATCGATGTGCAAATCGACCTCAATTCGCTCGACACCCAAGATAAAGATCGCGATAAAACCATGCGCAGCGCCGATATCTTCGACATCGCGCACACCCCCACCGCACACTACATCACGCGTAGTTTCACTAAAACAGCGAACGGCTATGCCGCGCAAGGCAGCCTCAGCTTGCGCGGCATCACCAAAGACGTACCCATTGAATTTCGCTTCACACCCGGCACTGCCAGCGCTGCCGGCAGCGCGGCGGACGCCAAACTCGAAGGTACCGCCAAACTTAAGCGGCTAGATTTTGGCGTCGGCCAAGGCGATTGGAAGAGTACCGAGTGGGTCGACGACGCGGTAAAAATACACTTCGCGCTCACCCTAAGCCTTACGCCTTAAGACCTAAGGCTTAAACGCGCACCGGCAGTTCGCGTGTTTTTTGTACGGTGCGCAACGCGAAACTCGATTGCACTCGCGCCACATTCGGCAAACGAGTCAGATGCTGACTATGCAGCCTTTCAAAATCTGCTGTGTCCGCGAGCACCACACGTAGCAAATAGTCGTACTCACCCGACATCAGATAGCACTCCATCACTTCTGGGACTTTACGCGCCGCCTCTTCGAACGCATGCAGATGCGCTTGCTCCTGGCGCTCAAGCGTAATATTCACGAATACATTCACTGGACAGCCCGCTTTTTGTTGATTGATGAGTGCGGTATATCCCTCAATGAATCCCGCCTCCTCCAAAGCCCGCATGCGCCTCAGACACGCCGACTCGGATAAATTCACGTCCTCCGCGAGTTGGGCGTTCGTGATGCGACCATTTTGTTGTAACGCGCGCACAATAGCGCGATCATAGCGATCCAGCTTCATTCGCACCTCAGGCTTTAAAGATGGCAAAATATTGCGACTAAATAGCAATTGTAGGTGGAATCTGCCACTTTAACTCAAATTTCTCTCATACTTTGCAATATTCCGGCGACACACTTGAGTAGTCTAATGGACTTTCACCCCCCTATTCTTAACGTGGAGTTTCCATGAAAATCGGCGTACCCAAAGAAATCAAGGTTCATGAATACCGCGTCGGCCTAATTCCCGCGGGCGTGCGCGAACTCGTCGATGCCGGACACACAGTTCAAGTACAAAGCGGTGCAGGTAACGGAATTGGATTCGGTGATAACGACTATATGGCGGCCGGTGCTAGCATTGCCATAGACGCAGAGACAGTTTTCGCAAGCGCTGAACTGGTCGTCAAGGTTAAAGAGCCGCAAATTTCCGAATGCAAACTACTGCGCTCTGGCCAAACCCTATTTACCTATCTACACCTCGCCGCTGATCTCCAACAAACCAAGGGTCTCCTAGCCTCAGGCGCTACCGCCATCGCCTACGAAACCGTCACCGCCTCTGACGGCTCATTGCCCTTACTGACCCCGATGAGCGAAGTCGCTGGACGCATGTCCATCCAAGTTGGCGCCAACTGCCTACAAAAGGCGAATGGTGGCTTCGGTGTGTTATTAGGCGGTGTCCCCGGTGTAGCCCCCGCAAAGGTCGTGATTCTAGGCGGCGGTGTCTCCGGTACGAATGCCGCCGAAATGGCGGTAGGGTTGCGCGCCGATGTGACGGTCGTCGAACGCTCCGCGAAACGACTACGCGAACTATCATCCCTCTTCGGTAGCCAGCTGAAAACCGTGTACTCGACCGCACACGCCATCGAAGAATTAGTACGGGACGCCGATCTCGTCGTAGGCGCTGTATTAATTGCTGGCGCAGCCGCGCCTAAATTGCTGACGCGCACCATGATCAAGACTATGAAAGCGGGCGCGGTGCTGGTCGATATCGCTATTGATCAAGGCGGTTGTTTCGAGACTAGCCGCCCCACTACTCACGCGGAACCCATCTTTATACTTGACGGCATCATTCATTATTGTGTCACGAATATGCCCGGCGCCGTGCCACGCACCTCCACCTTTGCACTCACTAACGCGACACTACCGTATGTGAAGGCCCTCGCTGCCCACGGCTGGCAAAAGGCTATTGAACACGATCCTGGCCTTAAGATGGGTCTTAATATCCACGCCGGTGCCATTACTCACGAGGCGGTGGCGCGCGCTTTAGGACTAGAATACAAAGCCTATAATAGTGGTTAACTTTAAGCGGCGAAAAAATGAGTAACTCTGCATCCCAAGATGCCGTAATCATTGGCGGCGGGCATAACGGCCTCGTGTGTGCGGCTTATCTTGGCGCTGCGGGGTTAAAAGTCACGGTTCTGGAACGCCGTGGCGTGGTGGGCGGGGCGGCGGTCACCGAAGAATTCCATCCTGGGTTTCGCAATTCGGTTGCCGCCTATACAGTCTCGCTCTTAAATCCTAAAGTCATTCGTGATCTCGATTTGACCCGGCATGGTCTACGGGTGGTCGAACGCAAGCTTGCCAATTTTCTGCCTCTGAACGAATCGCAGTACTTGAAAATCGGCGCGGGTAAAACCGCCCAAGAAGTCGCTAAGTTCTCGACTCGCGATGCCGGTCGCTTAGATGCCTACACGGAGCGACTCGATGCGATTGCGGACGTGCTACGCGATTTAGTGCTCGAAACCCCGCCCAATGTGACTGCCGGCAGTTGGCTGGCCGCGATGCCGGAACTACTGCGCGGCGCACGCTTAGGCAAGCGCTTAGCCAAACTCGATATGCCATTAAGGCGTGAGCTATTGGATTTGTTCGTAAAATCGGCCGGTGATTATCTCGATACTTGGTTTGAGAGCGCACCCATTAAGGCCGCCTACGGGTTCGATGGTATCGTGGGGAACTACGCGAGTCCCTACGCTGCCGGTTCAGGCTACGTACTCCTCCATCATGTATTCGGCGAAGTGAACGGCAAAAAAGGTGCATGGGGTCACGCCATTGGCGGTATGGGTGCCATTACCCAAGCCATGGCCAAAGCGGCCGCAGAACGCGGCGTCGACATCCGCGTGAACAGCGGGGTACGGGAAGTAATAGTAGAGCGCGGTCGCGCGGTTGGCGTGGTCACGAGTAACGGTACGGCAATTCGTGCTCGCGCGGTGATATCTAATTTAAACCCCAAGCTGCTATACGGATCGATGATTGACCCTGCGGTGCTTGAACCCAACTTTCGCGAGCGAATAAATCATTGGCGGTGTGGCTCTGGCACCTTTCGTATGAACGTCGCTCTGTCCGAGCTTCCAGACTTCAGCGTACTCCCCGGTCGCGCGCTCGCCGAGCATCACACCTCCGGCATTATTATGGCACCGAGTCTTGCGTACATGGAAACCGCGTACCTGGACGCGAAGGCGGGCGGATGGTCGCAAAAACCGATTGTGGAAGTGTTAATCCCTTCCACTTTGGATGATAGTCTCGCGCCCCCTGGACAACATGTTGCCAGTTTATTTTGTCAGCACGTCGCGCCGGTGCTGCCAAACGGTGCTTCGTGGGACGACCACCGCGAACAGGTCGCCGACGTCATGATTGATTTGGTGAATAGCCACGCTCCCAATTTCAAAGCGTCAGTACTCGGCCGACAAATTATGAGTCCGCTAGATCTCGAACGAACCTTCGGCCTGATCGGCGGCGATATTTTCCACGGGGCGTTGAGCCTCGATCAATTATTCTCCGCACGCCCCATGCTCGGACACGGCGACTACCGCGGCCCTTTGAAAGGCCTCTACATGTGCGGTTCCGGCACCCACCCAGGCGGCGGCGTTACCGGCGCGCCTGGCCACAATGCTGCGCGTGAAATTATCAGTGATTTTAGGCGCCGGCGAATCGGGCGCTGAGCGGGCCAAGCGCTGATCGCATTAGCCTTTTTTCCCAACTCGCGATATTCCCGCACCAGACAATTGCGGCTGAAATTCAAAGATTTGCAGCTTAGGGTGACAACAGCGCGTAGGGTTACCTGCAACGTAAAGCGCGGAGCGCGCTTCCTCAAGGAGGCCTTATGATTGTAAAATATCTTGCAAGAGCCGTCGCAATTGTGGCGGACAATATGGGCCGGCATGTCTACATCAGCAATTCAAAGGACAAAACGATTTCGCAATCTGCTGCGGGTACGGGCAGCACACTTTCCGCGCTTACTCCTGCCACGGTAACAACCGGTCAATCACCAGGCGCGATGGCAATCGATTCGCGCGACCGCTATTTGTACGCCATAAACAAATATGATGCAACGATTTCAGGATATCTCATCAGTAGTACGGGTACTCTAACCGCTATATTTCCGGCCGTCGCTGCGGGAACTGGACCGTCTTCGATCGCCATCAACCCTACGGGCACTTTTTTGTACACTGCCAACTTCGGCGGAGGTGACCCAAGTGGTGGCAGCCTATCTCAGTACTTTATCGGACAAGATGGAGTACTCTCCGCCCTGTCGCCCGGAGCCGTTGCGGCGGGTAACGCTTGGAATTCGATTGGTGTTGATGTCAGCGGTAAATTTGCCTACGCGGTTAACTCAGAAAATCGCACGGTAGCGGAATTCTCGATTCGTACGGACGGTGGGCTTGCGGCCGCGGCAAGCTCGCCGCCCACGATAACGGGAAACTTCCCGGGTCAGTTATTTTTTGGCGCGGGTGGCCAGAGTCTATATGCGCTATCAAACTTAGGAGTCGACGTCGATACCGGATACATTGCGCAATTTGTCATCAGTAACGGCGGTGCGCCGCAAACCAACACACCGGCTTCGTTACAGGTTTCTTCCGGCATGGCGGTCGAGTCACTGGCTTTTATAGGTACATTTGCTTATGCGCTCAGCGCCTTCAATATCTACAACATCGGTGGAAGTATTACTCAATACACCGCCTCAAGCACGGGTGCGCTAAGTGCTGTGGGAACCGCCAGCCCAGCGAATATAAATCCCATTGCGATGATTATGATAGCCGCGCACTTACATTAGCCTCACAACCGCCCGGTCTCAATCGGGGCATCAGACCCGCCCCATTCGGTCCATGAGCCATCATAGACAGCGCCAGGCAAGTAGCCTGCAACGGCGAGGCCTAATGTAATCAACGGTGCCGTAACGCCTGAACCACAGCTCGCAATCACTTGAGTATCAGGCTCAACCCCTAACGTCGCGAACAGGGCACGCAGTCGATCGGGGGAAAGCATCGTGCCATCGGCGTTGAGTAACTCACCAAACGGTAGGCTACGGCTGCCGGGGATATGTCCGCCGACTACTCCCGCCCGAGGTTCCGGCACTGTTCCCTCAAAGCGTGGACGCGAGCGCGCATCCAAGACTAGCTCACGATGGGTGCGAAGATTCTCCACCAAATCGTCCATCACGCGTAACAGCCCCGAACGCAAACTCGCAACATAGGGTTGTGGCACAGCAGCAGGCGGAATTTTGTTCACTAGCGATCGCAGTTCGCGGCGCCATTTGGGCAATCCACCATCCAGTATCGCGACCGATTCATGGCCAAAAAAACACATGAGCCACCAACCCCGTGCCGCGGAAAAAAGTCCCCGTTGGTCGTAGAACACCATGCGCGTACTATTTGAGACGCCCATTGCACCCAGCAGATGCTCAAACCGACTTGCGCTCGGCACCATATGAGGCAGAGTAGTCGACGGATCGGCGATCTCATCAATGTCAAAAAAACGTGCGCCAGGAATATGCTCTACCGCATAACGTGCTCGCGCATCAATATTTTCAGCAGGCAAATAGTAGCTAGCGTCAAACAAAATCAAATCGGGCGCTGTCAGTTCTGCCGCAAGCCAGTCGGTCGTTACAAGGTTTTTCATGCAAATGCCACACTAACACCGGCCACAACCATTTCGGAAAATAATGGTAACTTGAAGCCATATTCGCCAATTCTTAGCGAGCTTGCCGGCACTCGATCGTACCGAATGCTCGGATGGTTTTGGACAAACTTTTCTCCAACAACGGCGATACCAGCGGCGCGCCGCGCAATGCCGTCCGCAGTCCGTCACCTGGCATGGTTTCCCTGACCCATCGGGGACAAGGACCAAACTAATCTAGGTTTGTCGGCTTCGCGCCTCAATTCCGCTCGCCTATCATCATATTTTTGGTAATGACATTGGCAATTGCCGGCCGATGTACAATTCGCGAGCGGCAGCGCGGGTGCCTCGCCCGAAAGAAATCGACGTCCGCTCGATGCCTTCACAGCTTGACAGCCGATACCCTTCGTCACCACAGCAACCGCATGCCAGGGCTTTTTGTGCATTGTTACGAGCTTCATCGGCCGTCATTCACAAATACTAAAATCGCAAAAATCACATGTCAGTAATTGATTCTCCCTAATCGGTCCAGAATATAAAGACAAATACTTGACCCGTGAAGTCATAAACTGATTCACGGTTAAGCGGCTCCGGCTAAGCCGCCACGGAAAGCGGTGCACGGATTAAATGATCGAACGCACTCAATGACGCTTTTGCCCCTTCGCCAACGGCGATTACAATCTGCTTATATGGCACCGTAGTACAATCGCCGGCCGCGAATACACCGGGTACCGAGGTCTGGCCGCGCGCATCGACTTCGATTTCGCCGTGCGGCGATAGTTTAACAACCCCTTTTAGCCAATCGGTATTCGGCACGAGTCCGATCTGCACGAATACTCCCGCCAGTTCGACGGTTTTTAGCACGCCGCTTGGGCGATCTTTGTACTTGAGTCCATTCACGCGTAATCCATCACCAGTCACTTCAGTAGTCTGCGCATTGGTGATTACGGTCACGTTTACTAAGCTACGCAATTTTTGGGTGAGAACGGCATCGGCGCGTAACTGCGGATCGTATTCGATCACAGTCACATGCCGCACGATGCCCGCTAAATCAATAGCAGCCTCAACACCAGAATTACCACCCCCGATTACTGCGACCGACTTACCCTTGAACAAAGGCCCATCACAATGCGGGCAATAAGCAACACCGCGATTGCGGTACTCGCGTTCGCCGGGTACATTTATTTCCCGCCACCTTGCACCGGTAGCAATGATAACCGAGCGTGCTTTAAGTGTTGCGCCACTCGCGAATTTGATCTCGGTTAAGTCTCCGGGAACTAATTTTTCAGCGCGTTGTAGATTCATGACATCGACATTGTAGTGTTGCACATGGCTCTCAAGGCCGCTGGCAAGCTTTGCGCCATCAGTTTCCTTCACCGAGATAAAATTCTCAACGCCAACGGTATCCAGCAATTGTCCACCAAAGCGCTCCGCCGCGACGCCGGTACGAATACCCTTACGTGCCGCATAGATGGCGGCCGCAGCTCCCGCAGGTCCACCGCCCACCACTAAGACATCGAAAGCCTTCTTGGCGCTGATCTTGGCAACGTCTTGCTTGGCCGCACCCACATCCAACTTCGCAATGATTTCCGCTAGTTCTAGCCGACCCTGACCAAAGGGTTGGCCATTGAGTAACACCGTGGGCACCGCCATCACTTGACGACGTTCAACCTCGCCCTGAAACAACGATCCATCAATCATGGTGTGACGAATCTTTGGGTTTACCACCGCCATCATATTTAATGCCTGAACAACATCTGGACAGAGTTGACAGCTCAAGGAAATGAAGGTTTCAAAGACAAACTCGCCTTCCAGCGCGCGGATCTGCTCAATGACTTCCTTATCCACTTTCGGCGGATAGCCTCCTACTTGTAGCAACGCGAGCACCAAAGAAGTGAACTCGTGGCCCATGGGTAGTCCCGCAAAGCGAATCCGAGCTTCAGTGCCCGGTTGACGCAGGGCAAAAGAAGGTTTCAAGTGCGCATCATCACGCACCACCTCCACCGAGATCAGCGTCGACAAGGCGGCAATATCCGCCAGCATTTCCAACATTTCGCGCGAGCTATCCTGATCGTCAACCGATGCGACGAGCTGCACCGGTTGCGCGATACGTTCCAGATATTCTCTCAATTGAATTTTTAGAGCATCGTCTAACATGATGGTACCCGCTCCTAAATTAAATCTTGCCTACCAAAGAAAGAGACGGTGCCAACGTTTTAGCGCCAGGCGTCCACTTTGCGGGACATACTTCGTTCGGATGAGCGGCGACATATTGCGCAGCCTGGACCTTGCGTAACAATTCCTTGGCATCGCGACCGATACCGTTATCGTTTACCTCTATGACTTTAATCTGCCCTTCCGGATTGATAACGAAAGTACCGCGGTAGGCCATTCCCTCTTCCTCAATCAACACTTCGAAATTACGCGACAGTGTCAACGTGGGGTCGGCAACCAAGGGGTATTGCACCTTTTTGATGGTATCCGATGTGTCATGCCAGGCTTTATGCGTAAACTGGGTATCGGTTGAAATACCGTAGATTTCAACGCCTAATTTTTTAAATTCTGCGTAATGATCAGCAAGATCACCGAGTTCAGTCGGGCAAACAAAAGTGAAATCGGCCGGGTAGAACACAAAGACCGACCACTTACCCTTGATCGACTCGTGGGTCACGGGCACGAATTTGCCATTATGATAGGCGGTGGCTTTAAATGGCTTTACTTCGGTATTGATCAGAGACATGAATTAACTCCTGCGAACATTTAATTGGAAACAGGCGTGTATCATTGCTGATTTTTCCTAATAGATTAAATCGATTGTTTCTATATAATAGATAGATATTGACTATCTATGTTAGATTATTATAATTAAAATGCATTTGAGGAGTTCGCGGCAGCCCTCAAAGCTAAGCTTGCGTCCAGGGCTTACGACAAGAACTCTTCAGTCGAAGACTTTGCCTCAATCCTAACTGCTGATCTGGCTGCTATCGCGCACGATAAACATCTACGTGTCAGCTGCAGCCCGGTCCCGTTTGCCGATGAATCCGAAGCGGCTCCATCGGTGATGACACGAGAGCGACTGATGAAAGAAAATGGGGCCAGACCAAGGGTAGAGATTCTTGCCGGGAACATTGTGCATTTACAGTGCAATGCGGTTCCCACGCTTGACTATGCCAGGGATGCAATCGGGGCGGCCTTCGCGTTTCTACATCGCACCGACGCTTTGATTATCGATGCTAGAAATAACCATGGTGGTGATCCGGACACAGTGGCACTTTACTTGAGTTATCTCAGCGAAGGGCCGCCATACTTGATAAACCTTTTCCAGAATCGGCCAGCGTCAAAAACCATAGAATCAAATTGAACGTATGCGCGTATTGCCCGCCAGTGATTTACAGGAATTTGCGGCCGCAGAACCGGAGGCCGTGGGTACCGTCGGTGAGGAGGCGACAACAGCATTTGACTTCGATATAGCGTTGTAGGTTCTGGGAGGTCACATACATGCTGCGCGCGAACTATTTTGATGGACGCTCGACGCACGTATATGTAGTCGAGCTATCGACGGTCAGCGATGATCTTGTTGTGCGAGGAGAGAGTTTCGACTTTAAAATCCCCTTTAGCCAGGTACAGATAGACGAGCGTTTGGGGAGAGCGGCACGTCGACTACGCTTTAAAGGGGGCGCTTTCTGCGAAGTTAGTGATCTTTCCGGCCTTGATGCGCTGTTGGCAATGACGCCCCATCGAGATGGTCGAGTCGATCGAATACAAAGACGACTACCCATGGTTCTGATTTCGTGCGCAGCCTTTATAGCGTTGGCGATCGCAGCATTTCGTTGGGGTGTTCCATGGGCGGCAGCCGAAGGTGCCCGTCGGCTACCCGCGAGTGTCGGTAGAACTATTACGACGCAAGAGTTGAAAATATTGGACGGTAGAATTCTCTTACCCAGCAAAACCAGCAAGGAACGCCAAAAAGCGCTAACCGCGCAATTCATGGCACTGCAGCTACCCAGGGGTGGAACTTCGGATTCAAAATTACTGTTTCGCGGCTCATCGTTGGGTGCGAATGCTTTTGCCCTGCCTGACGGTTCGATTATCGTATTGGACGACCTCATTACGACAATCAATAACGATCCGCAAATAATGGCCGTACTCTCGCACGAATTAGGCCATGCTCACGGACATCACGGACTACAGTTGCTGCTACAAAGCTCCGTATTAGGCGCATTTTTGACTTTCTACATAGGCGATATTAGCCAACTGTTAGCGGCCGCCCCGGTTGCATTAGCGCAGGCTAAGTATTCTCAAGATCTGGAACGACAGGCGGATGACTATGGCGCGGAGTTGCTGCGAGGTAACGGGATGTCGCCACAGCTACTAGCTGATGTCCTCAAGAAATTGGTAGCATTGCATCCGGAAGCTTCAAAAAGCGGGTATTTGTCGAGCCACCCTTCAACGGACGAACGCATGCGCCATTTACATTTGCTAGCGGCACATAATAGTGAAAACTAGCCACTAAGGCTTTTTCATCATTCGACACCACGCGCGCCTCAACCCATATGCAAACCACCGTTGAGTGAAAAGTCTGCCCCAGTGGCAAATGCGGATAGGTCGGACGCCAGCCAAGCGACGATGGAGGCAATTTCTTCGGGTTCGCCGAGTCGTTTGACTGGAATAGAAGCCACAATCTTCTCCAGCACGTCGGCCCGTACTGCCCGTACCATGTCGGTGCCGATGTAGCCGGGAGATACGGAATTGACGGTCACGCCGCGCGCCGCCACTTCCTGCGCTAGAGCCATAGAAAAGCCGTGAATGCCGGCTTTTGCCGTGGAATAGTTGGTCTGGCCAAACTGACCGCGCTGGCCGTTGACCGACGAAATATTAATGACACGACCCCAGGTGCGATCAAGCATTCCGTCGATGACTTGCTTAGTGACATTAAACAGGCAATTGAGATTAGTGTTAATCACTGCATCCCAGTCGTTTTTGCTCATGCGCCTAAAGGTGCCATCACGAGTAATGCCTGCGTTATTAACCAGAATATCGACTTCGCCGATCTCGGCACGTACCTTTTCGAACGCAGCCACTGTCGATTCCCAATCCGCCACGTTACCGAGCGAAACATGCACTTCACAGCCACTGGCTTTCATGTCACGCAGCCACTTATCTTTGCGCGTCGATCCGGGGCCGCAACCCGCGATAACGATATAGTTATCCTGGCAGAGCCGCGTGCAGATCGCGGTCCCGATACCTCCCATTCCGCCAGTTACATAAGCGATACGTCGTTTTTGGCTAGTCACGATTGAATCCAGTGCAGCGGTTTATACTGCGATGACTGGAGTGTGCTCTGCCTTGGGCACCGAGCGCAAGGGTTTCTGGTTGCGGGTAATTTATTAGGGCTATTTTTCGTGTACAAACGTTCCGGGCGCGTCGCACACTGGAGAGTAACCCGCGACGATATTGCCCATGGAGGGCGGTACCACGCGCTTTGGACTCGAATGCTGAGTCAACCAACGTTCCCAGGAAGGCCACCAAGAACCCGAGTGTAAAGTGGCCTTATCCTGCCACTGTTGCGGTGTCAGCGAGCTGCGCGCATCCGTCCATGTCAGCATTCTATGCCGGCGTTTCGGATGGACGGGACCGCTGACAATGCCTGCGTTGTGGCCGCCGCTGGTCAACAGAAAGGTGTAATCTTTGGACTGCGTCAGAGCACGAGTCTTATACGCTGATTGCCACGGCGCGACATGATCGGTTTCTGTGCCCACAACAAATAGAGGCAGTCGTATTGATTTAAGATCGATACGCTCGCCGGCAACCTTGAATTCGCCGCGCGCTAATTCATTTTGCAGATAAAGTTTGTGCAGGTATTCAGTATGCATGCGCCAAGGCATGCGAGTGCCGTCCGCATTCCAAGCCATCATGTCGTTGGGTTCGTCGCGCTTGCCTTTGAGGTAGCTGTTAATGGCTGGGGTCCAGAGTAGGTCCTGTGAACGCAGTAGCGCAAAGGAGGTACCCATTTTATCGCTACTAAGTACGCCCGCCTTTTGCATCACCGCTTCTAGCATGTCGAGCTGACTGGGGCTAATGAACAACGACAATTCACCGGGTTCACTAAAATCTGTTTGTGCAGCGAGCAGCGTTAGCGAGGCCAGTCGATGATCACTGCGCTGCGCGAGAGCGGCTGCAGCGATAGTCAGCAAAGTGCCGCCGATGCAATAGCCGACGGCATGCACACGACGATCCGGAATAATGGCGGTAACTGCATCCAGCGCCGCGAAAACGCCGCTCTTCAGGTAGTCATCCATTCCTAAGTTGCGATCAGCCTTGGTCGGATTCTTCCAGGAGACCATGAACACCGTATGGCCTTGCTCGACCAGGTAACGGACCAGCGAGTTCTGAGGCGATAGATCCAGGATGTAATACTTCATGATCCAAGCCGGCGTGATGAGAATCGGCTCGGCGCGCACCGAATCGCTCTGTGGCGAGTATTGAATCAGTTCGATGAGGTCATTGCGCATGACCACCTTGCCGGGCGTAATGCCAAGCTCGCGTCCCACGTTGAATTTGCTCGATGCGGGCCGGGATTCCTTTTTAAACGTACGCTGCGCGTCCTGCAACCAATTTTGCAATCCACGCACTAAATTTTGTCCAGACTCAGCGCGCGTTAGTTCTAATAACTCCGGATTGGTGACCAAATGATTGGCTGGCGATGCCGCCTCTAGCATTTGGCGGCCCATGAATTCCATCAGTGCCGCATTTTTAGGCACAACACCCGGCATGGCGACGGCTTCTTGCCACCAACCAGACCAATTTTTGTACGCGTGCACGTACATATTAAAAGGCCACTTATTCCAAGCGGTGCCACTAAAGCGTTTGTCCTCGGGCGCTGGTTCCAGTGGTTGTCCTGTGGCTGATCGTAGCGCGAAATTCCACATATCGAAGCTCGATTGCGCCGCGCGCTTCGCAAGCACAGCCTGTTTGTCAGGCTCAGTTGCGAGGTGCAGATACCAATCCCACCAGGCGTTGATGTAATCATCTGGGGCAATGCCGCCGGTGACCGCAGCGAGCGAGGCGCGAAATTCGCGCTGCATGAATTGCTGCAAGTCTGGATGCTCGTTGCGAGTGAGGTCTTGATTTTCAGTCATGGCGCTACATTACTTAAAAATCGTCATAAAGGCAGCCTATAAATTAGCCAGGATTAAAAAAAAGGAGCGACCGGTGTCGCCCCTTTTTTTCGCATCGACTGCATAAACTGCGTCGTTACTCTGGGGATCGTTGAGCTTAGGCCGCTTTCCTGGCCTTTTTCACGACTTCATCGCTGGTCTTCTCGAACCATTGGCTGAGGGCGCCCTGTGATTCCGTAGCGATTTGCTTGAACTCCTCGGCACGCACACGGAGTTTGTCACCTAAGCGACTGTTAATCTCGGATTGCAAGGCTGCACCATCGGCAGCGGTCTTAGCGTTCACGCCAACTCTGACCTGAGCAGTGCTCCAGTCAAGGTAGTCGCCAGCGACGGCAAACTGGTTACGGGCGAGTCGCTCGATGGTCTTGAGGCTTTCCTGCTGCGCGCGCAGTAGCGGAGCAAAGGTTTCATGGTAAGTACTGAGAATGCTGTCTAGGTCAAATTTAGTGTCGGACATGAGAATCTCCAAATTAGGGTTTAATCACTGGGCGGCGCCATTATAACAAAAAAAGTATGCAGTGCAAAATATATTTTTAGGCCCTTAAATACGCCTTTTAAAGGTAATTTCGATCAATTCCGGTAAGAATTAATGCGCTGCGAGAGGCGGGGCGACGCTCTCGCGAGACTGGTTGGTCGCCAAATTAACTTAATTCCAGTGCCTCGAACCCACCGCTTCTACTAGAACTCAGCGCCTCTAGGAGTATGCTGACCTGGTCGGTTTCTTGCAGAAGGCTTCATAGCGTGCACCCACGATTGATTCCTAAACAACACTTGGATTCGCTGGAGGCTTTTGCCGCCTCCCTGGGTACACCCGTTAGGCGTTGCGAATGCGGTGACTTCATTCAGGGTGCCGCGTATCGCCGTAAGATTCTGCTGCGCCGAGGTCTATCTCGTGAGCAGCAATTTACCACTCTGGTGCATGAATTGGCCCATGTGCTCGTACATCGTTCGGCTAAGCAGCCAGTGACCCGCACCCTATGCGAGTACGAGGCGGACGCGGTGGAGCATTTGGTGGCGAGCTGGCAGTTCGTGTCCAACCGTCAGCGCTCTGCTGCGATGGCGGCGGCAACCGACGACCTGCTGTGCGCGTCAGTTCAGCGAGTACGCTGGGTGGCCCAAACTCTAGCTGTGGTGCTCGACCCTCATAGTCGTAGCCCGCCGTCCAGATCAATGCAGCGTCCCGTAAAGAAATCATTCTCGACAATGAATTCAGCCGCGTGGGCGATTTCCGCAGGCTCGCCCAGACGTTTTAGCGGAACTGGGGCTATTACTTTTTCTAGAACTTCTTGTTTCATGCTCGCCAGAATGTCGGTGCGCGTGAATCCAGGCGCAATGGCTCCGACTCGAATGGCATAGCGCGCCAGTTCCTTGGCCCAGACCACCGTCATGCTGGCCACACCGGCCTTGGCCGCTGAGTAGTTTGTCTGACCGCCATTGCCGTGCCGAGAAATACTGGAGATATTGACCACTACGCCGCCATTGCCTAGCTTGATCATGCGCTCCACGGCCTCCCGGGCGCACAGGAATACCCCGGTCAAGTTCACGTTGATAACCGCCTGCCACTGGTCGAGCGACATCTTGCCGACCACGACGCCGTCTTTTACTTTGACCAGAAGCGCGTCTTTGACGATACCGGCGTTATTCACGATCACATCCAGACGGCCAAAATCCTGCACCACTTGATCCAACGATGCAGCCACGGGATCTTCGGCTGCCACATCGGTTAAATAGCAGCGTGCTTGCACGCCGTGTGCTTCGCACCGGGTGCGCGTTGCCTCAAGGTCTGGCATGTTCAGATCCAGCAGGGCGAGATTAGCGCCGCGGGATGCGAAGCGCTCGGCGAGCGCTCGACCGATGCCGCGCCCAGCGCCTGTAATGACGATCGTCTTTGATTGAACCTGCATTAGCTAACCTCCTTTCCGGTCTTTCTTGCGACCTTCACTCGCGGGCGGCCCCGGAGTAAATCCCGACAACATCGATGCTTGTAGTTTCGCCCACTGCTGCATATTTTTGCTGGTGAGCTCTGCGATGGGTGCCAGAGGAGATTCAAGCGTTTTGGCCATTTTGGCTTGCATCGCTTGTTGCTGCTTGAGCAAGCCACCTACGCTCTGTTCCATGTAGCTGGTCAACATCTCTTGCACGGGATTACCGTAGAAACGAATAATGCTCTCGAGTAGTTCCGTGCTCAGCACCGGTGTGCCAAATTGTTCCTGCTCCGCAATGACTTGCAGGAGCACCGCGCGGGTCAAGTCAGCACCCGATTTGTCATCCACCACCTTAATGCGCGCGCCGCCGGTAATCAATTTTCGAATATCGTCCAAGGTCACATGGCGGCTACCGGTCGCGTCATATAATCGGCGGTTAGCATATTTCTTGATAACGCGTTCAGGGGCCATAGCGGTACACTCTCTAACGTCCAGACTATAAGTCGAACTGCAATGTAGAGTAAGGAGTATGCGCCGCAAAATGCTACTTGTGAATCCTCAAATTACGGGATCATCGCTAATAAAAATATATATGTTCTTTAATATCAAATACTTATAGAATTTCGGAATACGTCACACTTGAGACAATTTGATCAAAAATGCAGTTTTTCATGCAATGCAAACCCCGAGGTGCCTCGTGAATGAAACTAACGATCCGTTGAATGCCTGGCGCGACTCGCTCCTGACCTGGCAGCAGAATTTGCAGAATCTCGATCCATCTGGAAAGGTTAAGAATTTTGCGGCTGGGTTCGAGCAGTGGATGCAGCAAAACGCCGTGCCGGGAATGACCGCCTGGGCACCCACAGCCTCGTTGCCAGGGCTTGGCGCTACGCGGGAGCAACAGGCGCTGTGGCAGCGTATTCTCGAGCTCACCGCCCGCTATCAGGAGTTGCAATCCAAACTCGCGGAGCAATGGGCCTCGGTCGGGGGCGAAGCGGCGCAAGCATTTAGTGCCGAAATGACCGCTGCAACGGAGGCGGGCAATAGTTTTGCGAATCTTAAGTCGTTGTATGATCGATGGATCGACCATGCCGAAAAGAGCTACTCGGCGCAGGCCCACCAAAAAAACTATGCCGGGCTGCTCGCCGATTTGACCAACACCTTGAACGAGCTCAATGCCAAGCAGCGCGAACTTATGGAGTCCTGTACGAAGCAATTCGATTTGCCAACGCGCGCGGAGCTTAACACCGTGCATTTAAGGATGAAGGAGATGCAGGGGCAACTAGACCAGTTACGCGAGCATTCGGATAAGACGGCGGTCAAGCCGGGAGCTGTGAGAAAACCGCGCGCCGCAAAAAGGCCGAGTCGTGCTGCGCCGAAGAAAAAGGCTAAGCGGTGAGTGAGTCCGCGCCAGGTTGTTCACCCAAGCGCGCGGTTTTCTCGCAAGACAAACTGACTTTGTATCGTTATGCGCCAATGGCACCCTCCTGTGGGCAGCGCCCGGTGTTGATCTGTTATGCCCTGGTCAATCGCCCTTATATGATGGACCTGCAAGAAGACCGGTCTTTGATCCGAGTACTGTTGAAGGCTGGGATTGAGGTATATCTGATCGATTGGGGTTACCCAGATGGGGCCGATCGCTTGCTCAATCTCGACGACTATATTAACGGCTACTTGCACCGCTGTGTGCGGCACATCATTGCCGCTCACCCCATTGATGCCGTCAATCTCCTGGGCGTATGTCAGGGGGGTACCTTCAGTCTGTGCTACGCCGCCATGCATCCCGAAAAGGTGAAAAATCTGGTGCTCATGGTCGCGCCGATCGACTTCAAGACGCCTGAAAACCTGCTATCCAAGTGGGTGCAGGGCATTGACGTGGATCTCATGATCCAAGCGGGCAATGTACCCGGGGGAATGTTGAATGTGGCATTTCTGTCGCTCATGCCATTTCGCCTCACGCAGCAAAAATATGTGCGGCTCATCGACTTGCTCGACAATTCGCGAGAACTTGAAAATTTCATGCGCATGGAAAAATGGATATTCGACAGTCCCGACCAAGCCGGCGCTGCATTTGGTGAATTTATTCGCTGGTTCTACCAGGAAAATCGCCTCATCAATGGCACACTCGAAATTGGTGGCCGCAAGGTTGACCTTGCAAGCGTTACTCTGCCGGTTCTCAATTTGTACGCGTTGCGCGATCACATTGTGCCGCCCAGTGCAAGTGAGCCGCTAGGCGCGCGAATCGGCAGCACGGACTATAGCGCGGCGGGTATCGATACCGGACACATCGGCATGTACGTGAGCGGTCGGGCGCTGCGCGAAGTGCCGGGTAAAATTATCGAGTGGCTACAAGCGCGACGTTAAGAAACTCGCATAGCCGCCGGATCTACCTTCATCTGGAGGGCCGAGGACGTGCACACCTCTTAAAGGCCGGCCCATATTAAAAGCCGGCCCATAAAGATAAATATGTGCCGTGCTGTGCGGTCTTTCCCGCAATAGGGCCGAGATCAGCCCAGGCGACGGTTAGTGTAAAATTCTTACCGGGTCCCCATGCTAAAAAGAGGTCCTTGGCGCTGCCTTCGCGAAACGCAGCTAAATTGCTAGGTTTGGCGCGAAACTCTGCGCCAAGTAGCAACGAGTCGCTCAACCACACAGCCGCTGACATTTCTGGGACCCAACTAAATCCGCCTTGCTTGCCATCGAAACCCAACAGACCCAATTGATTGGCACGCGTTCGCCTTATCGTCCCATCAAGAATCACGTTATGACCTGCAACTGCTGCAAAATACAGTTTGGTTGCCGCCAAATACAAATCAACATCCTGGCCGCGAGAAGCTCCCACAGCACGCGGGATTTGTCCAAAATCTAACGTGCGTTTCCACTGAGCGCCGGCGGCGATTTGCGGGAAAATTGAATCCGACTCAAACACCGCATCACCCACCAAGCGAATTTTTAGCCCGACAATATCCTGGCCCAAGATTAATCCCGGTATTACGGAATTGGCATTAAAACGTTGTCGCGCCCAAGACAATTCAAACCGATTCTTTATGCCAGCGCTCACGCCACCGGTTTGAAGCGAGAAATCTTGCAGTGAAACCTTGGTAAGGAAAGCAGTTGCACCGATCTCATCATCGGTTCCAAGACCTCCTATGAGAGCCCAGGGCACGATACCCCCGCCGGAACTCCCTTCCACTTGCGTCACCGCACCGGTCCATTGAAGTCGATTCCCAGCGCCCGCTGGCGGCGCTATTGCAGCACTGCCCAAGAATACTAGAAGAGCCAGCAAACACTTTGATTGCCTCATACCCACTAACCCATAGGTCCGGTTCGGACTGTTGTCATATCAATCACGCGCCCGCAAGGCTAATACACTGAAGGGTAGGAAATTGTGTCCTAACTCACAGCGCGCAATCCTGAGTCCGTTTAGTCTGATACATAACTAGGTTTTTTATGACTAAGATCTCACTCCAGCTTTTTGCCGTATTAGTGCTATGGTGCAGCGGATCCTTGTGCGTCTGTGCAGGGGAAACGCTGTACGCACGCTTGGGCGGCGACGCTGGCGTTGCCATCATTTGCAACACTCTTATTGATCGTGTGGCAACCGATCCTATCCTCGGACGTAGTTTTAGAGACTCGAAACTCGGTCGAATAAAGCATCTCCTCGGAGAGCAAATCTGTGAGCTTAGCGGCGGTCCGTGTCGGTACAGCGGCGATTCCATGAAAGAAGTGCATGCTGGGCATCAAATTTCAGAGGCTGAATTCTTTCAGATGGTGGAAATACTGCGTCAGGTACTCAAAGAGCAACACACCGATTTAGGGACAATCAACCAGCTCTTGAAACTGTTAGCGCCGATGAAACGCGATATTGTTGAGCATCGAACAAGAGTGGTGCAATGAAATATCGGCGCGAGCCGCTATGCGCGACGCTAATTCTACTGGTGGTGCAATTTGGTAATGTAGCTTTCGCGGATAAGGTGACATTTAACGTCAAGACCACCGCCGGCACAGCAGGCGAAGATGTGGTGGTGGTGTTTGATCCTATCGGCATTTCAATCCCAGCGCAGCGCGCGAGCGCGATAGTCGACCAAATCCACAAGCGGTTCGTGCCAATAGTGAGTGTGGTGCGCACCGGCACTACGATTAATTTTCCCAACAGTGATCAGATTCGCCACCAGGTATATTCATTTTCGCCGGCCAAGGTTTTCACGCTCAAGTTGTATGCAGGCTCGCCCCAGGCAGGAATCGTATTCGACAAACCGGGCCTAGTAGTGCTCGGCTGCAATATCCATGACTCCATGTTGGCCTATGTAGTAGTGGTCGACTCGCCTTATTTCGCTAAGATTCCTGCGTCCGGCAAGGGCACGCTGGACTTGCCTGTTGGCCGATATCGTATGCGCGTCTGGCATCCAGACCTTAAAGCAACAGTTCCGCCGACGGAAATTGTGGTTGGCAGCAATAGCAAGGAAATCCCACTCAGTGTTGATTTGCTGTCTGGCTCAGAAACGGTCGCAGAATTTCCGGAATAATCAGCAGTGGCTTTGCGTCAGAAATGGCATGACATTACGCATTGCCCGGGATACATAGGCCTCTTTTTCTCCGACTGGAGCTACATAACTTAGAGCGCGCTCGGCAGCATCGACACCCACAAGCCTGGCAATCACCCAGGCGGCGAGGTACTGCGACGCTAAGCACCCGCCAGCCGTAGCGACATTTTTATGGGCAAAGAATGGTTGGTTCAGTACAGTCACCCCAGCCTCTTCGACCCAGGGTTTGGTGGTAAGGTCAGTGCATGCAGACACGCCATTAAGTAACCCAAGCTTCGCGAGCACGAGAGTACCCGAACATTGTGCGCCCAAAATCTGTCGGGACGGGTCGAATTGCATCTCACCCATGAGCGACTCGTCCTTGACGACGTCTCGGGTCAATGTACCACTACCCACAATCACGGCATCAGCGGCACTGGCCTCACGCAACGAGCATTGCGCCTGTATGACAACCCCATTCATTGACCGCACCTGCGAGGTGGGGCAGGCCAGCGACACACGCCAGTTTGGTTGCTTAACTCGATTGAGAATGCCGAGCGCGATGAACGAGTCGAGTTCGTTAAAGCCTTCGAAAGTTAAGATTGCAATGTGCATGGCGTAATCATCCTAAACTGAATAGCCTGCTTCTCGCTGATGCCCAAGCGCAAGTACCAGAACGGTATCCTCGCTTTTCTCGAAGCTGTAGAGAGCTACATAACCGCTGTTGCCATAGGAAATTAAAATCTCCCTCAACCCTTTCTCACAAGATCGACCTATTAACGGGTGTCGCCCAAGAATCTCAATGCCATCGCCAATCACCTCAACCGCAGCAGCAGCCGCCTGCGGAGCTTCTGCAATAAGAAAATCGACCAGTCGGTCTAGATTCGCAAATGCTTGCCGCGAGTAGACTACTTGCGCCAATTTCGCGCTCGAGGTCTTGTCATTTTCTCGCCGCGCACCCGCCCCACCACATAGCGATGAACATCCGCCGCCAGGTAACCTTGCCCGCTCGCAATTGCCTCGGCACGCGAGTCGATCGCCTCGGCAACAAACGATCGACGCTCTTCATCTAATTGAGTCTGCTGCTCAATTGCTTCTAACATAAATGCATGCGGCGACTTGTCTGCCGCTTTGGCCGCCGCCACAACCCGTCGTTTGAGATCTGCTGCAATCTTAAGTGTAGTCGCTACTCTGCTGGTCATAACAAGCTCTCCCACTATAGGTATTACTACAGTAACACCGGTGGATTCAGCTTGCAAAAAAGAGCCGTGATATCAGCCAAACGTCTAAGCTATTTTTTGGCACGCGCCTTACGCCGAGCCGGCATCTTCGCCTTCGCCTTCGCCTTCGCCTTCGCCTTCGCTTTCGCTTTCGCTTTCGCTTTCGCTTTCGCTTTCGGTAAGCGCTTAACACGCTTAACCTTAGCGCGCGGCAGCGGCCCTTTCGATTTCGCTACGCCCCGTTTGCGTGGCAAAACTTTACTATTAGCTTTCTTACGCGTAGCTTTTTTCCTGGTCGCCTTCTTCGTAACCTTCGCAACCTTCTTAACGAGCACCGCCGCGGATGCCACCGTCACAGTCACTGCAGTGCTACCGCCCCGCAGCTGATCCAATATTGCCGGGTTCTCTAGTGTCGATATGTCTTGCAAGATAGCTTCGCCGCGCGCGAGCGACCGCAGTAGTCGCCGCATAATTTTACCCGAGCGCGTCTTCGGCAATTGTTCCGTCAAAAGGATTTCATCAGGCTTAGCAATCGGACTGAGCTGCGCTCCCACCCAGTCACGCAGTTCAGCAATTAACGCCGTTTCTGCAGCGCCCTGCAGAGGACGCGCGCCCTTGAGAACCACGTAAGCGAACACAGACTCGCCCTTAATCTCATGCAGTTTACCCACCACCGCGGATTCAGCGACCCGTGGGTGCGCCACCAACGCTGACTCAATTTCCATTGTACCGAGTCGATGCCCCGCCACATTCAGCACATCGTCAATACGCCCCATCAGCCAATAATACCCATCCGCGTCACGATGCGCAGAATCGCCCGCCACATAGTAACGGTTCTGAAATTTCTCCCAGTAAGTACTTAAGTAACGTTCATTGTCACCCCAAATAGTCCGCAGCATCGAAGGCCAAGGTCGTTTGATAACCAGGTAGCCACCAGCGTTCGCTTGCTTAACGGCACGACCCTTATCATCCACGATATCCACAAAAATCCCAGGCAAAGGTTTACAGCACGACCCTGGCTTCGTGGGAGTTACACCCGGAACCGGCGTCATCATGATGCAACCGGTTTCGGTTTGCCACCAAGTATCCACAATGGGACAACGCTGCTGACCAATCACGCGGTGATACCACATCCAAGCTTCAGGATTAATCGGCTCACCTACACTGCCCAACAATCGCAGTTTCTTTAAATTGTACTTGGCTGGTATGTCATCCCCTAACTTCATTAACGCGCGAATCGCGGTAGGAGCGGTGTAGAAAATAGTCACTCCGTGGGATTCGCATATCCGCCAAAAACGCCCTCCATCCGGAAAAGTGGGTCCGCCTTCATACATCATCACGGTGGCGCCCGCGGCTAACGGCCCATAGGCCACATAGCTATGGCCCGTCACCCAGCCCACATCGGCGGTACACCAAAACACATCATCAGCTTGAAAATCAAAAGTCCAACGACTCGTTAATTTCACGCCCAGCAAATAGCCAGCGCTTGAGTGTTGGATACCTTTAGGTTTTCCCGTCGATCCTGAGGTGTACAGCAGAAATAGTGGATGCTCCGCCTCGACCCATTCCGGCGTACAAACATCGCTGCGTCCCTTCACCAGGTCCTGCCACCAGATATCGCGCCCCGCCCGCATAGCGCAACGGCCGCCAGTCCGTTGGAACACAATAACGCTCTCAACCGTGCGGCAGCCTCCCTCAAGCGCCTTATCCACGGCTTGCTTCAACTCGACTCGCTTCCCGCCACGCCATCCACCGTCTGCGGTGATCACCATCTTCGCGCCGGCATCCTCAATACGATCCTGCACTGCATTTGCGGAAAATCCGCCAAACACCACCGAATGCACCGCCCCAATACGCGCACAGGCCTGCATGGCAATGACGGCCTCCGGTATCATGGGCATATAGATGACTACGCGATCCCCTTTTTGGATGCCCTGAGCTCGCAACGCATTGCCCAAGCGCGAAACTTCGCGGTGCAATTCCCGGTAAGTCAGCTTGCGTACATCACCCGGTTCGCCCTCGAACACTATCGCGAGCTTGTTGGCGTTATGCGCAAGATGCACGTCGAGACAGTTATACGAAACGTTAAGCTCACCATCGACAAACCAGCGGTAATTGGGAGCTTGATCATCATCTAAGGCCTGCGTGAAAGGTTTTTGCCACGTAAGTTCGCTCACCGCAAGATCGGCCCAAAACCCGACGTAATCCAAAGCGGCACGCTCATAGAGCGTATTTAACTCCGTCTCTTTTAAGCTCGCCTGTTTCTTAAATTCCGCGCTCGGCGGGAAGACTCGCTGTTCATTCATTTCTGATTCGATATTTTTTTGAGCCACGTTAGCTTAACTCCCGATTTGCGCGATACGGCGTGCTTGCCTGCGCAGGATGGTGCCAAATCCATGCGTATCAAAAAACTCATCTAATGCCGACACCTGCGGCGGTTGCAACTTCAAATCATCCAGCGTCGCCGCCAACGGCATATTGCACACAATTCCCGTCAATTGTCGCGCGAAATAAGCCGCTTCCTTGTGTGTGCGTAATTTGGCGGCAACACCCGCCGCCCCGCGTAGTTTCATCTGCGGCACTCGATCAATATTGGCATACAAATCATCCAGCGAACCAAACACTGCAAACAACTCGGTTGCAGTCTTTTTACCTACACCCGGTACGCCCGGAATATTATCGACCGCATCACCCGTCAGGGCCAAAAAATCCGCAATGAGTTCCGGCGTCGCACCAAAACGCTCACCAATATCCTCGTATTGATAGCGCATATTGCCGCTGTAGTCCCAAAATATATCGCCTTGACGAATTAATTGTGACAAATCTTTGTCGCGAGTCACCAACACATTCCTCAACCCCGCTGCGCGCGAGCGCGCGGCAAGGGTGCCGATAATATCGTCCGCCTCATAGTGCGCACTCGCATACTCGGCAAGCCCCATCAGCCGACAAAATTCGCGGCAAAGCGAGAATTGACGCTCTAAATCCGCAGGAGGAGCGTCGCGATTGGCTTTATACGCAGGATAAATTCCATTGCGAAAGGAAGTTTCG
This sequence comes from Gammaproteobacteria bacterium, assembly GCA_043738945.1. Lineage (GTDB taxonomy): Bacteria > Pseudomonadota > Gammaproteobacteria > Steroidobacterales > Steroidobacteraceae > Bog-1198. Next base: position 26,735 of record JAYUFB010000072.1, read on the forward strand.
GATTTAAGACTTTGATCGAAGGCAATACCGATGCGCTCCGGCCTAACCTCTTCCAATAAATCGGATAAAAATCGTGCAAATCCGTACAGCGCATGAGTCGCATTGCCTTGCGCGTCCACCATGTCGGGAGGCATAGAATGATACGCTCGAAAGATGAAATAGCTGGCATCAACATAGTAAACAACGCCGGATCGGCCCAGTAAACTCACATGGGCCAGCGTTGCATGCGCTCGTGCAGAGGGCTAGAACGCGGAAAATGCGCGATCAAATATTCCATCTGATCCGCAAGTACGCGGCGGCCCTTCAGAAAAATGTATTCCGCATAGGTCGGTGTAAAGGGCACCGCCAACAATTGCATACCCGCCTGTTCCGGGGTGCGGGAAGCTTTGGCATTGTTGCAACGTCGGCAAGCCGATACTACGTTCTTCCAATGATCCTGACCGCCGCGACTAAAGGGAGTGACATGATCTCGGGACAACAGGCTGTAGGTGAACCGCGCGCCACAGTACAGGCACAGGTAAGCGTCACGCCGAAACAGCGTCTGATTATTAAGGGGTGGGGTATACCCTGCTCCTCGCAAATTACCCGGATTTCCCGTATGCCCCAGCGTCGCAATAATGGAGTTCACATCCACCGTAGTACGCAATCCGGTCTTCGCGCAAGTCCCCCCATAAAGCCGATAAAGTAAGGTCCCACACGCATAAGCAACCTGTTCGGTATGGTACAGCCGCGCGGCCTCCCGATAATCCACCCACTCCAAGGGCATGCCCGACACATCCGTGCGCAGGATTTGTTGCGACAAAGGATAGCCTTGCGCTACGACTCCAAAGTCGTCGCGCCAATCCAACACTTGGACATTTCCTTGAATTTCAGGCTTCATAGCTCGCTAACAATAAACGACTCCTATGTCATAATTCAATCTTTGTGGAGATATCCTCACATGCCTGTCGTTATCGGTGTCCTCAGGGAGACCGTTCCCAATGAAACTCGCGTTGCCATTGTTCCCGAGGTTGCCGCTAAATTTAAGGCGGCGGGTGCCCGCGTTCTAATTGAACGGGGGGCAGGCGTACAGGCCCGTTTTCCAGATAGTCTCTACACTGACGCCGAAATTAGCGACTTAAGGACGATATTGGCAAGCGCCGATATTTTGCTAAAAGTCCAGCCGCCGAGTCTAGATGAAGTCAATGCTATGAAGCCAGGCGCGCTCATTGTCGGTTTTATGCAGGCCTATGCGAGGCCCGACCTAGTCAAAGCGCTAGTGGCCCGACGCGTCACCAGCCTCTCAGCAGAACTGGTGCCCCGCATTTCGCGCGCCCAGTCGATGGACGCGCTCTCTTCCCAGGCCTCGGTGGCTGGCTATAAAGCGGTGCTCATTGCGGCCAACACCTTGGACAAATTTCTACCCATGCTCACCACCGCCGCGGGCACCATTCGCCCGGCCACTGTGTTGGTAATCGGTGTCGGTGTGGCAGGACTACAGGCCATTGCTACCGCCAAACGCTTAGGCGCCGTGGTCGAAGCCTATGACGTGCGTAGTGCAACCCGCGAGCAAGTCAAATCGTTAGGGGCAAAGTTCATCGAAACGGGCGTTTCGGCTGAAGGGACCGGCGGCTATGCGCGCGAGCTCACCGCCGACGAAAAAGCCCAACAGCAAGAAGTCCTCGACGCGCGTATCGCCGCCGCGGATGCCGTCATTAGTACTGCCTCCGTCCCGGGTCGCGCCGCGCCACGCATTATTAGCAAGGCGGCGGTGGAACGCATGAAGACCGGGGCGATCGTAGTTGATATCGCCGCGGAACAAGGGGGTAATTGTGAATTGACTCGTGCGGGCGAGACTGTCATTCACGGCGGGGTCAGAATATTAGGGCCGGTCAATTTGCCTGCGCAACTCCCCTTTCACGCCAGCGAAATGTACGCGCGCAATCTATTCAACCTCCTCAAGCCCGCGCTCGTGAAAGGCGATCTGGTTATCGATTGGAGCGACGAAGTATTTGCCGGCTGTGTGCTCACCCATGAAGGGCAAATCAAACATGAAGCAACTCGCAAAGCGCTCGAAGGCTAAAAGCGTCTAAAGGACAATAATATGATTGATGGTGTGATTGCCTTATATATTTTCATGCTTGCAGCCTTCACCGGCTACGAAGTCATTTCACGCGTGCCGGTCATCTTGCACACTCCCCTAATGTCGGGATCCAATTTCGTGCATGGCATCGTCCTGGTGGGTGCTATGGTCG
>JAYUFB010000073.1:0-4169 GCA_043738945.1 Gammaproteobacteria bacterium
ACCGCTGTAAGAATCTCAGCCCACAATTTGATGACGGTGGGATCATATTTGCTCGGCGAATTAAAAGAACCAAATGTCACGTAACCGTTTAAACCAGCCGGTGGTGGCGCAACCGGCGGTGCCGCCGCAGGCGGCCGATAACATAAACACGTTCGCGGTAGACGAATGAGTTTTTCGGTGTATAGCGCATCTTCACAACCCAGCGGATCGGCGAGAAAATCCGTAATACGATAGTCCATACTCTTAAGACCGGTGGTGGCTAAGAACCCGATCCAGCTTATCTGCACCGGCGCGGGCTTGCGGGCAAACACTAACAATCGATTCCCCGCTGAGTGTCCTGATAAGTCCACCAGAATGTCGATGCCGTCGGCTCGTATGCGCTCGGCAAGCGCGGCATCATTCATCGCGCCTACCGCAATCCAATGATTGACCAGTTTTTCGAATCGCTTCGTGAAATCATCACGGGTTGACCCTGTCGAATAGGCATACACCTCGAATTCACATTTATTGTGACACGCCAGAATAGGCTCAATAAAATACGCCACGGAGTGCCGCCGAAAATCTGCTGACACGTAACCTATTTTTAAGCGTTTATCCGGATCGAGTATATTAGTGTGTGAGTACCTATGCGCCGCCAAGGCTTGCTCATGCGGTTCCCCGAATAATTTGGCAATCCTCAACAGATCGCCATAGGTATTGCTGGCTTGGTACAGTGCATTAATGATACGACCACCGTGTGCGCCAGCATGCCCACTCTCTATACTCAAGGCCTGCTCGTATTGCTGGGAAGCCTCGTCGATGCGTCCCTGTAACTGACGCAGCTGCGCCAAATTAACGTATAAGTCCACCGAATTAGGAGTTATCGTCAGCAGTTGCCTATAGTAATCGTCGGCCTCATCGAACGCCCCCACACTGGTTAATTGTAACGCAAGGTTTCGCATGGCGTGCGGGTACAGAGGCTTTAATGCCAAGGCTTCTCGAAACGACGCTATGGCCTCTTCGGCTCGCGAGCTCTGTCCAAGGGCAATTCCGAGGGTGTTGTGATAGGCGGGATTTAAGGGGCTCGAAGAGATCGCGCGATTAATGCGCGGAAGCGCGCCAGGCCTCCCTAGGCGGTCGGCAACATGACCGGACAAGTGCAACGCGTCGGGATTGTCCGGTCGAAATATAAGAATTTGCTCGAGTACTTGATCAGCATCTAGTAATCGACCCGCTTGAACATGTTCGGCCGCTGCCCGCAAGCATTCATCGACATTGAGTAGCGCGCGCTGCGGGCCATGATTACCAATACAGCATTTCTTGTACTTGCGACCGCTACCACAGGGGCAAGGCTCATTTCGACCCACCACAACACTCGCAATTATTTCGGCGGTGGCGGCACTTGCGCGGGCGTTGATACCGCCGTAAGCGCCCGCTTCTTTATCCGCAATTCCTGGGCACGGGTACGGTATTGATCCGCGAGGTTCTCCAATCGTGTTCGCGTAAGCTTCGTAAAGGGTTCCGCAGCGCTTACCTTAGTAAATAGCCCGACATGTTCGTAGCGATCCAATACTTCGCCGCTAATTTCGTAAAGCTGCATATTGTTTTCCGTACAGGTATCAAATGCGGTATCACGCTCCATTAGATCTTTACGTAATTTAAGTCGATCGGCTTCGACCTCTTTAAGATTATTAGCCGTTTCACGAAAGCGATTCACAAGCTCAGTCCTACTCTGCTTAACTTGTTCTAGCTCGCGCACCGCCGAATCACGCGCACTGGTGGCTTGAGCCACGGCGCCCGGTGAGATACCGGTTCGCACCTTGGCGATATCGCGCTCTTTTTTCATTGCTGCCGCGTCACTCTTGGCGATATCCAAGTCTTTTTTTAACTGCGCAACCTGTGTCTGCAATGCGGTTTTCTCAGCGGCTACCTGTTGATATTGCTGCATGAATTTTTGCGCTTCGCCGCCATTTCGTTGGGTTTGAGCCTGCGCCGAAAAGCCCGCGAAGACCGCCGCAGCTAACAATATCGTGAGTATTTTCGGAATATTCACTTTCAAATGACTCATTTTCATATGCTCACTAAAATTGCGTATTCAAATCAACTTGAACGGTATCGACGCCAAACGTCCCACCATCGATAGCATTTGAACTTAAGTACCGTAGTCGCATCCACAGCCGCTCTGCGAGACCATAGTCACCCACAATGTAAAAACCAGTGGCATCGGTGCCGCCTAAGTGGAAGTCAGAATCGGTATACCCATCAATTACCGCATCACGCTGCAAATATCGATAACCTATTAATCCGCGCCAATCTCCACGCGACTTAATCGTCGGTGTTCCAAAGCTCACCTCAGTTTGATAACCCTTAGTACGCGCCAGAACGGCATGTCCCACTTCGCGGTCCACCCGCCCCCTATCAAACGCTAGATTTTTGACGGCATCAGCGGTAATGCCCAAAGAATAACGTCCAACCGGCAAGTCATAGCTTAGACTCAAATTGACCAGGCGAAATTTGGCGGCCAACGCGTATAGATTGGTACTTTGAATTGTACTATTGCTGATATCAAACGGCGTATTGCCCTGACGTAGGAAGGTGGGTGCCGTGTAATTGGTGACCGTACTATCCTGGGGATTGAGTATCCCAGTGACATTGAAGTAATCGTAGAAGCTACCTGCGACCCGTAAGTGCTGTCCCTCACCCCAACGCAGATGGGTTCCCAATTGCGTTGCCACCAACCATTTGTCATGCCCCGACAGTGCGACTTCCTGGAGCGGATGAACCCCAAAAGTGACAAAGCCATGCGACTGATCCACGCTACCGTCACCGAACCCCTTTCGCCCTGTCACGGCAAACCCCTGAAATCCTAAATCCTTATGGAATATTAGATCAGTGGGCGTGCCGTAAGGGTTCGCAAACTTGCCGCCCACCATCGACAGCCACGGAAATTTCTGCGAGTTACGCTCATCAAGTCGGATATATAAATGGTCCAGGCCAAATTGGTACGGCGCGGATCCATCTAAGGTCTGGGTTTGCGATACGGCATCACCCGTATTGCCGGTCGAGATTCGCATGCCGGCGGTAACGGATTCCGAGATGTCTGAGTCGACTGCCAATCGCGCTTTACCGCGGAATCGAGCTCGATCTTCACTAACGTTTTGATACACATTTAAACCCGCTTGGCCCAATCCGCCCGCGTTGTTGATGGCAAAATAATTAAAGTAATTAGATGGATTGGCAATAAAACTTTGCCTATTGCCTTTGGCGAAAATCACATCCTCCTCACGCAAAGTCAGGTTGCCAGAGATACGTGTGCGGGTCAGCCAATCGGCTAATGCCCCCGGAACCCCCCATTTCTCGGTCTTGGCCTCACTGACCACCGCGGCCACGACACCGGGTTTAACTTGCTCCGCAACCTGTTTTGCAATCTCATCCCTAACGATCTGAGGTATATAAGGCACGCGTACCGCACCCTCATCCGACTTCGCCACGGCAGCGGCCGAAGCGGCCGCTTTGTCTTGAGCGGACTTGACCATCTGTGCCGCCTTCTCTCGCGAAATGACGCCCTGGTCCACGAGCGTTTGCAGCAAATTGATCACCGTGTTACGCAGCTCCTCGAGCGACTGATGTTCATCCGCCGCAAGTACGGTCATCGCCGGGGCAACCGCCAGGGTTACGCACGCGAGTACCGTACGCAGAAATTTTGACATATTCATAATCAACTCCTAAAACTCACTCAACCATTTAAATTCGTGAGACGATCTTTACGTTCACCTGTTCCGGCATACCGGGTGGTAAGGGATCCCCTAGCCCTGGCATGGATTTAAGCGACGAATCGATACATTGATCAATGTTGCGATCGCCGGTAGTAGTGGCCAATTGAACGTCTTTGATTCGGCCGCTTGCCTCGAGTAACACATGCAATGACAATGATCCCTTCGCCGATTTGGCGCAGGCGACTGACGCGAGCCGCTCCCGAATCGCATCCGAAATGCGCGTTGTATACCAAGCAAAGGGCGCGCTACCGGTGCCGCCGACCAAATCACTGCCGCCGTGCCGGGCCGCCAATCCAAACGCATCGCCGCCCGCCGCGCCTTCGGCATCGATACCCAACGGCTGATCGGCGGGCGCCTGTTGATCATCAGGAGGAGGCTCGGGCGTATCTTTAGGCAAAGGCTCCTGAGTCTTCT
>JAYUFB010000074.1:0-1538 GCA_043738945.1 Gammaproteobacteria bacterium
CTCATTTCGCTACCCAGAAACCGGTGTCCGGCAAGGCGGGTAATCCGGAATTGACGGCGAAGGGCAAACACATTTATGAGGCCGGGGTTGCTGCTCGCAATATACTCGCCTGCGCCTCCTGTCACGGTCCGAACGCCGAGGGGGCTGCATCGTTTCCGCGCCTCGCCGGACAACATGCCACCTACCTGAAAAAACAGCTGAAAGTTTTTTATACCGGACAGCGGCCTGCGGCTGTCGCGATGCACGCGATTGTAGCTGCCTTGACCCCGGATGATATCGAAGCAATTGCAGTGTTTTTGCAATCCAAATAAATCTGCGGGATTGCAGGTTGAAACCTGCGCGGATTTAAAACTAGCGCGGGCTATGGATGAAGTGCTGGGACGCGAAACATTTGCACCTGACCTACCTCAAGTCCAAGTCATAGAAGTCTGGTAAATCAAGTGGCAGACCAAGATTCCGCGTCTGATAGCCAACCGCGCAATGCCCTTCATTTCTACAAACACCTTAAGCACGGCCGCTAATGTCCATCAAATCTTCAAGATAGTCTAAAGCTTGCAATACAGGAACCTTGTAGCGAGGTCGCCCACGTCGAAAAACCAGTGGAAACTGACAAGAAGTTCACTTGACAATATAATTTTTGGGAATATTATCCCAATAAGCCAGCTTTTCCGTCAGTTAGCGCAATCTTAAAAAACTCAATTTCTAAGACAGACAAAATACGAAGTTAAAACATGGCGCACAGAGCGTCCTAATTGCCGGTGCCATCAACCATAAATGAATATACCTGTGCCTGCAAAACAAGCATTATTTGAAGCCATTCGGAAAGTATTGCGCCCGCTCGTGCGCATACTATTGCAGAACGGTGTGCCCTACGTAAAATTCGCCGATATCGCCAAATGGGTCTATGTCGACGTGGCCTCGAAAGAGTTTGATCTACAGGGCCGCAAGCAATCGATTTCAAGGGTAGCTATTATCACCGGCTTCTCCCGAAAAGAGGTTGTCCGGGTCAAAGCCGTCCCGAGCCCCGATGATGCCGATCCGGTCGAGCATTACAACCGCGCGGCGCGCGTCATCAGCGGCTGGGTGCGCGATTATTCGATGCCCGACGGCGCAGTTGCTCATCTGCCGATTGAAGGCGATTCACCGAGTTTCAGTGAACTTGTAAAGCGCTACAGCGGTGATATGCCGATGCGTGCGGTGCTCGATGAACTGATCCGCGTAGGCGCGGTGGAACGCCTCGAAAATGGCCAAGTAGCTGTGCTTAGCAGAGCTTATTTACCGCGTGTGGGCGACGACGAAAAATTCACGATATTAAATACCGATGTCTCCGACTTGATCGCGACGATAGAACATAACCTGGGCAGCGATCCGGAGCACGCCTATTTCCAGCGCAAAGTCTCATACAACAATCTCCCCGCCGAATTCATCCCGCAATTGCGTATGGATGCATCAAAGCATGCCCAGGCCCTACTCGAACATCTCGATAGGGAAATGGCCGCGCGTGATCGCGATGTTAAACCAGATATCGAGGGGAGCGG
>JAYUFB010000075.1:0-10848 GCA_043738945.1 Gammaproteobacteria bacterium
GTTGCAAACACAAATCCGATCGCATCCACTCGAGCCGCCGCGGCCGCATAAATCCCATCAGCGGTGGTAATACCGCAAATCTTGATCCACATACTATAAATTTATCCATTTAAGTGTGCGACGCCCTCGCCGCAAAAAGAATTTCAGCCAATAGTAAATCAGGCTCTCGTGACAGCATCAAGGCCGTGCCTATTAAAGCCCAACTAAATCCTAAATCCCTCACAGCACGTGCGTCATCAGGAGTCGAAACACCGCTTTCTGCGACTGCAGGCCACGAGGTGGACAATTGCGACGCGAGTTGTGGAAATTTTCCAGTTTCCATTTGGAGGGTTTGTAAGTCGCGGCAGTTTACACCCACTAAAATTTTTGCATCCGTAGCACTTGCACTCAAAATTTCATAGGCCAAGGTCAAATCGGCCGCATCAAATGCTTCTAATAATACAAACTGCCTGTATCTAGCCGCAACCTCCAGAAGCTCAGAAAGTAGCGAGCGGGACAACATCCGTACAATCAGCAACACGCCCCCCGCACCGGCGGCGCGCGCTTCTAGCACTTGATAGGGATCTACAATGAAATCCTTGCGCATCGCCGGCACGCCGCAGGACGCGAGCGCCGCCGCAGCGAGGCGCAAATGTTCTAATGATCCGTCAAAACGAGAGGGTTCGGTCAACACCGACACTGCCGCCGCGCCGCCGCGCGCATAAGCCAATACCCGATCCAACCCCTGATTCAGATTCCCCAACACACCGGCCGCCGGGGACCGAATTTTTAACTCAGCGATCACATCAAATCCCAGCGGTGACATTTTTAGTGTCGGCGCCGAAACCATCGCAGCGGCGCGCGCTTCGAGGGCCGCGATTGGCTCATACCGCTTCGCGTGCGCCACGCGTACGGCACTGGATAGAGCCATTTCGTCCAAGAAACCACTCAACGAGGTGCGCCTATAGCTGCATCCCGCGTGAATTCCTGCAGCTTTTCAAGCCACGCGAGTGCCGCACCACTATCTAAAGTCGCACGCGCTATATCAATACCCGTTGCAATATTTGCCGCGCGTCCCGCGATGTACAGCGCCATGCCGGTCTGCAATACCAACGCCGAACGATGCGGCCCCTGATCGCGACCCGCAAACACCTCCTGCAAAGCCTTAAGATTCGCCGCGGCATCGCCCCCGGCAAGATCTTGCGCGGTACAAGGCTCGATCCCAAATTCGCGCGGATCAATTTCCTGTCGTTTGATCTGTCCTTGATGCACTTCCAGCGCCAAAAACGGCCCAATCGGGGTGGCCTCATCCCAACCGGCAGCCCCATGCACCACCCACGCTCGCTCCACGTCCATTCCCGCCAAAGTGCTCGCCATTAATTCGGCGGCGGCCTCACTAAACGCACCAATTAGATGGAAACGAGGTGCCGCGGGATTGGTCAGCGGCCCCAGTAAATTAAATACCGTGCGAACACCCAGTGCGGTGCGCACCGCAGCCAGCGTCTTCATGGCCGGGTGATAGTACGGTGCAAACAGAAAAGTGAAGCCAGTCGCGGTAAAACACTGCGCAGCTAGGCTTTCGTTCAAGGGCAACGTAAAGCCCAACGCTTCAATCAGATCCGCGCTACCGCTACGACTCGAAATGGATCGATTACCATGTTTAACTACCGGCAAACCACAGGCAGCCACTAATAGCGCGGCGCCAGTGGAAAGATTCAGACTACCGGATGCGTCGCCGCCAGTTCCCACGATATCGATTGCATCAAGCGCCGCAGGGATCGCCGGGCGGCGCGCCAGGGCACGCATTGCTTGAGCAAGGCCGCGCACTTCTGCGGCCGTCTCACCCTTAAGCCGCAGCGCCACTAAAAGTGCGCCCGCCATCGCGGGCGTAGCCTCTGAACTGGCGAGTGACTCCATTAAATCCGCCGCTTCGAGTTCACTCAGATCACGACGGGCCAACAACTGTTCTAGTACAGGTCGCAAATTTTGCTTGGGAGGCAGATTTTGCATGGGTGTTAAATTTTTAAAAAATTTCCCATAATCACAGGACCGTCTGGCGTCAAAATACTCTCGGGATGAAATTGCACACCTTCAATCGGCAAGTTTTTATGCCGCACACCCATGATTTCGCCTTCGGCCGTACGCGCTGTGACTTCCAACACCTCGGGCATGCTGTGCGGTTCTGCAATCAATGAATGGTATCGTCCCGCTTGAAAATTTTGCGGCACGCCGGCGAATACCCCCTTACCATCATGCAACACTGGCGACACCTTACCGTGCATGAGCCGACTCGCGCGTACCACCTTGCCGCCAAATACTTCCACCAACGATTGATGTCCTAAGCAAACTCCCAATATCGGCACGCGCCCCGCAAACGCGGCGATCATTGGCATTGAGACTCCGGCACCCTGCGGGGTACCAGGGCCCGGTGATACCACTAGGTGGGTGTAACCCAACGTGAGCGCCTTCTCAACGCTTAATTGATCGTTGCGATATACATCTACTTCAGCACCCAACACCAAAAAGGCTTGCACCAAGTTGTAGGTAAACGAGTCGTAGTTATCAATTAACAATAGTTTCGGTGTCATATGGAATAGCCCACGCTTCAAAGACCTTCCGCGGCAATGCTAAGCGCACGACGCATCACCGCACTCTTGGCCAATACTTCGGCGTATTCGGCTTGCGGCACGCTGTCGGCCACAATGCCGGCACCGGCTTGGTAGCTATAGGTATCACCACGAAACACCAGCGTGCGGATGGTGATAGCCTGATCCATATCCCCCTGCCTGCCAAAATAGCCGATCGTACCTCCATACAGCTGCCGTCCCACCGGCTCCAGTTCATCAATGATTTCCATGGCACGAACCTTGGGCGCACCCACGAGTGTTCCGGCGGGAAAAGTCGCGGCAAACAGATCAAAGGCATCTAACCCCGCCGCCAACTTACCGTGCACACCACTCACAATATGCATAATGTGACTGTATCGCTCCACGGCGCGGTAGGGATCCACAATCACGGAACCCGCCGTAGCCACGCGTCCCAGATCATTGCGCGCCAAATCCACTAACATCACATGTTCAGCATTCTCTTTAGGGTCACCGAGTAATTCGGCCTCCAACTCAGCATCCCGTGCTAGGGTTTCGCCACGCCCACGAGAACCCGCGAGCGGCCGCAATTGCGCCAGGCCACTATGGCATTTTACCAAAGCTTCCGGCGAGGAACCCACCACCGTGATATCCCCAAGCTCGCAAAAATACATATACGGCGACGGATTCAATAAACGCAAGGCACGATACGCTTCGAACGGTGAGAGCGAGTGCCGCCCCTCAAAACGCGAGGCGAGCACCAGCTGATACACATCACCGGCTGCGATATATTCTTGTGCGCGACGCACACCCGCGCCATAGGCATACTCATCCAGCGAAGGCGTCGCCGGCGAGAAGCCACCTGGCGTCAATATCGCAGGTACTGCACCGCGCAGCGCCTGCACCACCTCACGGCGCAAACTCTGTCGCTCGGCTTCACTCCCGTCGTGCAATAAGGCCACGCTGCGCGTCAAATGATCAAACACCAACAACGAGCGCGGCGCTACGTAATGCGCATGCGGTGTCTCGGTGGAATCGAGACTACGTCCCGGCACTCGTTCAAAATATCGTACCGCGTCGTAAGCCGTATAGCCCACTAACCCACCCAGCAACGGGACGCCGGGTACCTCAGGTTTGGGCTGCGGCGCTAACGCCAGTGCACGGCGTAGCGCGCTTAAGAACTCAATTTTTGATGCGGGTCGTGGCTCACGCGTGGTGCCCACATACAGACCCGATTTATCTAACCTCACGTCCAGGCAATCCCCGAATCCAATGAAAGAATAGCGGGCGAGCCGTTCACCCCCTTCGACGCTTTCTAACAAAAACCGCGGGCGAAACGGCGCTAACTTCAAATAAGCCGAAACCGGCGTATCTAAGTCCGCTGCAATGTCAAAAGGTGCCTTCATATTCACTCAATTTTAAGAATCACGGACAACAAAAAACCCATCACCGATTTTTAGACGGAGATGGGTTTTTAAGGTAGCAATCGAAAAAACTTACGCGACCAGCGCCCACTCCGTAGATAGAGTGCGCCACCACCCACCGTACTTAAGATTTTCGCTGTGGTTCAACATAAGTGCGAGTATCACCGCGGCCCATGGGTGGCGTCAAGCGCGATTCGCGGATCGAAGGTCCCGCTCACTCATGTCTCCAGATACAGACGTTGCTATACTATTGCCATGACTTCGCAACTAACCGCCGCTCGGCTCATCGATAGGAATGTCCATCTTACTTGGGTCAATGGCGGACCCGATTTAGTAGTGTCTTTGTTTTGGCTGCGGGATAATTGTCAGGAGGTCACCAGTCAACATCCAGATACCAAGCAACGACTAGTCGACACTTTTAACATATCGACCGATATTTCGGCGTCGGTAAAAATTGAAAACAACGGCCAACAGTTGGCCGTGGAATGGTCCAACAATGACCCCATCAGTCATTTTGATAGCGCATTTTTAGCATCCTTGCGTGCCAACCCAGAAATACTACCCAGCACCCGCACGCTTTGGGATTGTGGCATCAGCAATGCCGTACCCGAGGTACCGTATGCGGAATTCCTAAATAATGATGCGGTGCTGAAAGACCTGCTTGAGAAGGTGCAGCGTTTTGGTCTGTGTTTTATTGAAGGAGTGCCGGGTACCCCGGAAGCCACCAAGGCCATCGCCACGCGAATTTCTTACATACGCGAAACCATCTTCGGCGGCTATTGGGATTTTACGGCCAATATGGAGCATAAGGACACCGCTTATACTTCCATGGCCATTGGACCGCATACCGACGGCACCTATAGTTTTGATGCGCCCGGCTATCAAATGTTTCATTGTTTGGCGGCCGAGTGCACTGGCGGAGAAAACGTACTCATCGACGGCTTCAAGATGGCAGAAATTTTAGCTCAAGATCAACCGGCGCTCTACAAAGTACTAACCGAAGTCGCAATTCCGGGTCAATACCTCGACTATGACCGCGGCATTCACCTGATGGCACGCCGACCGCTTCTGCGACTGGACGACTCCGGTGAGCTCGTGCAAGTGACGTACAACAACTATGATCGCGCCCCCTTTGTGCTGCCCCCGGGGCAGCACGCGCTACTTTATCAAGCACTCAATGCCTTCAACGCACTGTGCCATGATCCAGCGCTTCACTATCGGCGTCGACTACTACCCGGATCGGTATTGTTATTCGACAATTGGCGCGTACTACACGCGCGCGATGCTTACGTGGGATACCGACAACTCGCGGGCGTTTATCTAAATAAGGAAGATGTAGAAAGTCGACTGCGTTACTTGCGCATAAAGGCTAGCCAAGCCACTTAAGCCAGTGAAACCCCTTAAGTTGACGAAAGCCCCTTAAAAATTTGCGCTCAACGCGCGTACAACGGCAGGAGTTCACTTGTCCCTGGCGCTTTCAACGCTCCTCTACGAATGGCGAAGGTATCTTGCCGCGGTGATTGCGTTGGCTGTAGCGGGACTGCTGGTGCTGGCAATATCCGGGCTCTTCATGGGATTAAGTAAATCCTCGACCGCCACGATCGACCGTTCACCCGCCTCTATTATTGTGCTGCGACCGGATGTAGCAGAATTATTCGGTAATAGTACCGATCAACCTCGGCGCATTATCGCAGAAATATATCAACACCCCGAGGTCGTCAAAGTAAGTGCGACCATTTTTAAATTTCGGTGGTTAGGCAAATTTTCCCAAAGACGGCCAACCTGCCAAGAGTGAAGGGGTGATGATCATGATTGTCAATCCGGTCAAAGGCGCGCTGACCTTGCCGAATGACCTTGACGACGCCCTAATTCAAGCGCTAAAAGAACCCCTAGGCGTCAAGTTAGGCGATAAAGCGAAGATAAACAACCACACCATATGGGTCCGAGCCACCACAGACCGCCAAGCAACTATCCCTTTGGAATGACGGTCCCCGCGTAGGCCCCTCGATGGTCCAGATTAAAGACCCGAGCCGCGCCCAACAAGTAGCCGAACAACTCAATGCTTACGGCAAAGGACATTTCCGAGCATGGTCACGTGCGGATCTTGCAAAAACTAATCAAAAAGCCCAACTAAAGGACGGCGGAATATCCGTGATGCTTGGCTTTGCGGTAGTGGTCGGCATATTCATTGGCGTCGTCATTACTTGGCAGACCTTGCAAGGCGCCATCATGGCTAACATTAAGGAATTCGCCAGTCTGCACGCACTGGGTATTTCCATGGGAAGCCTGTGACTCATTATTTTGGAGTTGAGTCTATGGGTCGGCGTCGCTGGGCTAATACTAACCACGATACTGACAGTACTCGTTTGGATTATAGCCAAGACATTCGCCGTTCCGATGGACTTCCCGCTGTTTATCGATATCCCGGTCGGCATTGCACTCCTAATCCTCGCGGTTCTATCGGGCATATTCTCGATGTGTGTCCTTAATAAAGAGCCAGCCGGCGGATTTACTGTGATGAGCAGCCTTGCGCTGGATGCCAAAGGACTCGGAAAAGCCTACAAGATCGGAAAATTGCAGCAACAAGTTCTTAAAGACGTCGATTTCAACGCCTAACATGGTCAAGTCACCATGGTCATGGGACCGTCGGGTTCGGGCAAGTCTACGTTGATCGCCGCGTTATCAGGGCTAATGAGACCCGATGCGGGGGAGGTCATCGCGTTGGGCGAGAGCTTGTGGACCATGAACCGCGCCAAGGTCGATCGGTTCCGACTAGACCATTGTGGTTTCATTTTTTCAGGGATTTAATTTGTTCCCGGCATTAAATGCCACCCAACAGGTAGAGCAAGTACTCAGGTATTGTGGCCTAGGTAGGGCCGAGTCGCGTACCCGCGCGGTGGCCGCGTTAGAAACCATGGGCCTTGGACAGCGTTTGCGGCAAAAGCCCTCTGAGCTTTCGGGGGGAGAGAAACAACGGGTTGCGATAGCGCGTGCGCTGGACTCCGTCAGTGGTCAAGTTATTATTAAACTGCCGCGCGGAAATAATTGTGAGAGTGCTTTACCTGATGTACATGCCGGCCAAGAAGCAGAAATTACCTCTGAGAGCGATGCGTCTAAAACTTTCCCAGGCAAGGTCATCCGCATTGCCGCCACTTTCGGCGGGCGTAAAAATAAGTCGGAGACCGGCACCGAAGCCACCGATGAGCGCGTCGTGGAAGTCGTCGTCTCGGCCACCGGTACACCCTATCTAATCGGTCAGCGCGTGATGGTCAAGTTCCTGAAACCCGGTAAGAAGGCGGTCGCAAAAAGTTAGCGAGCGCCGCGCCGCGCGGACGCATGTCACAACAACGATAAGCCCCCGGCTACGGTATAATCAAATGCCATGAATACTGAAGAACGTAACTGGGCGATGGCCGCGCATCTTTGTGGCGTATTATGGATTTTTGGCGGCGGTAGCCTAATTTTTATCCCTTTCGGCGGTCTGGTGCTGTTCACCATCCTGGGGCCGTTAATCATCTGGCGAACCAAGGGACTCACCCTGCCGATGGTCGCTGAGCAAGCCAAAGAGTCCCTCAATTTCCAAATTACAGTGTTACTACTAGGCCTGGGATTCTTAATTTTCACCGTGATCGGAATCGGCTTTATATTTCTCTGGCTACTCGGCGTCACCAACCTCGTGTTGGTCATTATTGCGGCAATCCAGGTCAGTGGCGGCAAGCCGTATCGATATCCTTTTTGTCTGCGCCTGGTGAAGTAGCCATCGCCGAAAATAGCCCCTTAACGCGCGGCCTCGCTGGGCTATTTGCCTATAGCGGGCGAGCACTCACGCTGGTATGGACCACCAATAAAGCACTCAGCCTCACCTTAGGCCTACTCACCCTAGTAGCCGGCATAATGCCTGCCGGAATTGCCTATGTCGGCGCCCAGATTGTCGACGCCGTCATTCATGCGGCCGAGTGGCATAAACGCACCGGGACCAGCCATTTCAATGAAGTGATGACCTGGGTAGCCCTGGAAGCCGCGCTAGTGGCAGTAATCGCAGTCGCCCAGCGGGGCATTTCGCTCGCGCAATCCTTACTGCGCGCGCAGCTCGGTCAGCGCGTCAATGTGATGATCCTAGAGAAAGCGCTCACGTTGGACCTAACTCATTTCGAGGATTCGGAATTCTACGACAAGCTCACACGCGCCCGACGCGAAGCCTCTAGCCGACCTTTAAGCTTAGTGATGCGCACCTTCGGCTTACTGCAAAATGCCATCTCACTGTTGTCCTTCGGCGGTTTACTCATTAAATTCTCTCCCTGGGCAGTGGCTTTACTGCTGCTCGCCGGGTTACCCGCATTTCTCGCGGAGACTAAATTCTCAGGCGAAGCGTTTCGCCTATTCCGCTGGCGAGCGCCGGAATCACGCATGCAGATTTATCTAGAATCGGTCATGGCACGTGAAGACACTGCCAAAGAAGTCATGTTGTTCCAACTAGGTCCAACGCTGCTCGCGCGCTACCGCGAAATTTTTACACGGTTATATCGCGAGGACCGTGATCTTACCCTCAGACGCGATATCTGGGGCTTTGGCTTAGGTTTGCTCGGCACCGCTGCGCTGTATGGCGGCTACGCATGGATCGCCGCCGTCACCGTCGCGGGCGCCATGACCGTAGGACAAATGACTATGTACCTCATGTTGTTTCGTCAGGGCCAAACCGCGGTCAGCGCAGGTCTCTCGGCCGTCAGTGGTCTGTACGAAGATAATTTGTATCTCTCCACGCTTTTTGAATATCTAGAACAACCCGTCGGCGGCAACGCAGGAACTACCCTCTCCGGACCCAACCCCGGCGACGGTATTCGCTTCGAAGCGGTTGAATTTACCTACCCAGGAGCCAGTAGCGCGGCGCTGACCGGCATCGACTTGCACATCATGCCCGGCATGAGCCTAGCCTTAGTGGGGGAAAACGGCTCCGGTAAAACCACCCTAATCAAATTGCTGACCCGTCTGTATCAACCCACCAAAGGTCGAATCTTATTGGATGGTTTGGACCTCAATGAATGGGACGAGACCACCTTGCGTCAAAGAATCGGCGTTATTTTCCAAGATTTTGCGCGCTACCAAATGATGGTGGGCGAAAACATTGGCGCAGGGGATGTACGCGCGTTTGACGATGAAGCCCGTTGGCGTAGCGCGGCCGAACAAGGCTTAGCAGCACAGTTTGTCGATGCGCTACCCTTAGGCTATCGCACGCAACTGGGAAAGTGGTTTCAAGACGGCCGCGAATTATCCGGCGGTCAATGGCAAAAAATTGCGCTCGCTCGCGCATTCATGCGTAACCAGGCGGATATATTGGTTCTGGATGAGCCTACGGCAGCGATTGACGCAGGGGCCGAAGCCGAAGTATTTGAACATTTTCGTGAATTGACCCGCAATCGAATCGCGATTGTTATTTCACATCGATTTTCAACCGTACGCATGACCGACCAAATATTGGTGCTGGAAGAAGGACGAATTGTCGAACGCGGCAGCCATGAATCCCTGATGCAGGCCGACGGACGCTACGCTCGATTGTTCACCTTACAAGCACGCGGATATCGCTAATCCCCCGCACATCGTTAATTTACGGAGTTATTTATGCCTTCCTTTGACGTAGTATCAGAAATCGACACGCACGAATTGACCAACGCGGTCGACCAAGCGCTTCGTGAACTCGCTCAGCGTTTCGACTTCAAGGGCACTGAGGCCACTTTTGAACTGGAAGAGAGCACCGTGACCATGATTGCTCCCGCCGATTTTCAGCTCAAACAAATGCTCGAGATTCTCAAACTACGCATTGCCAAGCGCGGGATCGATATTTCTTGCCTCGAAGTCAAAGACCCAGAAGTAAACCTCGCACGCGCTAAACAGAAAGTGATTCTAAAGCACGGCATCGACGCAGAAACCGGCAAGAAGGTTTCACGCTTATTAAAAGACTCGAAACTCAAAGTACAAGCCCAGATCCAAGGCGACAAGGTGCGCATCATCGGAAAAAAACGCGACGATCTACAAGAAGCGATCGCCTTCCTACGCACCGCGGATGTCGAAATCCCACTGCAATTCAATAATTTTCGCGACTAGCACCACTGAGCTTTCGCTTATTAGCTGTGAAAGCTAGGGCGCCATCCGACAGACATTGCCAGGTCAGGTACTATTACGAACGACTGCTATAATTTCCAATCAGGAGTCATTCAGATGCGCAATCGGCCCTGAGCCGTACCTCAGCTGCCGAAGCGGCCCTCCATGTAGCGGCCAATCAGTGCGATGCCAAGTGTCGTAGAACTTTGGGATCCAATATTGCCGTAGGAACGCGCGCAGCGGAAGTGCGAAGCCGATGGTCGAGCACATTCGCCATTTTAGGGCCGCTCTTAAGAGCATTGATGCAAATGTTAGCGACCACCTCGCGTACTAGGAGTGCGCCGCCGACCCCCCCGGTGCAGGGCCGAATTTACGGCTAGGGGGCCGGCTTGCGGGCGAGGAACTCCGGATTCTGACGCGCGACGGCCCCATAGAGCGCCGTGGTGAAGCGCGGCTTCTCGAAAGCCGCCATATGCGACCACTCGGGGATCGAATAGCCTTGCATGTCCGGGTAGTCCTCGTAATTAACGCCGGGAACCCCGGTCTTTGCGAGTAAGGCATCCCAGGTATTGGCGCGTGGGAAGTCCCGCCGCTCATACTTGGCGTAGCCACCCGCGCTCGGTAGGCGCACGAAGACCAGTGGGATGCCGCGCGCGCGCAGCTTCGCTACTACGACCGCCGCACGCTCGATCTGCTTGCGGACCGATTCCTCGAGTTTTGCCTTGCCCTTCGCATCGAGCGGGCCGAAACGCTGTGCCCAAATA
>JAYUFB010000076.1:0-65732 GCA_043738945.1 Gammaproteobacteria bacterium
CTATAGATGCACACTGCGTATTGCTACCGGGAACGCAAACTTTCACCGTCACGTAGGCATGATTTATCTGGCCTGGAGCCGCGGCCGGCCCTCCGTCCACCGTAACCGTCATCGTATTGGGAGTTGCCACGGGAGGCTTAGGGACGGTTGCACTAGTGCCTTTCCCGCCAATACAGCCGCTCAAGACAACCGCCAAAACCAGCACTCCCACTACGCCGCTCGCGCGTACGCTCAGATTTGTATTCATTTTCAAATAATGCAACAAAATCGATCTCCCCGGCACTGTCGTTTGTGACAGACACGTCATAATGGCATTTCAATGATCAAACTCCTATCCCGCCTTCCATTCTTCGCCCTTTACGCGTTCAGTAATTTCGTCTATTTCCTAGGTTTCTACTTCGCCCGCCATCGCCACTCCTTAATCCAGGAACAACTCACCAAAGTATTCCCGGCGATTAGCGACGCTGAGCGCCTCACTATTCATAAGCGCTTCCTCATAAATTTCTGCGACGCCATGGTGGAGATTTTGAAATCTCTATCCATGACCGACCAGGAAATGCGGGCGCACATGCGTTTTACTAATATTGAAGTGGCGCGCCAGTATCTAGCGGGCGGTCAGTCGATCATGCTCGTGACCTCTCATCTCGGCAATTGGGAGTGGTTATTGCAGGGAATGGTGCTGCACCTAGGATATCCGGTCGATGCGGCCTACAAGCCGCTTCGCGATGCCTGGGCGGAACGCTTGATGTTACAAGTGCGTTCTCGTTTTGGTGCCCGAATGGTTCCCGCAAAGGATTTGCTGACGGACTATATGCAGCGACGAGGGGTAGTGCGTGCCCTAGCGGTCAATGCCGATCAAGCGCCCACGCTCGAGGATCGCCATCAATGGATCAAATTTTTGAGCCAGGATACCGCCTTTTATGTGGGGGCTGAGCAAATAGCCAAGGCCACTCGACTACCAATGCTATACGTGGGCATGCGACGGGTGAGTCGTGGCTACTACCAGGCGAATCTCAAAACACTGTGGGATGGAAAGGAGCTAACGTCGGTCGGCCAAATTACCGAACGCTATGCGCGCGCCTGTGAGGCTGACGTATGGGCGACTCCTGCTGATTGGCTCTGGTCTTATCGACGCTGGCGGCTTAAGAAACCACTATACTAGTGCCCTCGCAACTGCCCAGTCCTAACAGGAGACCCACATGAAATTAGACGATAGCCGTCGCAGTGACAACGTCGAAGACGATCGTGGCGGCGGTGGCGGCGGTGGACGCAGGGGTGCCGGAATTGGCATTGGTACCATTGCGGTGGTCATCATCGGTTATTTTATGGGCGTAAGTCCCTCCACGCTCCTAGGGTTGCTGAGCGGCGGCGGGGGTCCAGATGTGACCGCATCTTCACAGGGCGTGCCGGTGACAGGACCCTCGACTGACAAACAGGTGGATTTCGTGCGCGCAGTGTTGGGCGAGACCGAAGATGTCTGGGGTGCCTATTTTAAAACCATGGGTAAAGTCTACACGCCGCCCAAGCTTGCTATGTTTAGCGGCCGGGTGTCCTCCGCTTGCGGGATGGCCAGTGCGGCGTCGGGGCCGTTCTATTGCCCCGGCGATCAACACGTGTATATCGACCTCAACTTCTACCAACAACTTGCAACTGAATTCGGCGCGCCGGGAGACTTCGCGCGTGCCTACGTCATCGCGCATGAAGTAGGTCATCATGTCCAAAATCTACTCGGTATTTCCGACTCCGCAGACCGAGAAGAACAGCGCGATAGTAAACTCGCGGCCAATAAGGTGTCGGTACGCTTAGAGCTGCAAGCCGACTGTTTCGCGGGGGTGTGGGCGATTCAGGCCAACAATGCCCGTAAGATTCTGGAGCCCGGCGATCTGGAGTCCGGCCTCAAGGCGGCGTCTTCGGTGGGGGATGACACGCTGCAAAAACGCGAACAAGGGAGCGTAGTCCCCGATAGCTTTACCCATGGATCGTCGGAACAGCGAGTGCGCTGGTTCCGGCGCGGCTTTGATACCGGGAAAATCGATAATTGCGATACCTTTACCGCCGGCGCTGCATTATAAAGGCGCGAGCTTGCCCTGCAGGTGCTTGGCAAGCTGCGCGATCGTTGGGTGATCGAATAACTCGGTAAGATCTATTTTACCGGGGAAGTCGCGGTCGATGTTCTCGTGGATTTCGATGAGTTTGAGCGAGCTTGCGCCCAACTCAAACAAATTGTCGCTCACTTCGATCCGCTTGCCGGGCAGGGCGGCTTCGCAAATCCCTTGTAGGCGAGTCTCGAGATCTGATGCGCCGCTTAAGAAACTCGAGCTTGAATTTGAACCGCGCAGCGTCTGTAATTCTGCAAGCTCGGTATCGAATTCCCCGTTGATATGTTGCGCTTCGAGCAAATGGCGTTGCACCTTGCCACTGGTGGTTTTAGGAATGCGCTTAACCGGGATCACTTCGCTCACCTCGAGTCCGGTGTGTTCGTTGATGATGCGACTTAAGTCATTGGCCGTTGGTAAAAATTCTTGCATGCTGCCGCGATGCAGTACGAAGAACACCAGTTCCTCAGCAGTCGCGCCTGGCTTAAGGACTCCCGCCGCCACCACTTTCCCGAGCTCAAGATCGGCCACGCGCTGAGCAATGCTCTCTAAGTCGTAAGGATAATAATTTTGGCCATTGACGAAAATAATTTCTTTACTACGCCCCGCGATATACAGCAACGCCTCGTGCATAAAACCTAAGTCGCCGGTATCGAGCCAGCCTTCCGCATCAATAGCCGCAGCAGTCGCGGTAGCGTCGCCGAAATAGCCGCGCGTGACGTTCGCGCCCCTAATTAAAATGTGTCCAACCACCCCCTCGGGTAGCGCCGCCCGAGCGCCATCCGCAATTCGTATTTCGCTGTAGGGCACCGCGCTGCCCACGCACATCAGTTCCAACACATCGCGCGATTCGAGCGGGTTAAGCTCAATGCTCACCCCTACACCCAGTTTTTGTCGATTGACCCGAACCCACCGGTAATCCGACCCGAGGGCAGGCATAGCAACCGCTAGCGTAGCCTCGGCCAGCCCATACACCGGATACATAGCGTGACGCTTCAAGCCGGTGTAAGCCAGGTGACTTACGAAGGTATTGCACAGTTCCACCGATATAGGTTCGGCGCCATTGTAGATAACCCGCAGCGAGGATAAATCCACGCCCTCAAGACGCCGATCACCCAGTACTTTCAAGCAATGCCGATAACCAAAGTTCGGCGAACCGGTAATGGTGGCGCGTTTTTTGGACGCGGTCTGTAACCACAATAGCGGTCTACGCACAAATAGTTCGGTGGGCATTAAATACAGATGCACACGATTCGCAAATTGCATCAAATAAAAGCCGATTAATCCCATGTCGTGGGTCAATGGCATCCAACTTAAAGAGACATCTTGATCATTGAATTGCTCCACTTGGCTGCAAGCCTTGATGTTCGCGACTAAATTGCCATGGGTCAACATTACGCCCTTAGGTTCACTCGTGGAACCCGACGAAAATTGGATAAACGCCAAATCCTCCGGGTTCGGGCGGTAAAGCTTACCCGCGCGTGAAATGTCCGTGATCGATTCAACTAGAAAGCTTCGCGATTTTAATTCGTTAAAGAGCGGCATTTCGCCGACTTCTTGCGCTAGTACTTGAAGTCTCTCCAAGTTCTTGGCGTCGGTATAAAGAATGGGTTTGCCTAGTTTACGCGCAACCCGTAATAGCTTTAGTCGATGTTCATCAGCAATGCCAACGGCTAAGGGCACCGGCACGATACCGCCGCAAACGGCGGCCCAAAAGCCATCGATGAATTGCTCGTTATTGCTCAGGAAAATAATCAGCTTATCGCCACGTACCGCACCCATGCCCTGTAAGTGGTACAGAATCCCCAACGCACGAGTGTGCACTTCCGCGTAAGGCACCTGACGCTCTGCATTTTCGCCCTCAACATAAGTGACAGCGCGATTTGCGCTGCGATTATTTTCAAGAATATCGACTAGAGTCGAGTAGCTCATCGTTCTTTTACCATCATCATAAGGTTGGACCGGGGACGCAGGTTAATTTGGGCTTCGAGTTCAATCGGTTCGTGGTCAGCGCGGCTTAAGTGAAAGCGGCGGGCCATACTATGCACATGGACCAGCATTTCAAACATGGCGATATTCTCACCGATGCAGTGCCGCGGCCCCACCGCAAAAGGAATATAGGCAAATCGATGCCGTTCCTCAGCATCGTCTCCCGCAAAGCGCTCCGGGTTGAAGTCTTCGGGCTGGCTCCAGTAATCAGGATGCCGATGCAACATATACGGGCTGATGAAAACATCGGTGCGCGCGGCAATCGGGAAGCCACCGAGTTCATCAGCTGCTATACTCCGCCGCGTAAGTAGCCATCCCGGAGGATACAGTCGTAAAGCTTCTTGAATAACTTGATGGGTGTACTTCAAGGACTCCGCGGCATCAAGCCCCAATGTTTGGGGCGGATGTCGATCCGCTTCGGCTTCTATCTGTTCCGCTGCGTCTCTGTGCTGGCTGAGGAGATACCAGGTCCATGTCAGTGCGGCTGCCGTGGTCTCATGGCCAGCAACAATCAGCGTCAATAGCTCGTCGATTAATTCTCGGTTGCTCATCGGCTGATCGGTTTCACGATCACGGCTGGCCATCAGCATACTTAAAAAATCAAAATGCTCTGCGGGCTCACGGCGTCGCGTTTCAATGATCTCGGCCGCGAGTTTAGCCAGTGATCGGAAGCGAAACGCGAATTTCAAATCGCGATTCTGCTCCTTAGCCACCACGTGAAAAGGGTTGGCGCCTAATTGCTGTTCCAGGCGCGCAAGATCAGTGCCGAAAATGGAGCGCAGCACGATTTCTAGCGTGAGTTCGCTGACCTCCTCGGTTAGGTTTATCGGCTCACCTCGCACTGCGGCGGCCGCCCATCGCTGCGCATAATGTTCATTAATTTCATGCAACAAAGCGCTGAACTGGTCAATCACCCGCCGGTGGAAGGAGGGCTGCATCATACGGCGTTGGCGGCGCCAAAAATCACCCTCACTTGTCATAATCCCATTGCCAAGGAGGATTTTGACCCGATCAATGCCTTCACCCTTGGTGTAATTCCGATGATTGGACAGCAGTACGCGTTTGATGTCATCGGGATGGTTAATGACATAGTTATAAACGCCGCGACTGGGCGCAAATACTCGATAAGTATTGCCGAATTGTTCAAAGTACTCGCGCAGTTTGGCCAGCGACTCGTCACTTCCCCCAAGATCAAAACCCTCGGTGGGGCCGGGAGGGATGGCTGCAGTTTGCATGAAGGTATTGTAGCTTAAGGGGCATTCAGAGCCTTAAGCCTCATTAATACAATCGCTTAGCTTGTATTCCTGATAAGTTGTGCGAGAATCAAGAACTGTGTAACGCATTCGCTAAAGGCGCAGACTTAAGTGGCAAACTCTTGATTCATCATCGCATCTTTATGAGTGAAGGGCCCTAGGGCGCATGGCGTTAGTATCCAACGAACTTAAAGTTATCGATCTGGCCACCTCCGACGTTTTGTCGCCTCAGGTATGGCCAGTCCGTGCGATCAAGGCTGCGGTGGGCTTGGACGTGATCTGCACCAAAATCGCCGTGGATTTCCAGTCAATGACGGCCAGCACCGCAGCCGCTTGTATTAGCACCAATTTGGAATTGCTACGCGAGATGACTGGCACTGATACCGCGTTCCACATGTTGTTGAATAGCGATAAGGTATTTGCTGAAATCAACGTGGCTCGTGGCATGTTAGCCACCGGCACGCCCGAACAATTGCGTGGGCAGCGCTTAGATGCGATGCCGTGGCTACACTCGCGGCTCGACCCATTGCGCGTTTCCGAAATTCGCGACACCGCCGCACCCCGTATTGATCAGATTGCCGATGCGACGTTATGGTCTGATCTCGGTATTGGTTCGGTATTGCTGATCGGTTATTTTATCGACGGACATCCGGCCGGTTTGTTGGGAGTCGCCAGCGCCCATGCGCGCGACAACTGGGACGTTCAACTGCACCTGATGATGAAGCTTATGGGTTGCAGTTTAGCGACCGGACTAGAACGTATCGCGATCCAGACTCAGCTACATGATCTGGAAGAACGTAATGAATTGGCATTGTTTTGTGCGAACGATGGTGTTTGGGATTTTGATACGATTAACAATCGTGTCTATCTCTCGCCACGTTGGAAGACGATGCTAGGGTATGACGAATCTCAGTCGGATCAGGCTCCGGATTGGCGCACGCTAGTACACGCAGATGATATGTCGCGAGTGCAAGCCGCCATTCGCGATCACGTGGCCGGTAAGACGCCAATATTCGAAAGTTTGCATCGGATGCGTCATGCCAACGGCGAGTGGCGTTGGGTCATTAGTCGTGCCAAGGCGCGAGTGGATGACAAGGGGCGCTTACTGCGCCTGGTGGGCGTTGAACTCGACATTACTGAGCGAAAATTGTACGAGGAAGCGCTATTCCGTGAAAAAGAGAGTGCCCAAATCACGCTCCAAAGCATCGGCGATGGGGTTATCACCACTGATGAGAAGGGTGTGATCGATTACGTTAATCCGGTGGCAGAATCCCTCACGGGCTGGCGTCTCGAAGACGGCCAGGGTCGCGCCATTGAGGAAATATTTCGGGCTTTTCATGAAGAAACCTGCGAGCCATTGGAAAATCCATTGGCCGTCGCGATTCGGCGCACTCGATCAATCAAGTCAGTCCGTCCGATGTTACTCATTAGGCGTGATGGTAATGAAATCTATGTGGAGAGCACCGCATCTCCTATTCGTGACGGCAGCGGCGCCGTGGCTGGCGGGGTCTTAGTATTCCACGACGTGAGCGAGGCGCGTGAACTTAATCGACGTTTGAGCTACCACGCGAGTCATGACGTACTCACGGGTCTGGTCAATCGACGTGAGTTCGAAAATCGTATGGAGCGTGCGCTTAAGAGTACTAAGGCACGCGAAACTTCATATGCTCTGTGTTGCTTAGATCTGGATCAGTTCAAAATAATCAACGATACCTGCGGGCATAGTGCCGGCGACGCCTTGTTGGGTCAGGTCGGGGCAATGCTTAAGTCCAAGGTTCGCTGGCGAGATACCTTAGCGCGTCTCGGCGGCGACGAGTTTGGCGTATTGCTGGAAAGCTGCACGCTCGACGAGGCGATGCGCACTGCTGAAGTGCTGCGCGAAGCGGTCAGCAATTTTAAATTTACCTGGGAAGAACGCAGCTTTCGCTTGGGAGCCAGTATTGGTGTAGTGCCGATCTCTGCAGATAATGACGATGTGGCGTCGGTCTTAAGTGCTGCCGATAGTGCTTGCCAGGCGGCTAAAGAGGCGGGTCGCAACCGCGTCCATAGTTTTGCCGAAAATGATCTCGATCTGATGCGCCGACGTCGTGAAATGCAATGGGCTGCGCGTATTAATACGGCTTTAGAAGAAGATCGGTTTGAGTTATTTAGGCAAACTATTCTACCACTGCATGGCGATGATACGGGTGCCCACTACGAGCTGTTACTGCGAATGCGCGACGAAACCGGCAAAATTGTGCCACCCGATAATTTTATGGCAGCTGCTGAGCGCTATGGCATCACGCCTAATATTGATCGTTGGGTCATTGAAAACGCGTTTCGCTGGTTGGTCTCGGAGGCGGACGAGCGCGAGAAACTTAGCATGTGCTCTATCAATCTCTCTGGCCAAAGTTTTGGCGATGATAAATTTTTACCCTTTGTCATTGATCAATTTCAACGTAGCGGTCTTGATGCAACAAAAATTTGTTTTGAGATTACCGAAACCGCCGCTATTGCCAGTTTTTCGCAGGCGAATCGCTTCATCCATTCATTGAAAGAATTGGGCTGTAAATTTGCGCTCGATGACTTCGGCACCGGGCTATCATCATTCGGTTATTTAAAGCATTTTCCGGTAGATTTCTTGAAAATTGACGGCAGCTTCGTCAAGGAAATCTTGCACGACCCGATTGATCGAGAAATGGTGCGTTCGATTAATGAAATTGGGCATTTAACTGGCAAAAAAACTATCGCCGAGTTTGCCGAGAATGTTGAAATTATCGATATGCTGCGAAGCCTGGGAGTCGATTATGCGCAAGGCTACGGCGTGTCGCAACCGCAGCGCGTACAAAGATCAGCGAGTAGCGTCTAGGCGTCCCACTCGAAGCGCATTGAAAGGTCCACCGCGCGTACGTGTTTGGTAATACTGCCGACCGAAATAAAATCCACCCCGGTTTCGGCAATTTGCCGAATATTTTCGAGGCTGATCCCGCCAGACGCTTCTATTTTGAGCGGTCGTGGGGCCGCACGATTCAAGCTTACGGCTTGCTGTAGTTGCGGTAGCGTGAACTCATCCAGCAGTGCAATATCAGCCCCGGCTTTGATGGCCTGCTGCAATTCCTCGATCGTCTCAACTTCCACTTCTACCGGAACACTGCGGCGCGTATTGGCAAGGGCTTTGGCCTGGGCAATCGCAAGTGCGATCGAGCCTGCGGCCATGATGTGATTTTCTTTAATCAGTATTCCATCGAAAAGTCCCATTCGATGATTCTGAGCACCGCCGACGCGTACCGCGTATTTCTGCGCGGTGCGAAGACCTGGAATTGTTTTGCGGGTATCGAGAACGCGGCAGGAAGTGCCTGCGAGCTGTGCTGCAAAGGCATGCGCGACGGTTGCCGTGGCCGAAAGTAATTGTAGGAAATTTAAGGCGGTGCGTTCAGCTGTCAGTAAGGCACGGGCCGGCCCCTCGACGCTAAACAATAGCTGGTTCGGGCGGACCAAATCGCCTTCCTTCGCGCTCCAGCGAATTTGTACATTGCGATCAACAGCCGCAAAACTCGCATCAACATAGGGCTGGCCGCAGAGAACGGCTGCCTCTCGTGTGATGACGCTGGCCCGTCCCCATTTTTCGGGAGCAATGAGTGCGGCTGTTAAGTCGCCACTGCCGATGTCCTCAGTTAGCGCCCGCTCGACCTGTTGGTTAAGATCACCGGGAACGGTGATGTTCAGAGCGGTAACCCCTGTGCGGTG
The DNA here is from genome assembly GCA_043738945.1 of Gammaproteobacteria bacterium. Classification (GTDB taxonomy): domain Bacteria; phylum Pseudomonadota; class Gammaproteobacteria; order Steroidobacterales; family Steroidobacteraceae; genus Bog-1198. The sequence continues at coordinate 9,065 of JAYUFB010000076.1, forward strand.
CCGCCTGGAGTGGCTAGAACGAGACTTTCAACGACGTTAAAGTAGTACAATTTGATGGTCATCAATGGATTCATATATGCTTGAGAGTGTAAACCGATCACCCTGCAATAGTATCTGCAATCTCAAGGCTGATGGGCATTGCGAGGGCTGTTATCGTACAATTGAGGAAATTGCGGGTTGGTCGGTGATGTCTGAAGATGACCGATCGAGAGTATTAAAGGTGATTGCCGTCCGTAGAGGAAAATTGAAATGAATGCTATTGAACGAATTAAGAGTCAGTTAACCGCGCCCGTCGTCCTGTATATGAAGGGGACGCCTGATTTTCCACAGTGTGGCTTCTCGGCGAAGACGGTTAGTGCCCTTAGGGCTTGTCATGCGAATTTTGAGCATGTCAACATTTTTGAAGACCCCGAAGTTCGCGAAGCGCTAAAGACCTATTCTAATTGGCCAACGTTCCCCCAGCTGTACGTGAAAGGTGAATTGGTGGGTGGTTGTGATATCACCATGGAAATGTACGGAAACGGCGAACTTAAAGAGTTATTGGCGCAAGCCGGTGCCGTTGCCGCCTGAAGTTGCGTTGCGGCTTGAAGCTTAAATTACCGCGTCAAGTTTTAAGCGATTGAGTCGGCGTCGCTTTCTATAGGCCCCATGGATGCCAGCCGCCGACGGCTGGAGTCGTACACTCCTTGGAATTGATTGCACACCGTGCAAAATAAATCCGCAGTGCGTTCAGCATCGTACGCGGCTGAATGCGCCGATGCGGTGTCCCAGTCGAGACCTGCCGCTAGGGTGGCGCGCATTAAGACGGTTTGTCCGAAAGCCACCCCGCCTAGGGTCGAGGTATCAAAGCTGGTAAAGGGATGAAAGGGATTGCGTTTGACTTGCGTCCGCGCTACGGCGGCGTTGAGGAAATTTAAGTCGAAAAAGGCATTGTGTCCGACTAAAACGGCGCGCTTACAATCGGCGGCATGAATAGCGTTGCGGACTGCTTTGAAGATTCGCTGTAAGGCATCTTCTTCAGGGATTGCGGGTCGCAGTGGATGATGCGGATCGATACCATTAACTGCCAGGGACGCCGGTTCGAGGTTGGCACCCGGAAATGGGGTGACGTGATATCGAAAGGTCTCGCCACGAGTAAGGCTGCCATCGGTGCGCATTTCGACCAGCACGGCGGCAATTTCTAGTAGTGCGTCGGTTTGTGAGTTGAAGCCGCCGGTTTCAACATCGACGACCACGGGTAAGAAGCCGCGAAATCGGGTGGCGAAGGTGATCGCGGGCAATTGGCTCATAGCGCTTCCTTTGCGACGAGTCGCCAGGGGATAATCTCGCCGCCGCGATACGGAATGAGCGTACCCAGCCCGAAATTATACGAGGTCGGTGGCACCCAGGAATCCTTGACTAACGTGATGGTATCGCGCGCGCGCGGCAGTTTATAAAAATCGGCTCCAAAATGACTAGCAAAACCTTCAAGACGATCGAGTCGATTCATAGTTTCAAATGCCTCAGCGTAAAGTTCAATAGCGGCATGGGCGGTAAACATACCAGCACAACCGCAAGCGTTTTCTTTGGTTAGACGTTCATGGGGTGCGCTATCGGTGCCTAAGAAAAATTTAGGATTGCCACTAGTTGCGGCTTCTAATAGCGCTTGCCGATCATGTTCGCGTTTTAAAATGGGTAGACAGTAGTAATGGGGTTTGATTCCGCCTGCAAACAGCGCATTGCGATTATGTAGGAGATGTTGCGGCGTAATCGTGGCGGCGATGCCGTCGCGAGCTTGGGCGACGAATGTCACCGCACGCGCGGTCGTAATGTGTTCGAAACTCACGCGCAGTGTCGGGAAACGCTCGATCAGCGGGTGTAGCACCGAATCGATAAAGTGGGATTCTCGGTCAAATATGTCGACTTCGCTGCTCGCTGTTTCGCCGTGGACCAATAGCGGCATGCCCAGCTCTTGCATTCGAGCGAGCGCGCCATAGACCTGAGTAATATCTGAGACGCCGGCGTCTGAGTGAGTTGTGGCTCCGGCAGGGTACAATTTTACGCCATGCACAAAGCCCGCGGCGTGGGCTCGCGCAATTTCTTCGGGCGAGGTGCTGTGGGTCAGGTATAGCGTCATCAGGGGCTCAAAGTGCATGCCCGGTGCCAGTGCCTTTAGAATGCGTTCACGGTAGGCACGCGCTAATTCAAGGTTAACGATAGCGGGCTTAAGATTGGGCATAACGATGGCGCGCCCGAAACGGCTCGCGGTGAAATTGACCACGGCGCTTAATAGAGCACCATCGCGCAAATGCACATGCCAATCGTCAGGTCTTTGGAGGGTCAGAGAGGTCATACCCAGCGACTCGGCATAATGTAGAACCGCAAGATAATCCCTTGCTTGACCATGAAAATCTAAAACGTGTCAGGTATATTAACATCACACGTAGGCGCGTGCATGCGCGCTGTAAAGGGTACAAGTTTTTTATGACTCAGCAATCACCGTTTGAAGACATTGATCCGACCGAAACGCAAGAATGGCTAGAATCCATCGATTCGGTGATGCGCGCTCAGGGACCCGAACGGGCGCATTTTTTATTGGAAAAATTGGTGGATTTCACCCGCCGATCGGGCGCTTATTTGCCCTTCAAACCCAATACGGCCTATCTCAATACGATTTCTAAGGCACAGGAACCCGACTATCCTGGCGATCGTTCGCTTGAACGGCGTAACGAGGCTTATATACGCTGGAATGCTATGGCCATGGTGGTGCAGGCTAATCGGCTAAATTCCGAGTATGGCGGACATATAGCCACTTACGCGTCGGCGGCAACCCTATACGAGGTAGGGTTTAATCATTTCTGGCGGGCGCGCAGTAATGCTCACCCTGGGGATATGGTTTTTATGCAGGGGCACTCAAGTCCCGGTATTTATGCCCGCGCGTATCTAGAAGGCCGTTTGACCGATGAGCAGTTATTGCGTTTCCGGCGCGAAGTCGGGGGAGGCGGGCTTTCCTCCTATCCCCATCCTTGGCTCATGCCGGACTTTTGGCAATTCCCGACTGTGTCTATGGGCTTAGGTCCCATGACCGCAATTTTTCAGGCGCGCTTCACTCGTTATCTCGAACATCGCGGCATCGTGCCTGCCTCAGATCGTAAGGTTTGGGCCTTCTTGGGTGACGGTGAAATGGATGAACCCGAGTCCATGGGTGCACTGACCATGCCGGTGCGCGAGAAATTAGACAACCTGATCTTCGTGATTAATTGCAATTTGCAACGACTCGATGGTCCCGTGCGCGGCAATGGCAAGATCATCCAAGAATTAGAAGCGGCATTTTTAGGTGCCGGCTGGAATGTGATTAAAGTGATCTGGGGCTCGCGCTGGGATCCGTTGCTGGAGCGCGATCAGAAAGGGTTGCTCAAACGCTTGATGGAAGAGTGCGTGGACGGTGAGTACCAGAACTTCAAATCAAAGGGCGGGGCTTATACGCGCGAACATTTCTTTGGCAAGTACGCTGAGCTCAAAGAGATGGTTGCCAATATGTCGGATGAGGAAATTTGGCGGCTCAATCGGGGTGGGCACGATCCGCAAAAGGTCTATGCGGCTTATGCCTCGGCGGTGGCACACAAGGGCGCACCGACGGTTATCCTCGCGAAAACCGTGAAGGGATTCGGAATGGGTAAGGCGGGTGAAGGCCATAATTCGGCTCATCAACAGAAAAAACTCGCTGACGATTCGTTAAAAGATTTTCGTGATCGTTTTAATATCCAGATTTCCGATGAGGAGATTAAGGGCTTATCGTTTCGCAAACCTGCGCCCGATAGCGAAGAGCTGCGCTACTTACAAGAGCGTCGCACCTCATTGGGTGGCTATCTTCCCGCGAGATATTCTAAGGTTAAATCTTTAGTGGTGCCGCCATTAGAGGCATTTAATGCATTGTTGGAGGGTACCCAGGATCGTGAGATATCGACCACCATGGCCTTGGTACGTATGTTGACCACTCTGGTCAAAGACAAAAATATTGGTAAGCACATCGTACCTATTGTGCCCGACGAGGCGCGTACTTTTGGTATGGAAGGCATGTTTCGTCAGGTCGGCATTTATTCTTCGGTGGGCCAGCTCTACACGCCGCAAGACGCCGACCAACTCATGTTCTACCGAGAGGATAAACAAGGTCAGATTCTGGAGGAGGGTATTAACGAGGCGGGTAGCCTTTGTTCCTGGCTGGCTGCCGCGACCGCCTATGCGAATCACGGGGTCAGTATGGTGCCGTTCTATATTTACTATTCAATGTTTGGCTTTCAACGCGTGGGCGACTTTATTTGGGCGGCCGGCGATAGCCAGGCGCGCGGCTTTTTGATTGGGGGTACGGCCGGACGTACGACACTCGCTGGCGAAGGTTTACAGCACCAAGATGGGCATAGCCAATTAGTGGCAACGACCGTGCCCAATTGTGTGGCCTATGATCCGACCTTTGCTTATGAACTTGCGGTCATCGTGCAAGATGGCATGCGCCGTATGTATCAAGATCAAGAAAACGTCTTTTACTACATCACTTGCATGAACGAGAACTACACGCATCCCGCCATGCCAACAGGGGCAGCTTCGGGTATTTTAAGCGGTATGTACCTGTACCAGGTGGGTGGACGCGGTAAGGTGCGTGTGACTTTATTGGGCTCTGGTACGATTTTGCGCGAAGTAATAGCCGCTGCCGCAATACTTGAAAAAGACTTTGGGGTGCCGGCGGATGTTTATTCGGTCACTAGCTTTAGTGAGTTGCGTAAAAATGCCCTGCAGGTCGAACGCTGGAATTTGCTGCATCCCAATGAGCCACACAGAATTACCTATATTCAGCAGGCACTGGCGGATCAGAATGGTCCTTTTATCGCGGCGACCGACTATATGAAAACGGTAGCCGATCAGATTCGTCAATGGATTCCCGGTCAATATGCAGTGTTGGGAACGGATGGCTATGGCCGCAGCGATTCGCGCGCCGAATTGCGTAGTTTTTTCGAGGTTGACCGCCACTATGTGGTGATTGCGGCCTTAAGTGCCCTCGCTAAGGAGAGTAAGTTTGACGCACCCACGGTGGCGAAAGCTATGAAAACTTTTGGTATTGACCCGGAAAAGCCTAACCCGCTGTCGGTGTAATCTCATGGCTACTCCAATTGAAGTTCTGGTTCCGGATATCGGCGGATTCGCCGATGTGAGTGTAATTGATGTGCTGGTTAAGGAAGGTCAGCAAATAGACAAAGAAACGCCGCTGATTACTATTGAGACGGAGAAAGCGGCGATGGACGTCCCCGCGCCCGCTGCGGGACGAATTCTTAAGCTTAATCTAAAGAATGGCGACAAAGTGTCGCAAGGGTCGCTGATCCTGTTGTTAGAATCATTGGCTGCGCCGGAGGTTGCGGTACCCGCGAGCGCCTCCACCGCGCCCGCCACAGGCATCGCGCCAGTGCCCGCCACCGCCACGTCAGTGTCCGCCACCGCGCCCACCACCGCGCCCACCACCGCGCCAGTACCCGCCGCCGCGCCGGCCGCGCCTCTCAGCGTAGTGCGCCTAGCGGCGTCGATCGACGAAAAAACGTTCTCAACTGCCCACGCAAGCCCCGCGGTGCGGAAATTCGCGCGTGAACTGGGCGCAAATCTTGGGAGCGTCGCGGGCACAGGCCCTAAGGGGCGCATCACGCAGGATGACGTTAAAGCTCATGTGAAGAAAATTCTGTCGACGGCAGTGGCGCCAGTCAGCGCTTTGCCGAAAGTGCCAGTCGTTGATTTTTCCTTGTTCGGACCTACGGAAATTAAACCGTTATCGCGGATACAAAAAATCTCAGGGTTGCGTCTGCAAGCCAGTTGGATCAATTTACCGCATGTTACCCAACACGACGAGGCCGATATTACCGAATTGGAAGTTGCTCGGACTGCGCTTAAATCTAAGGCCTTGCAAGAGTCGGTTCGGTTGACGCCGCTGGCATTCATCGTCAGAGCGTGTCTGTTGGCACTAAAAGAATTTCCTAATTTCAACTCGTCGTTAAATCCGGCTGGCGATAGTTTGGTTTTAAAAAAATATTTCAATATTGGTTTTGCTGCTGATACCCCTAATGGACTGGTAGTACCCGTGATTGCAAATGCGGACCGCTGCTCGTTGTATGACATTGCGCGCGCATTATCCAGTCTTTCGGAGAAAGCGCGTGCCGGGAAACTAACTGTCGCCGAGATGCAAGGTGGGAGCTTCACCATATCGAGTCTGGGAGGAATTGGCGGTACCGCATTTACACCCATCATCAATGCGCCGGAAGTAGCTATTCTGGGCGTGTCGCGCTCGAGTTATAAAGCGGTGTATGAAAAAGGGACCTTCGTGCCGCGCTTGATGTTGCCGTTGTCGCTGTCCTACGATCATCGGGTGATTGACGGTGCGGCCGCGGCGCGCTTTGTAGTGTTTGTGGCTAAGGCGCTCGCCGATGTGAAGGATTTACTATGAGCGCGGTTCCCGTGGATGCGCTTGATCTTGTGGTGCTGGGAGCGGGACCTGGCGGTTATACCGCAGCATTCCGTGCAGCAGATTTAGGTCTTAAAGTCACTCTAATCGAGCGTTGGTCGGTACTGGGTGGTGTTTGCTTAAACGTGGGTTGTATTCCCTCTAAAGCGTTGTTACACGCGGCCAAGGTAGTGGAGGACGCCGAGTCTATGGCGGCCTGTGGAATCGCGTTTGGTGTACCGCAAATCGACCGCGGGCGTTTGCGCGAGTGGAAGAACAAGGTCGTCACGCGATTGACCAACGGCCTCACGGTGCTAGCTAAGCAGCGCAAAATTGATGTTATTCACGGCGATGCGAAATTTGTCGGACCGTACACGTTGGAAGTTCAAGGTGCCGCGGGTTCGCGACCCATTAATTTTAAACAGTGCATCATTGCGGCGGGATCCGAAATCGCCCAATTGCCAGGCTTGCCTAATGATCCGCGCATCATGGATTCAAGTTCTGCTCTTGAACTACCCGAATGCGCTCGCCTATTAGTTATCGGTGGCGGAATTATTGGTCTAGAAATGGCCTGTGTGTATGACGGTCTAGGCAGTAAAGTGACTGTAGTTGAATTGGGCGATGGCTTGATCCCTGGTGCCGATCGTGATTTGCTGCGGCCCCTAGCGAAACGCATTGAAAAACGCTACGAACGCATTTTGCTGAATTCCCACGTGTCGACAATACGAGCCGAGACAGACGGTTTACATGCGACCTTCGAGGGGCCTAGTTCGCCTGAGCCTGCGGTATTTGATCGGGTTCTAGTCGCGGTGGGCCGCCTGGCTAACGGTCATGCGATCAACGCGGTGGCGGCCGGTGTAACGGTTGACGCGCGCGGTGTAATTGTCACCGATAAGCAGATGCGCACCAATGTGGCTCATATATTTGCCATTGGCGACATCGCCGGTGCGCCTATGTTAGCGCACAAGGCCACCCATGAGGCTAAGGTTGCAGCCGAGGTCGCGGCGGGCCTTAAAGCTTCTTTCGACGCGCGCTGTATTCCCTCGGTTGCGTATACCGACCCTGAAATCGCCTGGGTTGGAGTGACCGAGACGGAAGCTAAAGCCAGCGGCTTAAGTTTTGGGAAGAGTATATTTCCGTGGGCTGCTAGCGGACGCTCGCTGGCGATTAATCGCGAAGAGGGGTTTACCAAGATTTTATTCGATAAAGATTCGCATCGAGTCATTGGTGGTGCAATAGTGGGCACCAGTGCGGGCGAACTGATCGCTGAGATTGGTCTCGCCATTGAGATGGGCGCGGACGCGGCTGATATTGGCTTGACCATTCACGCACATCCCACGCTTTCTGAAACAGTAGCTATGGCGGCGGAGGGTTTTGAAGGGACTCTGACCGATTTATACATTCCGAAACAAAGCGCGCGAAGCACGGGCTAAATAGTTAGCTTCATCCGGGGCGATACCGGCGCGCTGGGCGTCCCATAGTGTTTCAGCCAGTGCGTCCATGAGGCAGTGTTCGGCGGGGTGCTCACCGAGTCGAGCTTTAAGTTTGAATAGCAGCTTGCGTATTCCGAGCGGTCGATCAGTCGATATCTGTTCACGAATTGCCAGATGCAACCCTAAGTGCAAATATGGATTTTCATTGCCTTCCGCTGCCACATTAAAGTTTAACGCTGCGCCTGGATCCGAGATCAATACCTGGTATTCAGGATGCTGTTCAATCACATCCGCGATCGTTATTTCGAGCGGACTTTGCGGCAGCCTAGCGAGGCGCTTGGCCCAGGCGTCTACATAACTTTGGCGCAATTGTTCGCGCGTATAAGATGCAAATAGCGTCATCTAGACAGCCGTAGATTTATGCCGAAAACCACAGATGTCCACGACGCGACACGTGAGGCAGGCAGGTTTTCGGGCTTTGCAAACATAGCGTCCGTGTAGAATGAGCCAATGATGGGCGTCATTGAGAAATTCTGCGGGGACTACCTGCATCAATTTATCCTCCACGATGCGTACATTTTTGCCAGGCGCAAGACCTGTGCGGTTGGCGACTCGGAAAATATGCGTATCAACAGCAATGGTCGCCTGGCCAAAGGCCGTATTTAATACTACGTTGGCCGTCTTGCGGCCTACTCCGGGGAGTTTTTCTAGTGCATCGCGATCCCGGGGTACCTCGCCTGCGTGTTGGTCGATAAGTAATTGGCAAGTGGTGATAATGTTGTTGGCCTTGGTGTTGAAAAGCCCAATGGATTTAATATATCGCGCGAGCGTCGTGACACCCAGTGCCGCGACCTGTGCGGGCGTATTCGCGATCTTGAATAGAGTTGCAGTAGCGAGATTGACGCTGGTGTCGGTTGCCTGAGCCGAAAGAATCACGGCGATCAATAGTTCGAACGCTGAACTGTAAACCAACTCCGTGCGCGGTGCTGGGTTGCTTTCTCTAAGGCGAGCGAAGAACAAATTTCTATTGCCGAGGTTCATGACTTAAGGTTGAGATTAATATCGCGCGGCGCGCCGGCTTTTTTTGCGTCCAAAATTCTTTGCTTTGCCTGCGCATGTCCGCGCAGTCGCGCCACATGGGTAACGTAGCGCTTGCGATTGATGCTTGCATCAATGGGACCTAACTCTGTGGGACGTAATTCAATGCAATCAACCGGGCAGGGCGCAAGGCAGAGTTCGCAGCCTGTGCATTGTTCCGCTATTACTGTGTGAGTAAATTTAGCGGCGCCCACTATGGCATCGACTGGGCAAGGTGCTAGGCATCGTGCACAGCCAATACAGCGGGATTCGTCAATCCATGCGACCTTCGGCGCTGATTCAACTCCGTGCAGGGGATTTAAGACCAGGATCGGAAGATTGAGCAGCGTCGCTAGCGCCTGGATAGTGGTGCTGCCGCCGGGTGGGCATTGATTAATACTAGCGCTGCCGTCTGCAATAGCGACAGCGTACGGCTCGCAGCCTGAGTATCCGCAGCGAGTGCATTGGGTCTGCGGAAGTAGGGCATCGATCCGCGCAACCGCGCCAGTTGCGGGATCAATAGCCATCGCTATTTGATGCGCATGCCAGGACTCGCACCGGAGTCGGGCGATAATAAGAAAAGGTCTTTCCCGCCGGGGCCTGCTGCAAGTGTCATGCCCTCAGAAATTCCAAAACGCATTTTACGCGGTTCTAAATTGGCAACCACGACAATCAGTCGATTAACCAAAGTTTGCGGATCGTACGCGCCACGAATGCCGGCAAGAATTTGTCGATCGCCTAGTTCACCGACATTGACCTTTAAGCGTAAGAGCTTGTCGGCTCCTTCGACTAATTCAGCGGCGATAATCTGGGCAACTCGCAAATCAACTCGCATGAACTCGTCGATAGTTAGGGGCGCGCCTAAGCTAGGCCGCGCCACCGGGGCCAGCGCTGGTGTCTCCACCGAATCGATCAATTGCGCCACTGCCTTCGGGTCAAGTCGTGTTGCAAGAGGCTGGTAGGGTGCTATGCGAGTACCTAAGATGGGTTTAGCGGCAGATTCCCATGTCCACGCAGTCTCCTGGAAAAAATGCATCGACTTCGTGGCCATTAACGGTAAAACCGGCTGTAAGTAAATCATGAGTGCGCGGAATAGATTCAAACCCTGCGTACAAATAGCCTGCACTTCCGTCAATTTCTCAGGCGATTTAGCCAGTATCCATGGCTTACGCTGGTCAATGTATTGGTTTGCGCGATCCGCCAGCGTCATAATTTCCCGAATTGCGCTTGCCGAGTCACGCGACTCATAGGCCGCAGCGATAGATTCGCCTGCGGCGGCAAACTCGGCATACAGTTGTGGCTCAGGCAGGCTAGTGGCGAGCGACCCAGCCGCGGTATTGGTAATAAATCCTGCGCAGCGACTCGCGATGTTCACAAGCTTTCCAACGATATCGGAATTTAAGCGGGTCGCGAATTCGCTTAAGTTGAGGTCCAAATCGTCCAAGCCTGAACCTAATTTGGCAGCCAGGTAGTAGCGCAAGTACTCGGGAGCAAAGCTCTCCAGATAACGGCGCGCGGTAATCAAAGTACCCCGTGACTTAGACATTTTTTGACCGTTAAGGGTCAGAAAGCCATGCGTATGCACACTGGTTGGTCGCCGCATGCCGGCGGCCTGTAGGACTGCCGGCCAGAACAGAGTGTGAAAATAGAGGATGTCCTTGCCGATAAAATGATGTAGTTCAGTACTAGAATCTACCTTAAAAAAATCTTCAAATTTAAGCGGCGTACGTGCACATAACTCGGCGAAGCTTGCAAGGTAGCCGATGGGAGCATCAAACCAGACATAGAAATATTTGCCGGGCGCTTCCGGTATCTCAAAGCCGAAGTAAGGGATATCTCGCGAGATGTCCCAGTCTTTGAGCCCCTGAGAAAACCATTCATTGAGTTTTCGGGCGACGCCTGGTTGTACCGCGCCGCTCTGAATCCAAGTCATTAAATCTTGTTCGAAACTACTGAGCTTGAAAAAATAATGCTCAGACTCTCGTTCGATGGGGGTCGTGCCGCTGACGACTGAGATCGCATTTTTTAAGTCAGCCGGTGAATAAGTTGCCCCGCAGGACTCGCACGAATCGCCATACTGATCGGCTGTGCCGCAGGTCGGGCACTCTCCTTTGACATAGCGGTCGGGCAAAAACATCTGCGCCTTTTCATCGTAGGCCTGGCGGATAGTGCGCTTTTCGATGTGCCCAGCATTGCGCAGATTAAGGTACATTCGCTCGCATAAAGCTTTGTTGTCCGGCGAATTCGTCGACCCGAAATTGTCAAAATCGATCAACATTTCTGCGAAGTCACGCTTGTGCTCGCGATTAATTTTCTCGATTAATGCGCCAGCGCTAATTCCTTCGGCTTGCGCTTTGAGCATGATGGGTGTGCCGTGGGTGTCGTCCGCGCATACGTAGTAGCACTCGTGGCCGCGCGCCTTTTGGAATCGCACCCATATATCGGTTTGTATGACCTCTAGTAGGTGGCCTATGTGAATAGGCCCATTTGCATAGGGGAGAGCGCTTGTTACTAAAATTCGTCGGCGGGCGATCATTTCGAAGAATCGTCGCGAAATTGTTCAAATTTTGATTTATTAATAGACTTTCTAAACGCGTCTTTGCCGGTGATCAATCGCTTATCCAATAAAACCTGTATCGCGCTATCCATAGTACGCATACCGAGTGCGCCGCCGCTTTGAATGGCATTTTCAAGCTGGTCCATTTTTCCTTGGCGGATCAAATTTGCGACTGCCGGTGTATTGACCAAAATTTCGAGCGCTGCTACGCGCCCTTGGTTATCGGCTTTTGGAATAAGCTGTTGGGACACTACGCCGCGAAGACTGGTAGAGAGCATAGTGCGGACATGCGGTTGCTTATCCGCTGGAAACGCATTGATCATACGATCGACCGTGGCTGCCGCTCCGTTGGTGTGTAGAGTGCCCATCACTAGAATGCCCATTTCCGCGGCCGTAACGGCGATACTCATGGTTTCAAGATCGCGAAGTTCGCCGACTAGAATCACATCGGGATCCTCTCGAAGGGCGGACTGTAATGCGGAAGAAAACGATGAGGCGTGAACCCCAATTTCACGCTGACTAATGAGACAACTCTTCCGCGCATGGACAAACTCGATCGGATCCTCAATGGTCAATATATGGCCTTTTTCGCGAGTATTAATGTCGTCGATCATCGAGGCTAGGGTGGTGGACTTACCGGAACCGGTTTTACCCGTTACCAAAATAAGGCCGTTATTAGTCTTGCAGAACTCACGTACCGCCTGCGGCAAATCAAGTTCGTCCATGGTTTTGGCTTTTGAGGGAATGGCGCGAAATACCGCGCCCATACCGTTAATGTGACGCATGACATTGACTCGAAATCTTGCAATTCCGGGCATGCTGTAAGCAAAATCAGTGCCATCTTTAGCTTCGAATCTTTGAATCGCCAGCTTAGGCATGATTTCATACAAGGTCATCTTAACCACGTCCGCAACGAGTGGCTCCTGACTGATCGCCTGTAGTTCCCCATAGCGTCTCACGCGCGCGGGGTCACCCGCTAAAAAATGCAAGTCGGAACCACTGCGGTCTAATACTTGGGTGAGATAACTGTCGATGACGGCCATTAAAATTTAAGCCCCATTGCTCTGTGTCGGCGGGATGTCGACGCTTTCCGAAACAAAGCGTTGGAATTGGCGTTTATCAGAGGCATACGAATAGGCGTGCTCGGGGTCCACTTCTTTGGCCGCAATGGCTGCGAGTAGCGCCTGATCCATTAATTGCATGCCGTATTCTTTGCCCATTTGCAGCTGACTGGGAATTTGGTGGGTTTGATCAGTCATGATGAGTTTGCCAATGGCCTTGGTGAGTACCATAACTTCGCAAACTGCACGCCGTCCTCGTTGGTCGGGACTCTTGACCAAAACCTGGGTAATGACGGCGATCAGGCTCTGTGCAAGAAAACTCTTGGTTTGCTCTCGCTCCTCGGCGGGTAGCGCATCGATTACTCGATCAATGGTCTTGGTGGCGGAAGTGGTGTGTAAAGTCCCAAGCACTAAATGACCGGTTTCGGCGGCAGTCATCGCCATGGATATGGTCTCGGCATCGCGTAATTCGCCGACCAAAATAACATCCGGATCTTCGCGCATGGCGGCCCGTACGCCCTCAGCAAAGGAGGGCAGATGAGTGCCGAGTTCGCGTTGGATCACTTGACTAGATTTACTGCGATGAACGAATTCGATGGGGTCCTCTAAACTAATGATATTGAGCGCGCGCGTGGAATTTAAATAGTCAATCATTGAGGCAAGCGTTGTCGATTTGCCCGTGCCCGTGGAGCCAGTGACTAAAATCATACCTTGATGGTAATCGCACAATTTACGTACGATCGGTGGCAGTCCCAATTGATCGATGCTGGGCATTTGCATGGGAATTGATCGAAAGGCGGCACCAATACCCGTTTCTTTGCGGAACACATTGACGCGAAAGCGGCCGCCTTCGGTAGAAACATATGAGAAGTCTAAGTCATGGCCTTCGCGTAAGATTTTTTGTTGCGACTGGGTGAGAACTTCAGAAATGTAACCTTCAAGCTCCGCATCGCCTAATTCACGGAACTTAATCGGTACCAGATCGCCGTGCATGCGCAGCATAGGAGGGACGCCCACGGCCAAATGGAGGTCTGAACAGCCTTGCGCGAGTCCAAGTTTTAGAAAAGCGTCGATTCTTGCCATGGTTTTAGGAAGCCTTCCAGAAGCTTAATAAATTACAGCTAAATAAATTTTTCGAGTGAGAGCCGCAATTCGTCCATCGATTGCGGCCTTTTGGTCTTATCCAACGACATACACTGCACGACCAAATTATTTAACTCTTGAGAGAGCGTTTTGTTAAGTTCGATAGGCGGTCGCGCCTTCCCTTGCACATGCTGGTACATCACCGACATATGGTCGCCGCGTGTGTACGGCGGAACACCGCACAGCAACTCGTAAAGAATCACTCCCACGCTATAAATGTCAGCACGTTCATCGACTTTTTTACCTAAAATTTGCTCGGGTGCCATGTACTTCGGTGAACCGATAACATAGCCCGTTTTTGTTAGCTGGGTGTCACCCTGACTTTGCGCCGCCGCTACCCCGAAGTCCACGATCTTAAGCAAACTAGTATTGTCTATTAATATATTAGCCGGTTTTAAATCACGGTGCACGATGCCCGCCTGGTGCGCTACCGTCATGCCGGTTGCGATATCGATGCCAAATTTTATCGCGCGTTTAAGTTCGACCGGTTTTTCACCGACAATTTCTCCTCCCAAAGTGTGTGAGGGAAAATATTCCATTGATATCGCGTAATTTCCACGAATGTAGAGAAAATCGTAAATTCTGATGACATTTTTATGCGTGATTTTGCGGCTATAACGTAGTTCATGCACAAAGCGCTTCATCATCTCTTCATCGGAGGAAACGTTGGGGTTCAAAAATTTTAAGATTAGCCGCTCTTCAACTACGGTGTCTTCCATCAATAAGACTGTACCGAAGGCGCCCTTACCGATCTTCTCGATGTATTTATAGCGCCCTTCGATAATATCCCCAGGTTGAAGTGTGCTAATGTCGAGGCGTGCAGCCAGCGCTTCCTGCTGTTTGATTACCTCAGCAATCTCTTGGTTGTCAACGAGCAGGGTGTGCGAAGGGTCTGCTGGTTTCGCGACTTGGCTGCCCATCGTAATTTGTTGCGTGGCGAACTTGCCATCCAATAATCGGATAGCGCTGGCCACCGCTTGGCCTAGCGCCGCCTCGCCGGTGGTAGGCAAGGATCGCAGCTTAAGTCTAACGGTATCGGCGCGCTGCTCATCCGCAAGTTTGGCAAGTGCAGCAATGGTTTCGAGCTTAATCTCGTTTTCAGGTCGCTCTAGCAACGGCATTAATGATGCGATATTTTTCTGGTCGCCGACCTTGCCGATAGCTCGAATTACGGTGGGCAAGGATTTTGTCTCACGTGAACTCAGCATTTCAACGAAACGTGGTAGGGCTTTGACGCTACCGATTTCTGCCAAAGCGTCGACCGCGCGTTCACTGACCCACCAGTCCTTATCGCGCGTAGCTTCAATCAATTGAACCACGGCGCGTTCGTCTTTAGTTTGATTTAAGATTTCAATGGCGGCACGACGGATATCTTGGTTCTCATCCTTAATAAGTACCAATACCGCGTCAACCACTCGCGGCCCGCCGATTTTGCCTAACGCATCGGCCGCGCGCGTACGCACCCACCAGTCAGTATCGGCGAGTATTTCCAGCAAATATTTAACCGATTGTGCGGTACCGACTACGTTCAAGACTTCGACCGCAGCACGTCGGGCGAATTCGTTCTCATCCTTCAAAACATCTACTAAGTACTTGACCGTGTCGGGGTGAGCGGCATGGATGATCACGTCGACGGCCTTATTCTGCACTTCTATTTCGGGATCGCGCAACATCGAGCAAAGCAAGGCCACATCGAAGGGCCCGCTCATTCTTGACAACGCCGATAGCGCCGCGGATCGAACCGACTTATGACTATCTTTGAGTTGCGCCTGAAGCGCGGCTTGCACTTTGGGGGTATTAAAGCGCGCGAGGACACTTATGATATGGATCCGGGCAATGGGATCCTTTCCCTCGATGCGCGTCAGCAAATCGTCGATTGAGGATTCGTCAGCAACCTCCGCGATTATTTTAAACAGGCCCGCGCGCTCGTTGGCTTCTTGTAGATACGCCGCGTTAAGCAACTCGCGCATCGAGAACCTAGATTTTTGTGCCGTTATTACGTCCAGAATCGCTTGACGCGGCATTTGGGGTTTGGTTAACGCCTCAAGTAATGCGCTAGTGGAATAATTGCGACTCGAAGATAATGCCCAGGCAATACCAGAAACAGCGCGCCCGTTGCTTTCAGCCATCGAGGCAAGCACCTGGGGAAGCGATTTTGAGTCGATCAAGCTTGCGAGCGCCTCGACAAACACCACCGTCTCGCGCTTTTCGGCGGTCGCAAGGGCCGCGACAATCGGATCAATCGCATTGGGTCCAAGTGCTACCAGTTTCGCCACAGCTTTTTGCGCCGCTGGACTAGTTGGATTTCCGTCGGACTTAATTTCGGCGATTAGCCTATCGGCACGATAATTGGTGAAAAAACTCATTCCCCCCAATTATGCCATACCGCACGAAATTAGTCGGTCTACGGTACAATCACAGTCCTATGAACCAACTTACAGCCGATAGCGAATTACACGAAAAACTCAAGGCTTATGTCGACCCTTATTTGGGTTGTACGCTAGCGGAGGCTAAGGCGATTCGGTCCATGGAGCTACGCGCCAATCAGGTGCGTATCGAGTTACAGTTTGGATTTCCGTGTGCGGATTATCGGGATGAACTGCAAAATGCGCTTCGAACGCATTTACAGCCCTTGCTAGGGAACTTACCTTTGGAACTGAATCTACGAGCGGAAATTACCGCGCATGCCGTTCAGCGCACGCTTAAACCCCTGGCCGGAGTAAAAAATGTCGTGGCGGTCGCCTCCGGTAAAGGCGGCGTCGGCAAATCCACCACGGCCGCCAATCTCGCGCTTGCCTGGGCGCGGCAGGGTGCCAAAGTGGGTTTACTAGACGCGGATATCTATGGTCCCAGTCAACCTCTAATGATGGGTTTGAGCGGTCAGAAGCCCGTGAGTATTGACGGCAAACACATAAACCCCTTGATGGCCTATGGAGTTGAGGTGATGTCGATCGGCTTCATGGTCGACGCTGAGCAACCGATGGCATGGCGTGGTCCAATGGTGACCCAGGCATTGACCCAGCTTCTGGGGGATACCAGCTGGGGTGAACTGGATTATTTGGTGGTCGACATGCCGCCGGGTACCGGCGATATTCAGCTCACGCTCGCACAAAGAGTGCCGGTCAGTGGTGCTGTGATTGTCACGACACCCCAGGATATTGCGCTGCTAGACGCTCGCAAGGGTCTCAAAATGTTTGAAAAAGTCGAAGTGCGCGTGCTTGGCGTGGTTGAGAATATGAGCGTTCATGTCTGTAGCAAGTGCGGTCATTCTGAGCATATTTTTGGTAGCGGCGGAGGAGCGCGCATGGCTGCCCAATATGGTGTGCATTTATTAGGCGAATTACCCTTAGATATCCGTATTCGCGAAGACGCCGACGGGGGATCGCCGACGGTAGTGGCGGAACCCGATAGCACTCGTGCCAGGGCTTATCTGCAAATGGCGCGTCGTACTGCCGCCCGTTTGTCGATTTTAAACAAGGACTACAGTCGAATGTTCCCTAAAATTACGGTTGAATCTACCTAAAATGACTATTAAAAGTGATCGTTGGATTCGGCGTATGGCGGAAGGTGAGGGGATGATCGAACCCTATTCAGCCGCACAGGTGCGGGTTGCAGCGGGACAGAAAATTGTTTCGTATGGCACTTCGAGTTATGGCTACGATGTGCGTTGTGCGGAAGAATTCAAGATTTTTACGAACATCAATTCCACTATCGTCGATCCAAAGAATTTTGACGAAAAATCCTTTGTCGATTTTAAAGGACCCGTTTGCATTATTCCGCCGAATTCATTTGCGTTGGCGCGCACCGTGGAATTTTTCCGCATACCTCGTAGCGTACTGACCGTGTGTCTCGGTAAGTCAACATACGCGCGCTGTGGAATTATTGTCAATGTTACACCGCTGGAGCCTGAGTGGGAGGGACATGTAACGCTGGAATTTTCCAATACCACTCCCTTGCCTGCCAAAATCTATGCGAACGAGGGGGTGGCGCAAATGCTGTTCTTTGAGTCGGACGAGGTTTGCGAAACGTCTTATAAGGACCGAGGTGGCAAGTACCAAGGCCAACGCGGCGTAACTTTACCGAAGACTTGAAAACTTAGCGATTTAGCGGGCTCAAGGACCTGATCCGCATTGCGAACTCGAGGGAACCATTACGGGTACGTTCAGCCTGAACGGGCACAAACCCGAGCGACGGCGCAAACCACATTCGTAGCACTCTATCGCCACCCTCGCGTTGACTAGCCACTACTAGGGTATCCAGCCTCCCTAGTTCCGTTTGGATTTCTGCGTGACCTTCTTGGGTGTAGGTAAATTCTTTGAGTTCGTCTTTGTCGACAATCGGGAATGTCTTCGGTAAATTTCCGTTGCGCAACCCCAACATCACCTCGGCTTGGATCGACATCACGTCTTGAGTGCCATTTCTAAGTTTTATTTCGATGGGTTTCGACTCCGAATGACCTCGCGCAATTTGTTGCGACCAGTCAAAAGCCAGGTCAGCCTTCGACGCGCCATCCTCAGCATGATATTTCTCGGGACTTACATGCTCAGAATCCGCAGAAAACCAACTAGTTTGAATTACATCGTTGCCGTAAAACAGGCGAAAAATGCCGCGCGCTGATATTTTCCAGGTGTAAATATAGTGAGTGCCGTTGCGTCGTAATTCAATATCGCTGGTGCCCACGTTAATGTTTTTCCATTCGGCGCGATAATGGGCTTTGAAGGGTTCAAGTGCAGTGGGCTCGCCCGCGTTAGCGGTGACGATGCCTAGTAGGCTCATGATCACGGTTGCGCGCATTGCAGAGGTCCTCCGAGGACTTTGCCATCAAGCCGAGCTTGCTGGTTGATATATCGTAAACGACCTTCAGCGTACCATTGCACGGCGAGTGGATAAAGGCGATGTTCGGTTGCCTGGACACGCGCGGCTAAACTGCGTTCGTCATCATCGGCGTTCACTGGGATTCGACTTTGTATAATCGCCGCTCCCGCGTCCAATTCGGTGGTTACGAAATGGACGGTGGCGCCATGTTCTTTTTCTTGCGCCACAAGGACTCGTCGATGCGTGTGCAATCCCGGGAATTTAGGCAATAACGAGGGATGAATATTCAAAATACGACCCTCAAAAGCGCGTACGAAATCGGCTGAAAGAATTCGCATAAATCCCGCCAATACTATTAAATCAGGAGAATATTCCTGGATCAGCGCGCCTAAGGCGTGGTCATAAGCGATGCGCTCCGGGTAGTGACTGGGGAGGAGTACGCGAGTTGGAACTTTTAGTTCGCGGGCGAGCGTCAAGCCGAGGGCGTCGGGTTTATCAGATGCCACCAGGACCACTTCAAAAGGACTGTCGGGTTCAAGGGCATGTTCGATCAGGGCACGCATGTTGCTGCCTCGACCGGATATGAGGATTGCGATCTTGCACTTCACGCGATGATCACATCGCGAGTGCCACTTTGCACATGGCCGATAACGAGGGCTTCTTGTCCGGCGGCGCGTAAACTTGCAATCGCGCGCGTTGCATCGCTGCTCGCCACTTGCAGGGTCATACCGATACCGCAGTTAAATACCCGGTGCATTTCCGCATCAGAAACTTGGCCTTGTTTTTGTAGCCAATCAAAAATGGGCTGTCGACGCCAGGCCTTGGCGTCCAGGATGACTTCCAGTCCTGGCGGAATGACCCGCGGAATATTTCCGACTAATCCACCTCCCGTGATATGCGATATGCCGTGTACCGGTACTTCGCGGATCAGGGCCAGTAGCGGTTTGACATAAATCCGGGTGGGGGCCATTAGCAAATCGATGATCTCGACACCTTCCAATAGGTCCTTAAGGTCGGCGCCTGCAACTTGCACAATTTTGCGGATCAAGGAAAAACCGTTGGAGTGGGGACCGGAAGAGGGAAGGCCCAGCACTACATCCCCGGCGCGCGTGGCGGAGCCGTCTAAAATGGCGTCTTTCTCGACGATACCCACACAAAAACCGGCCAAGTCATAGTCCTCTCCATGATACATACCAGGCATCTCGGCCGTTTCGCCACCGACCAGAGCACAACCCGCTTCGACGCAGCCCGCCGCGATACCAGCGATAACCCGTTCGGCAATAGAAACTTGTAGTTTACCGGTGGCGTAATAGTCCAAAAAATATAGGGGCTCAGCACCTTGAACTACCACATCGTTGACGCACATGGCTACCAAGTCGATGCCCACCGAATCATGTCGGCCGAAGTCGATTGCGAGGCGCAGCTTAGTGCCTACACCGTCGGTTCCAGAAACCAGGACTGGCTTACGGTATCGATCCAGGGGTACCTCGACCAAGGCCCCAAAACCCCCAATGCCACCCAGCACTTCGCGCCGCATTGAGCGTTTTACATACGGTTTTATGCGCTCGACGAGTTCATCGCCGGCATCCATATCGACACCCGCGTCCAGGTAGGTTACCGATGCTTTGTCAGTCATGCAGATTCTTCTCACGGGTGAGCTGGCACGATGAGCCAGCAAGCTGTGGTATTTTACCTCAAAGGCGACCGGAGGCTTTCGCGCGATACCACCATGACCCACTATCAAATAAGATTTTCGATGCGATTACCGCAAATTTTTGCATTTTTTGCCCTAATTGCAGCTGCTTTAAGTTTCTCTACGCTAGGCATTAGTGCGGGTTTAGACCTTTACCAGGCGTCGGTACGGACTGCCGATAATTCAGAAGCCGGACAAGCAGCTGCCTTTCAAACGGCCCTTAAAACCGTTCTGGTCAGGGTGACTGGACGCCGTTCTGCGGCCCAGGATCCCGCCTTCGCGCCGCTGCTCGACAACACTCGACGTTACGTGCAAGCCTTCCGTGCCTTGCCAGATAGTCAGCTGAGCGTCTCTTTTGATGGGGCGTCACTTGAGCGCTGGCTTGCGCAAAATGGTCAGCCGCTCTGGGGTCGGGAACGGCCTAATACCGTGGTTTGGCTCGTGGCAGCGACCCCCGCACCCGGTACGGTAGTGACCCTCGACGATAAGTCCGTCTTAAAAAATCTCATTGACGAGACGGCGGCGGCGCGTGGTATACGCCTAACTTGGCCAAGCACTGCTGATTTACGCAATAATCATTTGGATTTTGCTGCCGTTAGTAGCATGAGTTCGAGTGCTTTGGCTGAGATTGGACGCCGCTTGAGCGGCGATGCAGTGCTGGTCGGGCGCGCGACGAATTTAGGGGCAAACGCATCAGTGCGCTGGACCCACGGGTTTCAAGATCATAACAGTGAGAGTACTGGAGCGACCGAGGGCGTAAATCGTGCGGCGGATACCTATGCGGGTACGTTTGCAGCTAACGGTAATATCGTGCCGATTGATATCGAGGTTAGCGGGGTTACCGACTTGCGAGTATTTGCTGATTTGCAGACCTACCTTGAGTCATTGACCTTCATTTCTCATGTCAGCGTACAGTCCTTGAGTGGCGATACGGTCAAGTTTCGGCTGACTTCACGGGGTGGAACGGAGGCAGTGCAACATGCTTTGGCATTGAGCGGACGCCTGCAGTCATCTCCCCCAGGCGAAAATGGAATGCAGCGTTATCAATTGCGTCGTTAGTTGTGCGTGGCGTATTGCGTCATATTCCAAATTTTATAAGTGCCATCAGAATTTTGTTGGTGGTCCCTATTGCCTGGGCCTTGTTGCATCACGAGCTTATGACCACATTGTGCTTGTTCGTGGCAGCTGCCGTTTCTGATGGGGCAGATGGATTTTTGGCTAAACGCTTTGGGTGGCAGTCGGATCTAGGCGCGTTGCTTGATCCCGTCGCCGATAAACTACTCTTGATCACCCTACTAGTGACTCTAGCGATATTAAAAATTGTGCCCGTGTGGTTGATGGGGGTGGCAGTGACGCGCGACTTGGTCATCGTGATCGGTGCAGTCGCCTATCGCTATTGGTGTGGTCCCTTAAAACTACGCCCTACGCTGATTAGCAAAATAAATACTATGTCTCAGTTACTGTTTATATTATCAGTCGTTGGCCAGCAGCTTTTTGCCCTTCCGCACACATTCTTAAGTGTACTAGGCGCGGTCGTTTTTGCGACTGTCATCGTTAGCGGTGTCGATTATGTTATTACTTATGGTCGGCTG
This sequence comes from Gammaproteobacteria bacterium, assembly GCA_043738945.1. Classification (GTDB taxonomy): domain Bacteria; phylum Pseudomonadota; class Gammaproteobacteria; order Steroidobacterales; family Steroidobacteraceae; genus Bog-1198. The sequence continues at coordinate 30,893 of JAYUFB010000076.1, forward strand.
GCGGCAGCCGCATTGGCGCCACGATCGTGAGACAAATGGCGCTAGGAATCAGGCTCCGTGCCGGCGCGGTGTTCGAGAGTTTTGCGCCGGGTTTCAATGGCGAGCTGCTCGCAGTTTTGCGCTCGCAGAGTACTCTGCCCTTATGGATATGGGGCGCGCGCGGTACCGGCAAGACACATTTATTGCAAGCCGCGGCGGCAGCTGTAAATCGGAATTCTGCTTATTTCCCATTGGATCGCCGCGTAGCGCTCCCTCCCGAAGCGCTTTTAGGTTTCGCCGGGCTACAGGTCCTTTGCGTAGATGACGTGGACGCCGTCGCGGGCGATTTGCAGTGGGAAACGGCGTTGTTCCGCTTGTTTAACGAGGCTGCTGAACTGGGTACCCGATTGATATTTGCAGCTCGCGCAGCGCCGCAAGCATTGCATTGGTGCTTAGAGGATTGGCAGTCGCGCGCGGGAGCGTGTGTGGTGTACCAATTGCGCGATCTGGATGACGACGGGCGCAGCGAGGCGCTGCGATTGCGCGCTGCACAGCGCGGTCTTGAAATGCCGCCTGAAACTTTGGACTATTTAATGCGCCGAATGCCGCGCGATTTACCGACGTTATTAGGAATTCTGGATCAGTTAGATGAAGCCTCGCTGGTGGCTCAGCGTCGCTTGACCATCCCCTTCATTCGCGATGCCTTGGATCGCCATGCGAAATTTAAGACCCCGCTATCCACGGGGCCTTAAGCGAACCGCGATGCTTGCCACGCGCTTGCCCAAGGCAGTCGCGAGTGCGCGCTCGTCTTCTGATAGTTGACCGGGTTCACCGACTGAGGCTACGTGGCTCGCCCCGTAGGGCGTGCCGCCACTCCGAGTCGTGGTCAGTGCAGGTTCAGTATAGGGGCAGCCTACGAGGAGCATGCCGTGATGCAGGAGAGGGATCATCATGGACAGCAACGTAGATTCCTGCCCACCGTGCATAGTTTGGGTTGAGGTGAACACGCCAGCAGGCTTACCTACTAGGGAGCCGGAAACCCAAAGAGCACTGGTACCGTCCAAAAAATACTTTACCGGTGCTGCCATATTGCCGAATCGGGTCGGACTTCCGAGAATTAGGCCCATACATTGCTCAAGGTCCGTGTGACTGGCATAAGGCGGACCCTCTTCTGGGATCACAGGCTCCATTCGTTCGGTTAGGGCCGATACCTGCGGTACTGTGCGTAATCGCGCTTGTATGCCGCTGACTGACTCCACACCGCGGCAAATTTGGCGGGCCAACGCTGCGGTACTGCCGTGGCGGGAATAATATAGAACTAGAATTTCATTCATTTGACGGCCTTTGCGGCTATTGTTACTGTCATGGATATGTCGCGTTTCAAGATTTTTTTACTGAGTTGTGTTGTCATTGCCGGCTGCAGGGGTGCTCCGGTGCAAGAAATGAGTGATGCACGTCAAGCGATTGCGGCGGCACATGGAGCTGGGTTGAGCGGCCAGTCTTCGCCGGAGTTGCGTGTTGCTGAGACCGACATGGTGCGCGCCGAGACTCATTTGGGCGTTCAACAATATACCCGCGCGCGTATTGCGGCTCGCGACGCTAAACATCATGCGGCGACCGCCTTGAGTAATGCCGCACACTAATTTCAAAATCGCCACGATTGCCAACGTTGCATGACCAGCCGGGGATAGGTATTCCGTCCAATGCTGCCGTTATAGCGGGCAAGCGCACGGGGCCAGTCACGATGTTCAACGCGTAAATAATAACGCAGGATTTCGCACCCCATTCGAATATTGGGTGCAGCGCGAACCAGTTGATTTTGGAGCCCAAGTTTGCGGGGCCAAAAGGGCATCACTTGCATAAGTCCGACGGCGCCCGCGGCAGAAACTGCCCACGGGTCGAATCGACTCTCAACTTCAATGAGTGCAAGCACTAAATCTGGGGGTATTTTCTGCTGCGGATCACGTCTTGCCTCGCAGTACACTTGATCCAGAATCTCGACACGCCTTTCATGCACTGCTACAAATTTTTTGAGTCGGGGCTCCATACTCTTGTGCCACACTTCCGCGTCATATTTGTCGGTAAAACAATTGGCACTTGCAATCACCTTTTGTAAAAGATCTTTTAGTTCGGGTTCGGTCTGGGTGGCTCGCACTCCTTGCGCAATCAGGCACAAGCTAATAACCAAGCTGATACTTAAAATCCACCAACGCATGCACTAAGCCTTTGCGCTTTGCGCCTTGTCACAAACGAATGCCACCGCCCCGGTCAATGCAAGCTCAATCGAAGTCGTCGCACGGCGATGTCGGTATTCAAGAGTGCCGGCTTCGAGTCCCCGATCGCCGATGACAATACGATGCGGTATGCCGAGCAATTCTGAATCGGCAAACTTGACGCCGGGTCGAACGTCGCGATCGTCGAACAACACATCGATGCCCGCAGCACTGAATTCTGCATACAGGCGATCAGCCAGCGCGCGGACTTGGGGTGATTTTTGATAGCCGAGGGGGACTAATACCAGGTTGAATGGAGCAAGCGCCTCGGGCCAACAAATACCATTGGCGTCGTGATTTTGCTCAATCGCAGCGGCCACCACGCGGGTGATACCGATTCCATAGCACCCCATCCACATTGTGGCCGATTTACTAGTTTCATCTTGAACTACGGCTTTGAGCGCAGCGCTATATTTTTGTCCCAGTTTAAAGATGTGACCAACCTCAATACCGCGCGCAATTTGCAGCGTACCCTGACCGCTCGGGCTAGGATCGCCGGCGACTACATTGCGCATGTCAACTGCGGTGGGCTCAGGCAAATCGCGACCCCAATTGGCCCCGGTATAATGAGCGTCTTTTTCATTCGCGCCACACACAAAATCCGTTAAATGAGCCGCAGCATGATCGACATATAGAGAAATTTTAAGACCTATTGGGCCAATATATCCCGGTTCGGAGGCGAGCGACTCGCGTATACGCTGCGGACTCGCCATGCGCAGCGGGCGGGCAACTCCGGGTAGTTTTTGAGCTTTAACAGCGTTTAATTCATGGTCGCCGCGCACCACTAAGGCCACCACACCGCCGTCCGCCGCATCGACCAACAGGGTTTTAACGCATTCCGCAGGTTTTATGGAAAGTTGAGTGCACAAATCGGCGATGCTACGCGCATTCGGGGTAGCTACTTTGGTGAGTGGTTGACTCGCACTCGCTTTAAGCCCAGTGACCGGGAGGGTTGCCGCCATTTCCAGATTAGCGGCATAGTCATCGGCGTCGGAAAACACAATGGCATCTTCGCCCGACTCAGCGAGTACGTGAAACTCTTGTGAAGCGCTACCACCAATGCTGCCTCCATCGGCTTGCACGGCTCGAAATTTTAGCCCTAAACGCGTAAAAATCCGCACATAAGCCTCGGACATGGCCCGATACCCGTCGTTTAGGCTCGCTTCGCTAATATGGAACGAGTAGGCATCCTTCATGATGAATTCACGGGCCCGCATCACGCCAAAGCGTGGTCGGATCTCATCGCGGAATTTAAATTGAATCTGGTAGAAATTTACCGGCAACTGCTTGTAACTATGTAGCTCGCGGCGCGCGATGTCCGTGATCACTTCCTCATGGGTGGGTCCGTAGGCGAACTCGCGTTCGTGTCGATCTTTAAAACGCAGCAATTCCGGGCCGTACTCGCTCCAGCGCCCTGACTCTTTCCATAATTCGGCCGGCTGGACGGTCGGCATACAGACCTCCAAGGCCCCGGTCCTATCCATTTCCTCACGCACAATACGTTCAACTTTTCGCAGCGTTTTGAGCCCGAAAGGCAGCCAAGTGTAAAGGCCTGCCGCTAGCCTTCGGATCATGCCGGTACGGAGCATGAGCTGGTGGCTGATCACTTCTGCGTCAGCCGGGACTTCTTTGAGGGTCGTGAGGGGGTATTGAGATAAGCGCATGGTCCATATCTTACCTTAAGGCCCCTGGTATTATGGCGTCACATGAATGATCCAGAAATTGAGGACGATGCCTTGCAGCCGCAAAAACGGGGCGTATATTGGCTGCCGAACCTGCTGACGACTACGGCATTATTTGCCGGGTTTTACGCGATTGTTGCCGCTATTGATGGCAAATTTGAAAATGCGGCCATAGCCGTATTCGTCGCGATGGTATTTGATGGGCTCGACGGGCGCGTCGCCCGTTGGACTCATACGGAAAGCGCCTTTGGTAAGGAGTACGACAGCCTGTCGGATATGGTCTCATTTGGGCTGGCCCCCGCCATTGTTACCTATCAATGGGGGGTCGTGCGTATTGCCGAATACGGTCCGTTGTGGCGTCGCCTCGGTTGGTTAGTATGTTTCTTCTACGCGGCCGCCGCAGCGTTACGTCTGGCGCGTTTTAATTCGCGTAGCGCAACCCAGGATAAGCATTATTTTGAGGGGTTACCGAGTCCCTCTGCGGCTGCCATTGTAGCTGCCTTTGTCTGGCTTGCCAGCAGTCAGACTAACATTGGCCTGCCGGGCTTAATATTGGCTTTCTTGGTCACGGCTTTTGCCGGCGGGTTGATGATTAGTCGCTTTGCTTTTAATAGTTTCAAACAGGTGGACGCCGGTGCGCGGGTACGCTTCACCCATATTTTGTTGGTTCCGCTAGCGTTCGTGCTCTTATCATTGCATCCGCCGGTGACTTTACTTGTGTTTTTTGGCGGCTACGCGCTTTCGGCTCCTCTAGTATGGTTGTATCGCAAACTACGTCGGCGCGCGCGTGCGTAGTGCGTATCTTAATGTCTTAGGCTTTGAGACTTGGCGGCGCCGTTCAATCGTTGTACCCGAAGGTTTAGATGCGCGAGGATCTCTCGATTGGTCCGCACTACGCATTGATGCGTTGAGTTGTGTACGGTGTCCCGCTTGCGCGACGCGAACTCAGGCGGTTTTTAGCCAGGCAAATTTGACGGCGCAATGGCTGCTGGTAGGCGATGTGCCTGATGTTGTGGAGGATCGTCAGGGTGAGCCTTTTGTAGGCGACGCGGGCACCTTACTCAGCGCCATGTTGGGGGCAATCGGGCTAAGTCGCAACCAGGTCTACATGACTCACGTGCAAAAATGCCGAGCAGCGATAGCCAACCCTACAATGTCCGCGCTGGTCGAGTGTTTGCCCTTCCTTGATCGCCAAGTGCAATTGCTCGCGCCTAAAATCATGCTGGTGATGGGCGAATCCGCCGCACAAGGGTTATTGCATTCTGAAAAATCGCTGGATGAGTTGAGACAACAAGTGCATGCCTTTGGTGAATTGAGGATTCCCTTGATAGCGACCTATCACCCGGCTCATTTGCTGCGAACGCCCGCTGACAAGCGTAAAGCGTGGGAAGATTTAAAATTCGCGCGCGAGGTGTTTGCAGGTGGCTAGCGTTAATCAAGAAGTGTTTCTGCCGGTAGTTGAAGTTCGTAACATGCGTGAATTCGATTTGCCGGTGGTAGTGTCGATTGAACGCAATGCTTACCAATTCCCTTGGAGTGATGGCATTTTTCGCGATTGTTTGCGGGTGGGTTATATCTGCCGAGTGCTGGACGTGGGGGGGTTAGTGGCAGGTTACACCGTCATGTCGACTGGGGCGGGTGAGGCGCATCTATTGAATGTCTGCGTAAGTGACGAATATCGCTGTCGTGGGTTGGGGCGAAAATTAATGTTGTATATGTTGGAATGCGCACGCGGCGCTGCGGTGCGTGAAATTTTGCTTGAGGTGCGGCCCACTAATGCGATAGCGGTAAGGCTCTACCACTCGATGGGATTTGCACAGATTGGCGTCAGACGTGGCTACTACCAAGCGGCCGTCGGCCGTGAGGATGCCATTGTCCTGCGTCGAGTTTTATAGGAATTTATCATGTCGAGCAATAGGCGCACCTTTGCGATCATTTCCCATCCTGATGCCGGTAAAACTACGCTGACTGAAAAGTTATTGCTATTTGGCGGCGCTATCCAAATGGCGGGTACCGTAAAGGGGCGTAAGGCAACTCGTCATGCGACCTCCGATTGGATGCGCCTTGAACAACAGCGCGGAATCTCAATTACTTCTTCGGTAATGCAATTTCCCTATGCCGATTGCGTGATTAATTTGCTGGATACGCCCGGTCACGAGGATTTTTCCGAGGATACTTATCGTACTTTGACAGCGGTTGATTCGGCGCTCATGGTGATCGATTGCGCCAAGGGTGTCGAAGAACGTACCATTAAATTAATGGACGTTTGCCGTCTGCGTGATACGCCCATTATGACCTTTGTTAACAAACTCGATCGTGATGGTCGGTCTCCTATCGAGTTACTCGACGAGATCGAGAACGTCTTAAAAATTCAATGTACACCGATCACCTGGCCGATTGGGATGGGTCGCGATTTACTGGGCGTTTACCATCTGCTGGAGGATCGGATTTATGTATACGTTCCGGTGGAAAAAGGCCGAGTCGGGATCCATGAGACCATCGAGGGAATCGATAGTGATGCTGCTCGCGAGTACTTGGGCGATCGCTACGCCCGGTTTTTAGAAGAAGTCGAGCTGGTGCGCGGTGCGAGCCCGAGTTTCGACCTAGGCCGCTATCTTGCTGCAAAACAGACACCTGTTTTTTTTGGATCAGCGGTCAATAACTTCGGTGTCAGAGAATTACTAAATGCATTTGCACTCCATTCTCCCGCCCCCCAGCCACGCGCCACCTTGCAACGCCTGGTGCGCGCGGATGAGGCAAAAATGACCGGTTTTGTGTTCAAGATTCAAGCCAATATGGACCCAGGTCACCGCGACCGTATCGCGTTTATGCGCCTGTGCTCGGGTCGTTACGTGCGCGGTATGCGTTTGTACCATACCCGCTTAGGCAAAGAAATTCGTGTGGCCGATGCCTTGACTTTTCTGGCAGCAGATCGCAGCCAGGCAGAAGAAGCTTACGCCGGCGATATCATTGGTTTGCATAATCACGGCACCATTAATATTGGCGATACCTTCACCGAGGGTGAAGATCTTACCTTTACGGGCGTGCCTAATTTTGCTCCGGAATTGTTTCGACGCGCGGTGCTAAAAGATCCCTTGCGTATGAAAGCATTGCAAAAAGGCTTGTCCCAATTATGCGAAGAAGGTGCAACCCAATTATTTAAGCCGTTGCGCAATAATGATTTAATTTTAGGCGCAATCGGTCAACTACAATTTGAAGTTGTCGCCTTTCGTTTGCAAGACGAGTACAGCGTGCAATGCGTATTTGAACCGATCAACGTAGTTATCGCACGCTGGGTGCGACTAGCGGATGATAAACGCTTGGCGGAATTTCGCCGCAAAGCGCACGACAATTTAGCCTGGGATCATGCCGGTGAGCTAGTGTATCTGGCGCCTACACGGGTCAATCTAGGCTTGACCGAAGAGCGTTGGCCGGAGATTGATTTTATGAAAACCCGAGAAAATTTGGCAGCTTAGCGGATTTTCAAGGCCTGCACGGTCTTGATGAATCGCGCTACGGATGTGCCGTTGCTGCCCTGGGGGCCATAGCGCAGCCTATTGTAGTCGCGGCACAAAGCGGTGGCTTGCACGGCCAGGTCCGGGCGTAGATCGGCAATACGCCGAGCATAGTCTTCAGCGCCTTGGTGGGGCCAACGAGCGATTCCGATGACCGCAAATTTTGTGCATAATTGTTGATAAGCGCGGATAAGCGGCGCGCGACGGACTTGCAGCTCGCTGCCGATTGCCCAGGTGAGCCAGCCAAGACTTAAAGCCATTCCAGCGGTCAATAACCAGACTAATTTTTGCGTATCCGGTTCGCGGATGAGTAAAAATTCCAGTAATTTATTCTGCGATTGCTGATTGAAATTCAATATCTGATTGCGCCAAAACTGCTTGAGCGCATCAAACCGCAAGCGCGTGTCGGCAAGCCAGGAAAGTGGATTGTTCCAGCGGCTGACGAAAGTGGATTCGGTGAGACGATCGGCGAGCACATGTTCGATGCGCTCCGGTGCGATGGCAGAGGTGGGATCAATGCGTTGCCATCCGCTGCCTGCCAACCAAATTTCATCCCAGGCATGCGCGTCGCTTTGTTTAACTATCCAGTAGTCGGCAAAGCGATTGTAGACGCCACCCTGATAGCCGGTGACAACTCGGGCAGGAATGCCCGCAGCTCGCATGAGTACCGCAAATGCGGATGCGTAATGGCCGCAAAAACCACGCTTGGTGACGAATAGGAATTCGTCTATCGAATTTCGAGTAAGTTTCGGCGGATTGAGCGTGTAGAAGAATTCCTCACGGCTAAATTGTGCGAGCACTGCGCGCACATAGCTTAAATCATTGCCCGCGGATTTTCGCAAACGTTGGGCGAGCAATGCTGTACGAGGGTTCTGGTTGGGGGGAAGCCGTAGATTGCGCTGACGCATGTCAGAGACAAGGCTGTTCGGCGGCACACTAGGATACGAGGTGGCAAGTACATTTAAAGGATTCGAGACTGGTTCGGCTTGCATCAATACGTAGTCGTCCGTTAAAAAAGCTTCCGGCAGATCCCACCGGGCGGGCCAATCAAGGGTGTATACCCAGTTATGTGGGTGCGGTTCCACCGTTATCCTGTATTGGTAGGGTGTGCCGCGAGGTAGAAATGCGAGTGCCTTGTGAGGCAGTGTGGATACGCTCCAAGTGTGTCCGTCGAACTCTGAAAGTACAGGACCCCGCCAATAACGCTGCGCAGCATCGGGCGTGCCGGCGATAAAATGCACTCGAAAGGCGACCTCGTCTGATTGCGCTAACTCGCTGATGTCACCGGGACTCATTTTATCGTTCAAGCCCGTAACCGCGTGTCGATCCTCCGCCGTCATCTGCCATAGGGGCCCTGCAAATCGGGGGAATAAAAGCCATAGACATAAGGCCAGCGGTAACGCTTGCAAGAAAACTCGTCTGACATAGCGTAGGGTTTTTGGCCAGCGAGGCGAAAAACTGGTGGTTGATCGCAGTAACGTCGCGCACGCAAATCCACACACCGCAATCAAATAGGCGAGCAACCAAAAGGATTCATTCGCGAGGAGCGCCGCCAGACTGAGAAAAAAGATAATTAGGGTGATGACCGCTAGATCACGTTGCTGTCGTGATTCTAAGACTTTAAAACCGGCGACGAGGCACAGCAATGCGCTACCCGCGCGCAGTCCGTTGAAGGTGCGGTAGGTAATAAATAACAGGCCCATTGCGAACACGGCGAGTAGGGTCCGTACTACGCCAGGAGGAGGTGCTAGGCCGCGAGCGCTGAGGTACAACCGGGTACCGAGCGTGCCTCCAACGATGAGGAGTACCCACCCAGGCAAATCGGTGACATGAGGTAACAGCGCAAGCAGCAAGGCGATCGAAATCCACTTAATTTGTTCGAAACCGACTGAATCGGGTTTCATGGAATTTCGACATTAAAGGTGGCAAGCGCGCGTAAGCAGTTCCGATAGTGCTGCCGGTTGGCAGCGGGGGCAATTTCAATATGGGGAAGTCGCAATCCGTAGGGACGATTGGAATCATGCACCACCAGCCAGCGACACAATTGTGAAAGTCGAGCCTCGGCACTCAACCCGGGTAGTGCATCCCACTCCAACCATTCAGAAATTTGGGTCTCTCCCGTATAGCGGCGTACCGCAGCTTCACCGCCGCGCGCAAGCACTTTCCACGCCATATGTTTGATGGGCATTCCGGGCTGATAGGGGCGAAGACCCGCAAAATCATCATCCCCTGATGCAATCGGTGGCGGCTCTCGGGAGCCGAGGGGCTGCGGCGCTACATAGGCTGTCAGAGGCGTGTGAATGTAGGTCCATGCCCTAAACCAGGCGAATGGATAGCGAGTTTGCAATTGGAAGTCATTGATTATACGCACTCCGCGCTGCGCCACAGGTACGTCAACCGCGACTAGCTGTTGCGACCCGGCGTTCAAGACCGGCACAAGTCCAGTGCTCGATTCGCAATGTATTTCAATATCGTGTCGGTCTACCGGTGATGGATTGGCTAACACGAAATCGAATTGCGCTACGGTCTCCGCAAAGGTTTCCACTTCGGGGTTTAGTGTGACGTTGATCCCTAGTAAATTACGATGACAATGATGCATAGCCACTAACGCCACGCTTGACATCAAAAATGCAAAAGCCAAGGCTAGATTGTTGTTGTAGTTCAAACTTGCTGCGATCATGGCCACTAGGATGGTCGCGAGCATGAGCCCTCTGCGAGTCGGTAAAATATAGATGCGGCGGCGATGGATACTGATTGGCAATGAATCGACGCCATGCCGCTTAGACCAAGCGCGAATCCAAGCGCCTATCCCAGCGCTTATCCCAGCGGTGACGGTATCGGTGGCACGGCTCAAGGGATCGGGACGTTCTCAATCAAGCGCGCAGAGTTAAGACCATTTTCGCCAGGTTGTAAGCGGTGGTCTACTACTGAGGCTAGCACGGCTTGCACATGCTCAGGGTTTACCGCGTCGCGTCCTTCGATCAGCGCATAGGCACGTGCCGCGCGAAGCAGCCCGATAGCCGCTCGCGGCGACAATCCTCGAGTGACCTGACGGCTGCGGGCAACGAGCGCTTGCACATAGTCGAGTAGGGCACCCGATACATGAATCTCCTGCACTTTAGATTGTAGAGTTATTAAATCTTCGGAGCTGATCATTTTGTTGAATGTTGCCATAAGCTCGCGTCGATCCACGCCGCACAGTAGCTCGCGTTCTTTCGCGGGCGTGGGATACCCCAATTGCACGCGCATCAGAAAGCGGTCCAATTGCGATTCGGGAAGGGGAAATGTGCCAACTTGATCCTGCGGGTTTTGCGTGGCAATCACACAGAAGGGCTCGGGCAAGCGCATGGTTTGCCCGTCAAGTGTCACTTGGTGTTCTTCCATGGCTTCTAGCAATGCACTTTGTGCCTTGGGCGATGCCCGGTTGATTTCGTCGGCGAGTACCAGTTGCGAAAATATAGGACCGCGCTGCAAGCGAAACTGACCGGTGTCGCGCTCGAAAATGGACACACCCAACACATCTGCGGGCAGAAGATCACTGGTAAATTGAATGCGTTGAAAAGACAGACCCAGGGTCTGGGCCAATCCATGTGCAAGGGTGGTTTTGCCGACGCCCGGTATGTCCTCAATGAGTAAATGACCGCGCGCCAGCACGCAGGTCAAGCACAGACGAAGCTGGCGATCCTTGCCCAATAGTATCTGGTTAAGCTGGGTCAGAATGGAGCCGATGAGGGCCTTTGATTTCATGCGTTGCGTAATGCGTTCACGCGTGCCATCTGCGCAGTCAATTGCTCAATCTCCATCTTAATTTCACTGAGTCGTTGCTGATCCTTGGCGATCACTTCTGCGGGTGCGTTCTTAACGAAATCGCCATTATTTACTTTGGTATTTAGTTTGTTGAGATCTAGTTCCGCTTTCCGTTGTCGCTTGGACAGGCGATCAAGTTCCGCTGCCGGGTCAATTAACCCTGCCATGGGTACTAAGATTTCCAGCTTTCCCAGCAATGCGATCGCCGCGATCGGAGCGAGCGCGCCAATCTTCAAGCATTGCGTCGAACCAATTCCGGCAAGACGCGTTAAATAGCCTGAATTTCGTTCGAGATACAGCATATCGGTAGGACTGGCGTTAGCTAGCATAATATCGATCTTGCGACTGGGGGCAATATCCATTTCTCCACGAATTTGGCGCAGACCGAGAATGAAATCCATGACCCAGCGCATCTCCATTTCGGCACCCGGATCGGCGGGCATAGCGGCCGCGGTTGGAAAATTGGCGCGCATAATAGTCTCACCCGTCACTTGCGCGCTGCTGCGTACCCGTTGCCATATCTCTTCGCTGATAAAAGGTGCGAGGGGATGCAAAGCGCGCAGCAAAATCTCAAGACACTGGATCAGCACGCGGCGAGTACCGCGTTTGGCCTGCTCGCTGCTGGAATCCGCTTGTAGTACTACCTTGGCCAGCTCTAGATACCAATCACAGTATTCATGCCAAATAAAATCGTACAACGCGCTAGCCACGAGGTCCAGCCGATATTCCGCAAATCCCTTTTCTACGCGCACCAAAGTGTTCGTCAGGCGCGTCTGAATCCAGCGGTCAGCCAGGCTGAATTTTGCACCTTCAGCACTAATGTCTTGGCCTTCGACATTCATCAGCACAAATCGCGCTGCATTCCACAGTTTATTGCAGAAATTCCGATTGCCATCGACTCGCGCCATATCGAAGCGTAAGTCGCGGCTTTGGGTGGCTAGCGAAGCGAAACTTAAGCGCAATGCATCGGTACCAAATGCGCTGATTCCTTGTGGGAATTGTTTACGCGTCGCCTTCTCGATGGCGGACTTCATATGCGGTTGCATGAGGCCACCGGTGCGCTTGGTCAGTAACGCATCGAGTGTTATACCGTCGACAATATCCAGCGGGTCGATGACATTACCCTTGGACTTGGACATTTTTTGACCGTCATGATCGCGAATCAAGCCGTGTACATAGACCTCGCGAAAAGGCACTTTGTCGGTGAACTTTAAACCGAACATAATCATTCGTGCGACCCAGAAAAATATAATGTCGAATCCGGTGACCAGTACCGAAGTGGGGTAGTACGTTTTTAAATCATGCGTGTTCGCGGGCCAGCCTTGGGTGGAGAAGGGCCAAAGCGCCGATGAGAACCAGGTATCGAGCACATCCTGGTCTTGAGTCAACGCTACATTCTCTGCGATTCCATGGGTGCTGCGTACCTCGGCTTCAGTTCTGGCGACATAGCAGCGGCCTTCGCCATCGTACCAAGCCGGTATGCGATGCCCCCACCACAATTGCCGGCTAATGCACCAGTCTTTGATCTTGTACATCCAATCGTAGAATACCGCCGACCAATTCTCTGGTACGAAACGAATATCGCCATTTTCAACCGCTTTAATGGCAGGATCGGCCAAAGGCTGTATTTTCACAAACCATTGGTCGGTAAGTAAGGGTTCTAGAATGGAGTGACTACGATCGCCGCGCGGCTGGTTAAGTTTGTGCGGTTCAATACGTTCCATCAATTCTTGCGCTTCAAGGTCTGCTACCACGCGCGCACGTGCAGCCACACGGTCGAGACCTATATAAGCGATTGGCACCTCATCGTTGAGGGTTGCGGCAGTAGTCATAATATTGAGCAGGGGGAGGGAGTGGCGCACGCCCACCTCATAATCGTTAAAGTCGTGCGCAGGCGTGATTTTGACACAGCCACTGCCAAACTTCGGATCGACATAGTCGTCGGCAATGATGGGAATTTCTCGATCCGTCAATGGTAAGCGCACACTGCGGCCGACCAGATGGCGGTAACGATCATCGAGTGGGTGAACGGCAACGGCCGCATCCCCAAAAAGCGTCTCGGGGCGCGTGGTAGCCACAGTTAAGTATCCCTCTCCGTCGCTTAATGGATAGCGCAAATGCCAGAGGCTACCCATTTCTTCAACTGCAGCGACTTCCAGATCCGACAAGGCCGTCTTGAGCACCGGATCCCAGTTCACCAGGCGCTTGCCGCGATAAATAAGCCCTTCCTGATGGAGACGCACGAATGCTTCCGTCACGGCTTGCGAAAGAGCCGGATCCATTGTGAACCTATCACGACTCCAATCCACGGACGCCCCTAAACGGCGTAATTGGTTGGAGATAATATCGCCAGATTGGTGTTTCCATTGCCACACGCGCTCGATAAATGCTTGGCGTCCGAGATCGACTCGATTTAAACCCTGAGCGTTTAGTTGCCGCTCAACCACCATTTGAGTAGCAATACCCGCATGGTCAGTACCCGGTTGCCAAAGCGTGTCGCAGCCTTGCATGCGTCGATAGCGAATTAGGGCATCCATGATGGTGTCTTGGAAGGCATGACCCATATGTAGAGTGCCGGTGACATTCGGCGGTGGAATGACGATGCAGTACGCAGGCCCTAATCCGCTCGGTGCAAAACATCCTAAAGACTCCCAGCGCGCATAGATGCGTGATTCGATCTCGGCGGGTGAATAGGCTTTATCCATGAGACCCGCGATTTAGCAAAAAATCCACTAGCAAAGGCACCGGTCGACCGGTACTGCCTTTTTGCGAGCCACTAAGCCAAGCCGTTCCCGCGATATCGAGATGAGCCCAACGTAAGTCTTTGGCAAATTTTGATAGAAAAGCGGCGGCCGTGCACGCGCCTCCCTCGCGACCCCCAATGTTGGCTAAATCAGCGAAATTACTCTTGAGTTGATCCACATATTCCTCGCCAATTGGCATAGGCCACGCTCGGTCGTCCGCACGTAGGCCCGCTTTGCGAAGTTCTTCGGCAAGCGCATCATCATTACTCATAAGACCACTAAAGTGGTTGCCAAGCGCAATTACACAGGCACCGGTTAAGGTCGCCACATCCACGACGGCCGCGGGTTTGAAGCGGCGGCTATAAGTAATCGCATCGCATAGGACCAAGCGACCCTCAGCGTCCGTATTCAGGACCTCGATAGTCTGTCCCGACATGCTGGTGACGATATCGGCAGGCTTTACGGCACGTCCGTTTGGCATATTCTCTGATGCAGCAATAATGACCACCACGTTGATGGCCAATTTTAATTCGGCCACCGCCCGTAATGCTCCTAACACCGTAGCAGCGCCGCTCATGTCGAATTTCATTTCGTCCATGGCGGAGGGGTCTTTGAGGGATATTCCCCCCGAATCGAAGGTGATTCCCTTGCCGATAAGACAGATGGGGGCTTTGCTGCGTTTGGTACCGCGATATTCGCAAACGATCAAGCGAGGCGGTTGATCAGACCCCTGTGAAACCGCTAGGAAAGAACCCATTTTCAACGCTTTGAGGCCGCGCTCATCGATAATTTTGGTGCGAATAGTGGACCACTCTCGAGCGAGCTGTTTAGCTCTTGCCGCAAGATAGATAGGGGTACATATATTCGGCGGTAAATTGGCAAGATCGCGTGCTAGATGCATGCCGCTACCTAACGCCGTGCCGATTTTCAGGCCCGCCGTAGCCTCTTTCGCAGCCTGCCCGTCTACCACCGCGATGCTTAATCGGGTGAGCGCGGGTTTAGGTATTTTCTTGCTGGTTTTAAGGTGAGGGATTTTATACGCGTGAGCGGCGAACACTTCGGCGACTATGCGTGCCCGATATTGCCAGTCGAGTTCGGTGATTTCCTCGAGTCCCAAATAGATAATGGCGTCGCCCGCACCAGACTTGCCAAGCGCTTGAGCCGCCGCCTGAACAGCTTTACGATATTGTTTTCGGCCAAAATTTAAGCGTATGCCGAGCCCAATTAAGAGTACCCGAGTGGCACTCGCGCCCGTGGGGTCTGGTAGCATGAGGCTGGTGCCCAGTTTGCTAGGACAATCACCACTTTTTTGTAATTTAGTAAGGAGCCCTTTGGTATAGGTGTTGATATGCTTAGCGGCGAATCCGAGATCACCGCCTTCATAAATGCCCACAACGGCACAACCCGTAGCACGACTTACTTTGACATCCACTATTGACTTGAATTCCATAACTACAATGCTCCGAGGTTGGCGATCCGTTACCGACAATCAATCCGGTAGTTTACTAGATAAACCTTAAGGCTCTAAGCTCAACCCCATGAAATGGACCATACAACGATATGTACTGCGGGAAGTCATGCAGACCTGGGTGGCGGTCACTGGTGTATTAGTGGCTATTTTGTTATCAAACCAATTATCTCGAGTGCTGGGGCAGGCGGCGGAAAATCAGTATGGCCGCCACGTGGTGTTCGATTTGATCGCTTTGGGCGCGGTGATGAATCTGTCAGTTATTGTGCCGGTTGGACTATTATTATCTGTCGTCCTGACTCTAGGGCGCATGTACCACGATAGCGAAATGGCGGTCCTGCAAGCGTGCGGATTTTCTCCCAATCGACTACTGGCTCCGTTACTCGCTTTTGCAACCGTGATTGCTATTGGCCTGGGATGGCTTGCGTTTTTCCAGGTTCCACGCGCTGACCAGCAAGCCCAGTTGTTACGTCAGTCAGCCCTCAAAGAGGCTCAATTTGGCCAGTTAGACGTGGGTCGATTTCGCTCCTTTAGTGGCGGCGATGCGGTTTTTTATGCTGAACGCGTCGACGTTAATGGTGTGCTACACAATGTATTTGTCCAGCGCGAGCAGCACGACGCAGAAGGGCGGACCGAGGTGGCGCTTGCTGATACCGCCACTTACTCTAAAGGATTGGCGAATGGTACTCACCTGGTCACCTTGTTTAACGGCCGTCGTTACGAAGGCGTGCCCGGGCGCCGGGATTTTCGGATCATAGACTTTAAGGAACACGGTATTCCGATCCCTGCACCTACCGCATCGAAAGCGATTGATGACCCGGATACTAAACTCACGCTCAAGCTCTTGGGATCGCAATTGCCCGCGGATGTTGCCCAGTTGCAGTCGCGGATCTCGACACCGCTGATGGCTTTGGTACTGACCTTTATCGCCGTGCCCCTGAGCAGATTGCGTCCACGCCAGGGCCGCTACGCACGCGTGGGCCTCGCCATTTTGGTGTACTTCGTGTACGCGAACCTGTTGTCGGCGGCGAAGGCCTGGCTAGAGAAAGGGACCTTATCGCCGCAGCTAGGAGTTTGGTGGATACACCTCCTCGCTTTAGGTTTGGGGCTATATCTGTTGACTCGCCAGTCGAGAAACCCATGAATATCTTGGATCGCTATTTGTATCGGACGGTCCTTATTTATGTAGTGATGGCAATGGCTATTTTATTGACGTTGGGGGCTTTGTTCACGTTTATTAGCCAACAGGGCGACATTGGAGTGGGCACTTATTCGGCGGCTGACGCGTTTCTTTACACACTGCTAAATGTTCCGCAGCAGGCTTTTGAGTTGTTGCCCATCGGGGCTCTTATTGGCGCTTTGATGGGCCTGGGAAACCTGGGCGCAGGTAGTGAACTGGTGGTGACTCGCGCCTCCGGGGTTTCGGTGTGGCGAACCGCATGGCCGGTGGGGTTGGCTGGCCTGACTTTGTCCCTAATTATGTTTGGTATTGGGGAATATATAGCACCTGCCCTAGGGCAATTTGCGAAGCGTGAAAAGAACTCAAGCAAGTTAGCTGATGTCAGTTTTGCCGGTGCGAGTGGCGCATGGGTCAAGGATGGCAATCGAATTTTACGAGTGCAAACTGGGGAGATGGATCAGGCCTTTGGCGGGGTTTCGCTGTTTGAATTTGATGCCACCAATCGCTTGGCCTCGATAAAACGCGCGGAACATATTTCAGTGGCAGAACCAGGCCATTGGCGGTTACACAATGTGGCAACCTCGAACTTTGTGGATGACAACCATATCACTGCTGAGCATAGCGTCGATGCAAACATGAGCTCGACTATAAACCCTGAATTTTTAGGCCTGGCGGCCACCGATCCTGATCTTTTGACGCTGCGTGGACTGTACTCGTATATTGATCATTTACGCCGCAATAGTCTCGAAACTGCGCCTTTCGAGATTGGCTTTTGGTCACGCATTGCGCGCCTGTTTGCGGTGGTGATTGTGACCTTGATGGCATTGCCATTCGTGTTTGGATCGCTGCGTACCACGGGTGCAGGTACTCGAACTGTTATTGGTGTGTTGTTAGGGGTGTTGTTTTTTTTGATTACACGCACCATCGAGAATGGCGGACAATTATTTGGCTTAAATCCTGCTCTGGTCGGGTGGTTGCCGACGGCGGTCATAGGCTTAGCGACCTTCGTGGCTATTTCACGTACGCGCTAATTTTTCGATTGCCGCTTTATTTTCCTTAAGAATGAGTCGAATTTCTGGCAGCGTCGGTCGATCAGCCATGCGTGAGATGACTTCGGCTAGTTCGTACCACTTGCGTCCCCATTGCACCAGGCGTGCGGCATCAGTGATCACCTGAGCGTGTGACGCCACCGGACTGACTTCCGCGGGTTTGACCGCCAGTTTGACGGCCGGTTTGGTTGCAGGCTTTGGTTTAGCCACAAATTTCGGCATTTCCCGAGTGCCCGTGACGGCACTACTGAGCGGCAATTCTACGTGATCGATTTTGGGCGGCGACGCTAGCGCAAGCGGTTGCTCGTTACCCGGCTCGGCGAGCGGAATGAAACGCTCAATATGCTGGGATCCTACTAAGTTCGCCAAAAAAGTCATCAGTTCAAGGTTTTCGGAGAACTTTGCATCGCCCATTTTTATGCGTTCTTTAACCTGGACTTGCAAAGTCAGTGCTTTTTGTTTGGCGAGGTCGATGATCCAGCGGCTGGGACGTTGGTGTTCAAGCCAGGGCTGAATCTTCCAATAGCTATCTTCATCCAGCGAAGAATACTTGAGATGTAACTCTAGACTGTTGAGCCATTTGTCCAGCAGTTCGAGCAGTCGTTGATCCGCAGGTGTGGTCATAGGGTTCTTATATTACTATAGTCGCATGGATATTCAGGCGAGCGGACCGCTCGTTATTCGACTCTGCAACTGGGTTGGCGAGGTTGTACTGTCGATACCGAGCTTTAAGCGGCTTGCACTCGCGGGATACGAATTACATCTATTCGGTAAATCGTGGGCACCGCAATTGCTGGAGGGTACCGGTTGGCCGGTACGGGTACGGCCCGCAGGGTTTGCCGCCGCAACTCGCTCGCTGCGCGAATTGCGCGCCGAATTGGGAGTTTCGGCGCCTCGCGCTTTGTTAATGACTAAGTCACTATCCTCGGCGCTCGAAGCTCGATGTGCGGGTCTGCGCCCCGCTGGATATGCATATGACGGTCGAAGTTTGTTGTTGAACGCGGCTTATCCTTTGCCAAAATTTAAGCACGCTTCGCATGCTTATTGGCATTTGGCGGGGTGTTTGCTGAGAACGCCAGCGCGTGCCGGCGTACCGATGGGTCCGGAGGTGCCGTACCCCACTGAAGTGAACTTCTTGCCGAGCGCCTCACAACAAACCCGTGCTCTCGCCCTGCTTCAGTCCGTTGGGCTCAAAGTAGGGCAATTTGCGCTGTTTTGTCCCTTTTCTGGTGCCGATGATCGCGAGCATCGCAAGGTCTGGCCAGGTTTTGCTGGATTGGCCAAGGGATTGGCAGCCCATGGCGTTCCGGTGGCCATTTGTCCAGGACCCGGAGAGGAAGCTCTTGCTCGGGTAACCTTGCCGCAGGCGCTGCCGTTGAATGACATCGATTTGGGCGTGTACGCCGCATTGCTTAAATTTGCGCGAGTGGTGGTTGCCAACGATACGGGACCTGGACATCTTGCCGCCGCAGTAGGCGCTAATTTAGTGAGTATCTACGGACCGTACTCCGTTGCGTTTTGGCAGCCTTTGGGGAGCAAGGTGCATTTGTTGGGTGATTTAAATACATGGCCCACGATCGGGCAGATTACCGCTGCGGCCCTAGAAGTACGATGACTCGTGTCAATCTAATCGCTTTTGAAAATGGCGTTGGGAACTCGCGTGATGTGGAGCTGGTGAAACGCGTTTTAGAAAAACTGCGCTGCGAAGTGAGTGTCACCTGTTTGGATATGCGTGCTCGGCGCAGACGCCGATCCGGAATGCGTCGTGCCTTAGCAGTGGCATACCGTTGGCTGGGTGGAAGCGCTATTAGTTCAGAACGCTACGATGTCAATATAATGCTTGAACATCTCTGGCCCGAACATTTCTATTTGGCCCGTCATAATGTGGTGATACCTAATCCTGAATGGTTTGATCAGGCGGACCTACGGTTGCTGTCCAAAGTTGATAGCGTTTGGACCAAGACGCGGCAATCATTCGATGCCTTTTCGCAGTTGTCCTGTCGAACTGAATTCGTGGGATTCGATAGTGAGGATCGTTATGATCCTCAAGTTGAGCGTCAACCCAATTTTTTTCACCTGGCGGGCAAGAGCCGTATGAAAGGGAGTGGCCGATTGGTCAAACTTTGGGCTACGCATCCGAAGTGGCCGCTGTTGACGGTGTTGCATAGTCGTAAATCCGCGTTTGAGATAGTTAGTGCTGCAAATATTCGCTATGAATCTCGGTATATGGGTGATGACGAACTAAAGATGCAACAGAATAGCCACGTGTTTCATGTGTGCCTATCTGAAACGGAAGGGTGGGGCCATTACATCCCGGAAGCACTAAGTGTCGGCGCCGTGGTGCTAGTCACGGATGCTCCGCCGATGAATGAACTAGTGACTTCTAATAGGGGCTTGTTGGTTAAATCGCAACCCATTGGAACTCAACATCTGGCGACCACCTATGAATTCGACTTAAGGTCGCTGGAAAGCATGGTGGAGATTGCGATGAAAATGAGTCAGACGGAGCAAAAGCAATACGCCGATAACTCGCGAGCCTGGTTTGCGCAAAATAAAGAAGAATTTGAGCATCGCGTGGATTGTGCGCTTGACCATCTACTGGCTGGATCGTCTAGGGTGGCAAATTAAATGCCCAATAACGAGCCTGAAGGTGGACTGCGCAATACTATTTATGAACAACAGACTCGTTCTAGTCGCAGCCTCACGCCAGGCCGCCGCTGGTTGTATCGCGTCGCCGTTCCCCTGATTCTGGCAATAATAGGACTGGTATTGCGTTGGTGTCGTATAACCTGCACCGTGGGTAGTGAGCATATTCCCGCGGCACTGGCTAAGAACCCATCTTTCATTCCGGTCTACTGGCATCAACATCAATTGTTCTGCATCCAGCATTTACTGGACGAGCGCACTCGCGGTGTCAAACTGGGTTTTTTGATCAGTCCATCGGTGGACGGAGAGCTTGGCGCAATGATCATAAAGCGCTTAGGTGCAGAGGTCATTCGAGGCTCGTCTACACACACCGGAGCTCGTGCATTGCGCGATTATTATCAAGCGCTAGTTCACGATGGCGTATCCCCGGCAATGACTCCGGATGGTCCGCGGGGACCCGCGTGGAAATTCAAACCGGGTGCCGTGCTATTGGCGCAGCTCTCTCAACGCCCAATTATTCCTCTAGCCTATGCCGCCTCGCGCGCGTGGAAAATAAAATGGGATCAGTTCGTAATCCCAAAACCGTTTGCTCGGGTTGTGATCGCAATTGGCGAGCCGGTGTATATTCCCAAGGGCTTAGATGCGGCCGCGCTTGCCGCTATGCAACTGACTATGGAGGAGAAGCTAAAGGCTTTGTTTGAGACTGCGAGGAACGCCTTGTAGTTCGGGTGCAGCTTTATAACCCCACCTCAATGGCGACCGGTCGCGGTTTCCCGTGCGGGTCGAGCGGCGTACTGGTAGGCACATCGCCGGGTCGTGCCGATGCGGCGAGTGCCGAGAAGTGACGTAGCGCTCCGCCTACCACCCAAATTCCTCGCCAGCGCCCCTGTGCTAAGTAGCGCGCGAAATGACGCCACAGTTGCCGGCGAACTTCTGGTAGCCGCTCGGGTAGGAACCGAGCGGTAAAGCGCACCAAATTGCGGTAGCGTAAGGTCATCGCAAAGGTGTGCAGTGACGTACGAGTGCTACTGCCTCCACCCTTGTGATACACCATCGCGTCGCGTGCCCAGCCCAAAACCCAAGCCCCGCGGGCGCGCAGTGCCCAATCATATTCTTCAAAATACAAAAAATAGTCTTCTTGAATCGGACCCACGTTCTTAACGCATGCGCTAGATACCAAGATTGAGGCACCGAGTATCAGTCCGAGTTTCGATTCCACGTCTTTGATGTTGGGCAGGCCCGCAGGAAAATGCTCACGATCGCCGATATTCTTAAACACCAAACCTTGAGTCGAAACGCTCGCCCCGCCGAGAGCTTGGGCGGTATCCGGTTGGTCGTAGTACCAGATCGTAGCTCCTACCATTCCGATCGCGGAATCGGCAGTTGCGCGTGTAACCAGTTCGCGCAAGGCATTGTGGGCAGCTACCGTATCTGTATTGAGTAGCCAGAAATAATCGAAGCGCTGCCCCGCGGTGCGCATGCCGATGTTACAACCACCCGCGAAGCCACTGTTGGTGTCGGAAGCGACTAGCGAGACCCGGTATCCTGCCGGTGGCGGTGGAAGTCCTTCGGTACATGGTTTAACGTGGCGATAGGCGACCGGTGCGGGCTCACCGTCGCGCGTATAACTGTGCACTCCCGCAAAGTTTTTCCAGCTTGCGGCGCGCTCGGGTCGCTCACACCAACGCGCAACAGTTTGCAGCGATTCGTCGCGTGAATCATTGTCAACCACAAACACTTCAAACCTAGGATAGTCGAGCGCTAGCAAGCTATCGAGACACTCAATCGTGTCATGCGCATCGCGGTAATTGACTAGAATAATCGCGACCCAAGGGGAAGGGAAATGGGCAGGCGAATGGGCAGGCGAATGGGCGGGCGATGAGAGGCTCATGGGTGGGCTTAGTTTACCCTTTTTAAAAAAAGCGCCGTGCGGAAGATTCCACACGGCGCCTCATTCTCACAAGTTTTATTATGCTGGGAGATCGCCAGTAAAATAAACTAATATATAGGACTTAAGTGTGCCGTCGGATTGCGGATTTCCAAATACTTTGACCGGGGTTCCAACTGCCAAGCCGTTGGTCAGGGTCGTAAGACCCGTGCTGGTCGTGATGTCAACGGGACTTACTGTGACTACTCCATTACTGCGATCTACTTGATAAACAAGTGTCGCCGACCCAGCCATGTTGTTCACGTCGATGCTGGCGGAATTCGTTCCGCCTAAAACTGTCATCGTGAAGGCGTTATTGGCTAAGCCAGTGGCGACCATGCCTAAGGGTAGTATTGAAGGTGTCAGAATCGTGGCATTTGCCGCCCAGCCATTCAAGTTGGCCGGGTCGTTCCACAACGCGTAGCTAATACCACGCGAAGTGACCGCGCCTACCGTTCCGCCAAAATTAACACCGCCATCGGTTGCGGTCACGAAACTACTAATGGAATTTGAACCAGTAGTGACTAAGGTAGGATAGGCAAAATTCCACCACTTATAGCCAGTAATCGGACTACCACTCGTGTCTGTGCCATTCGCGGTTGCGCTGCTGATGTAGCTTAACGTGTATACGTAGTCATCCGAGGCCGTCGCGAAATTGTGCGAGTACGTAAACGCGGTACTGCTAGGTGCTGAGATGCTGCCCGCGTAGGTCGCGGTTTCAATATCGATGCTCTGTGCTACTAATGGAGTGGCTAACGGATCGACCACGCTGGCATGAACTTTAAATCCTCGGACCAAATTATGGTTGGCGAGAAATGACGGTCCGGTGCCTATCGGCGTTGCATCGGCTAGGCTATTTTGGGGTTGCCGAAAGAAGAACTGGGTATTTGAATCGACCGTGAGTGCAACCGCTTGGCCTGATTCATTGGCTACCGTAATAATACTATTCGTGGGATCGGCGTGCAATACATGGCCCTCTGGGCTCAACCATACGTTGTTAAATTGGCTGCTGACCCATATGCGGGTGGCAACTAACGTGCCATTTTGTTGATAGCGCGCCGCGATGCGCACACTTTTACCCACCAATAACGAAATGGACGAAAAATCCTTAATAATACTATTGGTCTTGGCATCCAGGTCGTAGTACAACGTACCGTTGCTGGCATCGGCTAAGATCTGCAACGTCTTCGTAGTAGGCACTGCCGTTTCGGGGCTTACCACCGGCACTGTCGGGAACTCTTTGTTAATGGTAATCGATGTATTGTCGGTCGCTATCGCAGTGACATCGCCATACATGTGACGTAGCACCAGGCGCGAAATATCACGCAACGGGTGGTGATGCACGGGACCGTTGAAATTAACCGCCCAAAGCGTAGCCGATCCGGGAGGAGTGTGACCCATAATAAAAGCCGGGTGACCCAGATCGAACTCGACATCCAGTTGATTGTTCTGAGTAGCTGATACAACCAGGGGTGAGTCAAAATTGATTGATACTGGAACGGTCAGATTTGGCACGGTACCCTGCGTGCGTTGGATCTGAATTTGACTGGCTGGTATGGTCGAGCCGGCTGCCGCTGCAAAACCGGCTTCGGGGTTGGCCGCGACGATCAATTGGACGTCGCCTGAATTGCCACCCACCGACACAATTGCTCCGGTGTAATTACCGACCGGGACGATGCTATTTCCGAGCAATTCGCCCAGCTGATCCAGTTGCGCGAGATTGATAACCGGTGGTGTGCTGGGCGCCGTATAAACCGTCACATTACTTCCGCCTCCTTGCGGTACCAACGCGATCGATAGCACTTTTACGCCGATGGTGGCCCAGTCCTCCGCGGAAGCATCACTTACTATCATGGCGACATTACCCGTTTGCACGGGTGGGATAGGGGTAGGGGTAGAGCCGGTGCCGCTAGACCCACCGCCACAGGCACTCATGAGTGCAGCGGCTGCGCCGACTAGCGCAAATCGAGATGTTGACTGAATCATGAAAAAATACTCCGTTGGTTATAATTGAGTTTATTGCCTCAATGCGTGAACCAACGGGTCATAGTCGATGGGGTTGACAGGAAGTCGTTTACTGGGCGAATTGTCGCAATGGACCGACACTCGCTGATGGCGGACCGGACCCTAGAAGCGTGTATGAGCGCTACGAACGCGCGACCAGGAGGGTTCGATAGCAAGCGCTGCCGCGCCTGCTACGAACCCCTTATGTGACGTGCTATCGACTACTGGTGTAGGCCGAAGACGTACGTACCCCAATTTGCAAACACGGTACGTGCACCGCCCGGAATATACTCCGTAGCCATCCAAATGCTCTCGCCGTCAGTAGCGGCTGCGGAGTAGTCACCCCACCGGGCGGCACCCGTTCCACCGAATAGGACATAGGCGGTAAATCCATCGTCAGGCCCAACGCCATCGGCCGCAACGCGCACCGCGGAGGACACGCCTTGTTCGCCCATTTTCACAAACGCCGCGCTCGGGAAATAGTCAGGGCCCACTAAGGTAAATACCATCGCCCCTTCGCCGTTCGCAGCGATTGCTGCTGCCGGATACATGACATTGTTACCATCGACCGCGACATAGCCTTGCTGGACTACACGGCCATGAACCGCGCCATTTCTGATCGTCGGCTTGACCGCAAACCATGCGACACCTGTTTGATTGGCGCCGTTCACGGAGAGCTTCGAGTTAACGGCGCTGTAGAGTAGCCCATTGGAAAAGGACACTTGGTTCATGCGATCGTCGTTAGTTTGCAATTGCTCGAGTGGCTCGCCCAGCGAGGTCGCTAAAGGGGTTGGTCCCGGCCGTTGAGTGGCGTTGTCGGGTTGACCATACGTTTGCGAACCCGCGACCTCAAACGACAGCGAAAGTGCCGGTGAAGTGGACTCCAGCGATCGCGTATTGGTCAACGCCCAAACGGCGATCCGATTGTCGTAAACCTCATAACCTGGGTTTCCAAACTGCAGCGCGCTGAGAAAAAGTTCCACGCCATGCGTGGGGGCACCTTCTACCTCAATGGCCTCAGCGCCAGGTGGGCTAACTGCGGGCTGAATCGTATAAGACAGACCGCCGAACGGAGCTAGTTGTTGTGATGCATCGATGTGAACGACCTGTAGTGGGGTCGACACCAAGCCATTGGCAGCATTGACCAGATCCTTCTTGGAAATGGCATAAATCTGAGCGCCATTGAAACCGGCGCCAAATTCATTGGTCGACTGGTACAGACCGTACTGGTCAAGCCCTAACAGTGGTTGATCACCGAAGCATGGGCATCCCGGATGGCTCGACGTGCCTTGCAGGCCGTCGTCGGTCACGTCGTACATAAATACCGTGAATGCGCCTCGTGGATCAGAAGTCTGGCTCACCGCGATCATATTGAAATTTCTATTTGTCGCGCCCAGATTCGTGCCGTTGTCCTGCATCAACTCAGTAACAAACCATCGCTGTGTCGCCACGTCATAGGCACACCGAGGATCGCTAATAAACGGACCAAAAACCGCCGGGGTCTTGGTGCGATCAATTTCGTCCGCAAGTCCGAAAAATGTATTTAAGGCTTCGACTGCCGTCAATGGATTGCCGGATTTATCGAAGACGCGGATGGCGTTGTTGACCGCTTCGACGACGAACCCGTTACCTGCGCATATTGCTTG
Source organism: Gammaproteobacteria bacterium (assembly GCA_043738945.1). Lineage (GTDB taxonomy): Bacteria > Pseudomonadota > Gammaproteobacteria > Steroidobacterales > Steroidobacteraceae > Bog-1198. Next base: position 56,813 of record JAYUFB010000076.1, read on the forward strand.
ATCCGGTGGCTCGAGAGAGAATTGATTACCGTGGTTGGCTATGCGCTGATCCCTATGATTTACACCGGAGAAACCACTGACCTCTTCGCCCGGGAAATCAATAACCCGGCTGCCATTGGCAGTGGGCTCTGCTAGCGGTAAGGTCGGCGCGGCTGTCACGCTATTGAGCGCCAATGACCTAATCCGATTGACGGCTGCTCGCTTGCCGGGTATTGCCAAGCCATGTTGCCGTCGCACATAGCTCGTCGAGGCGAGTGGCGCACTGACCGCAGAATGTTGCGCTGTTTGGGGTTTGACGCCGACGTCAACCTCGGAAGCCAGTTCGGGTGTTGCCAATACGCCCGATCCAACAGCGATTGTATGGATTGTGGTGTGTCCCGATATAATCACCCGCTGCATGGATTCTCCGCTCGCAGCGGAGGTAGCCTGCGCGTGCAAACCTACCGAAGCGAATGTAGCGAGCAGAAGCGATCGCGCAATCGCAGACCTCGACTGAAAAAATTTGCTGAGTCTGAACTCGACTGTGTTCATGTGTATCCCCTGATAGTGGTTCCGCGTTTCGGAAGGTGTTCTTTGATAAGATGCAAGGATGTAAGTCTAAATACTGAGAAGTATTTGTATTTTCTGGCGAATGCTTGTGGCGTGTCAATACTGAATGGACGTTAGGACCCTACGTCGGCACGAATAAATTCGGAATATGTAAAAAAGAAATTATGTCAGCCTGTCGCGACCAGGAAGCTCAGTCAGAACGTTCACTTGTATCAGCCACATACGCCGACTGTGCGGATAGATTGCGCGCTACCGCCCTCAGACGCGCCGAAGCAAAACGGTGAGGGCGTGGCATTCGCTAAACGCGTAATGCAAGGCGGTCCGTGCTCCAGGTGGAGCTCAGGCGAATTCCCATTAGGCGCAATTCACCAGATCGGTCGCGACGGTTTCTTGCTCGAATAAAACATCGTCTGATGCAATTTCCCGCCCCATCATTAATATTTTTTCCCAGTCAGCAACCTTAATTAAATCGCGATCACGGGCTAATGTCCTAGCGATTTCCATAAACGCGCGGTGATTGGCCGTAACCATGGAGTAGTAGGTTTCCAAGAGCTTCAATTGTAAATCCTGCCGTTTTGGGTCACGCTCAATCGCCGACTTGAGTATATCGACTATGTCGGTACGGCGTTCGGTAGGTATTACCCGATCATGCAAATTGCTGGGCATATCCACATAGTGGCTAGCAGAATTGTACGCTGACAAGTCGGAGTCTAAATCTCGCGACTTGTTTTCCATGATGACGGTGTTTAGGTCGTTTTTTAACAGAGCTGTGTCGATATCCATTTCGTCTAATGTCACCATGTTGTAGGTAGCCGTCTCTAGCATTGGTAGATCGCGAGTAGAATTTTCTTGGGCTTCTTTCTCTGCCGACGGAGTGCTGCTAGCAGGAGCAACATTAAGCACGGTTTGCGCAATGATTGGTGCTTTTGCAGGCTCGAACGCCAACTCTTTTACACTGGACGCGGGGATAAGGTCCGCTTCGTCTGGTTGACTCGACCCGCGACGTGGCAGACGTTTTCGGTGCCAAAAAAAAGTGGCGAGAAGTAAGGCAAAGACAGCAAGCCCAAAACTCACAACTTGGTTAGTACCGTTGTACGGTGTCAGTACGCCGGCGGCTAGCACTGGTGTAATCGCGGGCTGTGTGACGGGCACGAACTGGGCTACCACCGCGGGGGCGGACAGTGCGCTGATTTGCTCGTCATCTCGGGTTAGCTGCTTGTGTAAGTCGTTAAGTCCCTGTTCCAGCGATTGCACCCGATTTTTTAGAACACTAGTAGAATCGGCGGATTGCGGTGGATCGACAACAATTGCTGAAGTTGCTTTCTCTTGCAACCAAGCTCGTCGTTGTGCGCGAATTTCGCGTCTCGCAAATCTTGCCGTGATCATTGCGACATCTGCGCGCGAAGGCACCGTCAGTACTGCATCGCCATGGATCTTGTTCATGTTGCCGTCAAATGCAAGCGGGTTAGCCGCATAGAGCGCAACCATCATCTTGGATATTTGAGATTTAGTGCGGGCACCTGCTCGTCGCGCCATAGAGTGTAGCGAACCATGCGCCACAATTTGATGAGCCACGACGAAGCCGGGTTCCACCAGGGTCGCGGACACGGGAGTCACGATAATACCGGGCGGTATGGACTCTGGCGACCCTGCGGTCGTAAGTATTGCTTCATGTGTAGGCGCGTTCTGCACGCTTTGGTCAGCCGCATACACAGCGGGATCGAGCAATAAAGAGTACTCTTTGATTAGGCGGGCGTTATTCCAGCTTAAGTCCACTAACAGCGTGACCACCGGTTCGTTGAACGATTCGGTCGAACGCACGTTGAGGACTGGCCGTCCTTGTGAGTTCACGCCTATACGGAATTGAGTTGATGACAAGAATGCCGGTCGCTCAGCGCCATGCTGCTCGAAGACATCACGATTGGCGACCTTGGCGGCCAGGGTAGCCAAATCATCTTGACTGGCGCCGTAGATATCGATTTGAGCTGCGAGCGGCTCGTTGAGGGCCGAGTCAATATGGATATCGCCCAGCCCCACAGCATCTGCAATTGGCGATACGCCAGTTGCGAGCATTAACATTATCAAACTGGGACCGCGCTGCATCACCCACTCCAATTTCTTTAAACTAAGGGAATGCTATGCGACAATATATTCAGTGCAAAGCACGCTCCATCCAATTCTCGACGTGGTTCACGTAAAAACATGCTTCGTAGGGATCTTTGCTCGCTGAATCATAGGGTTAGGCTGCCAATTCCGTGCGGGAGGGTGACTTTAAAATGTTTGAGCAAGATGACCTTACGCGCAGGAGCTTCGGTGTAATGGCGTTGGGAGCGAGTATTGTAGCCGCGCTTCCGTCTTTGGCAGCGGGCTCGCCAGCACCGCCACCAGCACCAACAGCGGGCGCGGGCGCGGCAACAGAAGCGCGGGAGGTGGAAATAAAAACCTCCGACGGTCTCGCCGATGCGTATTTCGTTTATCCGACGAGTGGCAAATATCCGGCTGTACTGATGTGGCCCGACATTTTCGGATTGCGGGCGGCGTTTAAGGAAATGGCTACTCGACTCGCTCAGTCAGGTTATGCAGTGCTGGTTGTTAATCCTTTTTATCGTACTAAAAAAGCGCCAACAGCCCTCGATCAAGCGGATTTCAATGATTCTGCTACGAGGCAAGCGCTCATGGCCCTTGCGGGGACCTTGTCGCCTACTACAGCGGTGGTCGATGCTAAGGCATTTGTAGGATTTTTGGAGGGTCAGGCGGAGGTTGAACATAAGCGGAAAATGGGTGCCATGGGGTACTGCATGGGCGGACCATTCGTGGTGCATACGGCCGCGACATTTCCGGATCATATCGGCGCCGCTGCTATTTTTCACGGTGGCGGGCTGGTGACCGATAAGCCGGATAGTCCACACCACGTGGTGCAGCATTCAAAAGCGCAATATTTAATTGCCATTGCCGCAAACGACGACCAACGCGAACCCGAAACCAAGAATGTTCTGCGCGCCTCGTTCGCCCAGGCGCATTTATCGGCGGAAATCGAGGTCTATGCGGGTACCTTGCATGGTTGGTGCCCGCCCGACCGTAATACTTACAATCACGATCAGGCTGAGAAGGCGTGGAGCCGCCTGTTAGCGCTATATCGCAATTCACTGGGATGAATTTGAATGCGGAGTTTTATAAAATCCGGCTCTCATTTGACGTCAAGGAGTTCCGATGAATACTCTAGAAATTACCAATAAATTAGTCGAGCTATGCAAGCAAGGAAAGAATCAAGAGGCCAAGGTGCTTTACGCTGCCGATGCGGTGAGCGTCGAAGCAGGCGCACCCCCCGGCATGAACCGTGAAGCGATTGGGCTGCCGGCGATTCAGGCGAAGGGTGAGTGGTGGCGTGCCAATCATGAAGTACATTCCGCTGCTGTTACAGGTCCTTGGCCCCATGACGATCGGTTTATTGTGGGTTTTCAATACGAAGTCACGGTCAAAGCCACCGGCCAAAAAATGAAAATGAACGAAGCGACTCTTTACACGGCAAAAAACGGCAAGATCGTGAGGGAGGAATTTTTCTACTCGATGGGACCTTGAATTCACTAGGCCGTTAATTCCATTGGCCCCTTAAATCACTGCCGACTGCGTCTAACTCATTGATTTAATGGTGCTCCCTACGAGATTCGAACTCGTGTACTCGCCGTGAGAGGGCGATGTCCTAGGCCACTAGACGAAGGGAGCTTAAGTTTAAGCGGGCTGGTAGTATACGGGCCAATTTTCTGGACTCAAGTGGAACCCTAATTTTTGAACCTACCTTCGACGCCATCCTCGCCGGTTATCTACCCTCGATCTGAGCATTCAATTTCTCGTGCTGCGATTTCGCCCAATGCGCTAAAAGTCTTATATCGCCTCAAAGAAGCGGGATACCAGGGCTTTTTGGTGGGAGGTGCGGTACGCGATTTGCTGTTAGGCGTAACTCCTAAGGATTTTGACATCGCAACCAACGCGTTGCCCGAAGAAGTGCGACGCTTATTTCGAAATTGCCGGTTGATTGGCCGCCGTTTCCGCCTGGCGCATGTGCACTATGGCAATGAAATCATCGAAGTGGCGACTTTTAGAGCGGCTGCAGCGCCGGAGCGTGAGGACGCGGAGGGGCCAGAGTCCGATCCTGAGGGTGAAGCCCCCGATGATTCGGTGTATCGAGCGGACAATTCTGCGCATCGTGCGGTGGACGTAACGGGTCGAATCCTCAGGGACAATATTTATGGCACTATTGAAGAAGATGTTTGGCGCCGCGACTTTGCGGCCAATGGCCTTTACTACAATATAGAAGACTTTTCGATCTGGGACTTTGTAGATGGCGTTAGCGATGTGCGTGCGCGCCGCTTGAAATTGATAGGCGACCCGGAAACTCGCTACCGCGAGGATCCGGTGCGGATGCTGAGGGCGGTTAGGTTCGCGGCAAAATTAGATTTCACGATTGAGCCTAGTACCGAACAACCGATTACAAAGCTCGCTAATTTGCTAGAAGGCGTTCCGCCTGCGCGTTTGTTTGATGAATCGTTAAAGCTTTTCTTGTCGGGATATGGTGCCAAGGCGTATCGTTTATTGCAGCGCTACCAACTCTTTGCGCCGATGTTTCCGCGCTCAGCCGCAGCCTTTTCGTTACCGCCCTATGCCTATGCGCAACAGATGCTGGACTTAGGGCTAGTGAATACCGATGCGCGTATCGCGGCGGACAAGCCGGTTACGCCTACATTTTTATTTGCGGTATTGTTATTTGGCGCGGTGCTGCGCGAGATGAATGAGCAAAAAGCCGGCCCGGCACCTGATGTGGCGCAGCTTATGCAAGCCTGTGACACAGTGTTAAAAACCCAACAATTGCGCGTAGCGATTCCGCGTCGTTTTTCGATTCCGATGCGCGAGCTGTTGATGTTGCAACCCCGCTTTAATCGTCGCAGTGGCGTCAAATCTTTAAGTTTTCTGCAGCATCCACGCTTTCGCGCCGCCTATGATTTTCTGCTGTTGCGGGCCGAGGTGGGAGTTGCTGATCCGGAGCTGGCGCAGTGGTGGACGGATATTCAAGTAATGCCCCAAGAAGAACGAGTCGCGCTGGTTCAGGCCCGACCGGCTGAGGTGGCACCGGAGGGCGCAAGCGGCGCGCCGAAACGCAAGCGCCGCCGCCGCCGTGGCGGAGCGGGGCGTCATTCGGGTGCATGAGATCTGGACGCCCGCGTATATTGCAATCGGAAGTAATTTAAATGATCCCGCGCTGCGGGTAACACAAGCGATGCAGCGCATCGCGCAGCTACCCCAGGTGCAACTCGAATTGCGTTCGCTTCTGTACCTCACTAAACCCCTTGGCCCGCAAGATCAGCCCGACTATGTGAATGCGGCGGTGGCTGTTGTAACCACGTTAAGCGCACGCGAATTGCTGAATGCTTTGCTCAAGTTAGAACTTAAAATGGGCCGCAGTCGCCAGCAACGCTGGGGTCCGCGGCTCATTGACTTAGATTTGATATGGTACGTAGGTCCGCGCGTCGATGAGCCGGGGTTGTCGTTGCCCCATCCCGAAGTATCTGCGCGTAATTTCGTTTTATATCCTTTGGCAGACATCGCCCCGGAGCTGCAGATTCCGGGACTAGGCCGTGTTCTGGATCTTAAAATTAGGGCGGGGTCTTCAGGTATTTCCGTTCTGGAGTTATAAAGAGTAACCATGACGAGTGTTTTTCCGCATCGCTTTGTGGTGATTGAAGGCCCCATCGGGGTGGGTAAGACCAGCCTTGCGCGCCGTTTGGCGCAGTCGATTGACGCGCAACTAGTGGTCGAACAGGCGGAGCAAAATCCATTTCTCGAACGGTTCTATCGCAATCAGCGTGCCGCGGCTTTCCAGACCCAACTATTTTTCCTATTTCAACGCGCGCGGCAAATGGAAGACGTGCGCCAGCAGGATTTATTCGGACCCGTACGAGTAGCGGATTATTTGTTGGAGAAAGATCGATTGTTCGCCCGTGTGACCTTAGATGACGCCGAGTTTGGTCTGTACGAGCGAGTGTACGAACGAGTGGTGGTGGATACGCCCAAGCCCGACTTAGTGGTCTACCTGCAAGCGCCGGTCGACGTGTTATCGGATCGCATTGCCAAGCGCGGTATTCGCTATGAGCAGCATATGGAGCGCGGTTATCTTGAAAAACTAACGCACGCTTATTCGCAGTTCTTTCATAGCTACACTGATGCACCCTTGCTGATTGTTAATTCGGCTTCTATTGATCCTGTCAATAACGAAGCCGATTATCAATTGCTGTTAGCTGAAATTAGCAAAGCGCGACGCGGGCGACATTTTTTCAATCCGGCGGGCAATAGTTTTTTCTAAGCGGCGTGTTGCTCAAGCGCCCATAGCACATGCTCACGCACTACCCACTCCAGATCTTCCGCGCGAGTCCGTAGCGCGTTAATAATCTGCGGAGAGGTCGGCGCATTACCCAGTGCTATAGCGATATTGCGTAACCAACGGACATAGCCGATTCGGCTAATGGGGCTACCTTGAGTTTTAGCCTTAAAAGTGGCCTCGTTCCAGGCGAAGAGATCGATAAGTTGCGAATGATCTAAACCGTGGCGCACCGCGAAGTCGCCGACCCCTGTGGGCTTGGCGAACTTATTCCACGGACAGGCCAATTGGCAGTCATCGCAGCCGTATATCCGATTGCCAATGGCGCGGCGCAACTCGACGGGAACTGAGCCTTTAAGTTCAATGGTAAGGTAGGAAATGCAGCGGCGCGCGTCGAGTTGATAGGGCGCGACAATGGCGCCGGTGGGACAGGCGGGAATACACGCACTGCAGCTTCCACAGTGTGCGCTACTGGGCGTATCGCGGGGTAGATCAAGGTCTAAGTAAATTTCGCCCAAGAAAAAATACGAACCGGCGTCGCGATCAATAAGGTTGGTGTGCTTGCCGATCCAGCCTAGGCCTGCATTTCGCGCGAGGGCTTTTTCCAGTACCGGGGCACTATCGGTAAAGACGCGATAGCCAAAGGGACCGACCGCATTTTGAATGTGATCGCAAAGTTTTTGCAGTCGCGCGCGGAGTACCTTGTGGTAATCGCGCCCCAGCGCGTAGCGCGAAATGTAACCTACGTTGGCGTCGGCCAAAGTGTCTGCGGCGTTCGCAGCATCTGCGGGCCAATAGTCCATGCGTACACTGATGCAGCTCACCGTACCGGGAAGCAACTCGGCGGGCCGCGTGCGCTTAGCACCATGGCGCGCCATATACTGCATCTGACCGTGAAATCCCGCGCGCAGCCAATCGAGAAAATGCGCTTCATCGCTGCTTAAATCGATAGGCGCAATGCCCAGCCCCGTGAAACCCAGTTCCTCGCTCCAAGTTTTAAGCTGTACGAGAAGCGACTTAGTATCGATTGCGCGGGGGAGACCAGTAGGCATGCGACAAGGCTACTCGGGCCAGCACCCCAAAGGCCAGGCTACAATGGCCAGAATGGAACTTAAATTGAAGGATTCGGCAGCCACAGAGGCACTGGGTGTCTCGCTCGCTCGAGCTATGCCGCCTCTTGACACTGCCGCGGTGCTGTACCTGGGTGGCGAATTGGGAGCAGGTAAAACCACCGTCGCCAGGGCACTGCTGCGCGCTACCGGGGTGCTGGGGACTATTCGTAGCCCCACCTATACCTTGGTAGAAGTGTATGCACAGGGTACTGCGCACTACGTGCACGTGGATTTGTATCGTTTGGCAACTCCCGCCGAGGTCGACGACTTAGGGCTGCGCGATTATTGGCAGCCTCGGCATTTGATTTTGATCGAATGGCCGGAACGAGGCGGTGCTGGCTTGTTGTCGGCGGACCTGCATTTAAGCTTGGATTACGAGGGCGGTGGTCGGCGTGCGCATCTGGTCGGGCTGACACCGCTAGGTCAAGCATGGCTTGTGAACCTAGCACATGACAAGAGCTTAAATTGCTATCTCTCTAATTTAACTTGAAAAATCCCTCCCATAGGCGTTAACTTAATGCGTTATGAGGTCGCCAAAATTGATTCGATTGGTGTCGTTGCTCGCCGCGCTTTGTGCGGGTCTGCCTGCGCAGGCGGCCCAGCTGCGCGATATGCGTTTGTGGGCGGGCCCCGAGAGCACCCGTTTAGTGCTGGATCTGAGCGGCAGCGTGCAACATAGTTTGCTGGTGCTCAAAGATCCCGACCGCGTGGTGTTAGATGTCGTGGGCGCGCAAATACTAGGTAAACATCGCGGCTTACCGCAGGGTGCAGGGGTGGTTAAGCAGGTGCGCATCGCGAAACGCCCCGGTGGCGAGCTGCGAATTGTGTTGGATTTGTCGCGCCCGATTCAGGCCAAGAGTTTTTTAGCACAACCTAATAAGCAGTATGG
>JAYUFB010000077.1:0-4073 GCA_043738945.1 Gammaproteobacteria bacterium
ATTCGCAGTGATTCAGGCGAAGAACTTGGGACTAATCAAACCGGCGAGATTTGCGTACGCGGCCCACAAGTCATGCGCGGCTACTGGAACCAGCCTGAGGAGACTAAGAACGCTTTCTTTGGAGACTGGCTACGCACCGGCGACATCGGGCATATCGATAACGAAGGCTACGTCTTCATAGAAGATCGTAAGAAAGACATGATCCTGGTGTCAGGCTTTAACGTCTATCCGAACGAGGTGGAGAGCGTCGTCGCAGAACATCCCGGCGTTTTGGAAGTCGCCGCCGTGGCCCAAGACGATCCAACTTCCGGCGAAGTGGTCGCCATATTCGTCGTCAAAAAAGACCCTACTCTCACCAGCGATGCCTTAATTGCGCATTGTCGTACCGCGCTGACCGGCTACAAAATGCCCAAGCATGTGTATTTCCGATTAGAGCTACCTAAAACCAATGTCGGAAAAATCTTACGCCGCGCGCTCCGCGACGAGCTGCGCCAGCAAACCGCCGCGGTTTCGCGGAGCGGTTAAACACGCTGGGCGAGCGGCCTCCGGGTGCGGGCCCCGCGCCATTAAGGGCCGACGACAATTTTATAATTTTGCACGGTCTCGACGAGTACCGCGACGCGCTCCGGATCCACATCCGGTGTAATACCATGCCCTAAATTAAACACATGTCCTGGCCCTGAACCGAAGCTCTCCAGCACTCGCAGCGTCTCGGCGCGCAAGGTTTCAGGCCCTGCAAACAGTGCGGAAGGATCCAGATTGCCCTGCAGCGCCACCCGGTTATCAACAAGCCGGCGAGCGGCCGCAAGGTCAGTCGTCCAATCCACCCCTACCGCGTCACAGCCAATCGCAGCGATTTCGGCAAGCCAAGCACCGCCCCCCTTGGTAAACACTATATTCGGCACTCTACGACCTTGCGCCTCACGCGTTAACCCCGCCACGATCTCGGCCATATAGTGCAGCGAGAATTCTCGGTACTGGGCCGGCGTGAGTATTCCCCCCCAGGTGTCAAATATCATCACCGCCTGAGCACCCGCAGCGATTTGCGCATTCAAATACAGAATCGTGGCCTTCGCCAGCAAAGCCATCAATCGATGTAATTCGCGCGGTGCCTCATACATCATGCGCTTGATAGCGCCAAAGGTTTTACTCCCGCCGCCTTCGACCATGTAAGTACCCACAGTCCAAGGACTGCCCGCGAAACCAATTAGAGGCACGCGTCCCTGTAGCTCACGGCGAATCAACGCCACCGCGTCGATGACATACCGCAGTTCCTTGGCAGGATCGGGCACTATCAAATTATCGATATCAGCGGAGGTACGTACCGGACGTGCAATTTTCGGACCCTCGCCGGCCTCGAATTCCAAGCCTAAATTCATGGCATGCGGAATAGTTAGAATATCGGAAAATAATATCGCCGCATCCAACGGATATCGATTGATGGGCTGCAAGGTGACTTCACAGGCCAGCTCGGGATTGGTACACAGCGCCAGAAAGTTTCCCGCCCGCGTCCGCGTAGCGCGGTATTCCGGAAGATAGCGACCCGCTTGGCGCATCAACCAAATCGGCCGCCGCGGCACGGGCTCGCGTAGCAAAGCCCGCAACAACAAATCGTTCTTAAGCACTGAGGTCATGTTCTTTCACTCGGATCAAATAATCGACGATGTTCTAAAATGGCATAACGATCAGTCATACCCGCAATATAATCCGCGACCGCACGCGCGCGCCCGGCAGGACCTAAGAGTTTTTCCTGGCGCAGTGCCGTTTCTCGATGCTCGTCGGGCATCAAGCCTGGGCCTGCAAAAAAACTATCAAACAGCTCGCGCACCACACGACGTGCCTTGGAGGTCATGCGCTGCACCTTATAGTGTTTATAGACGTGTTCACGCAAGAATTTCTTCAACTCCCGATTCGCATCGCGGGTGGCGTCGGAAAATCCGATCAAAGGTCCAGAGTGTGCTCGCACCTCAGCGATAGAAGGTGGCACCAGCGCTTTAAGATTGGCACTTGATGAATCAATTAAGTCAGTCACTAAGTCATTAATCATCCGCCGCACGATTTCATAGACCAAACGCCGTCCTTCAAGCATCGGATAGCGCGCACACACCTCAGCATGGTGCCCCTGAAACAACGGCACCGCGCACAATTGCTCAACAGTGATTAATTCAGCCCGAATACCGTCTTCTATATCATGATTATTGTAAGCAATTTCGTCGGCAAAATTGGCCAATTGCGCCTCAAGCCCTGGCTGTTGTCGACTGATAAAACGCTCACCCACATCGCCCAAGCGCAGCGCATTTGCGTGGGAACAATGCTTAAGAATTCCTTCGCGACACTCAAAGCTTAAGTTCAAACCATCGAAATCGGCGTATTGCGTCTCGAGTTCATCCACCACGCGCAGCGATTGCAGGTTGTGCTCAAAACCCCCAAAATCAGCCATACATTCATTCAATGCATCTTGGCCGGCATGTCCAAAAGGCGTGTGGCCCAAATCATGCGCTAGACAAATAGCCTCCGATAACTCCTCGTTAAGATGCAGAGCGCGCGCAACGGTACGCGCAATTTGCGCGACTTCCAATGAGTGAGTCAGGCGGGTTCTATACAGATCACCTTCGTGATTAACAAACACTTGAGTCTTATAGACCAAGCGACGGAACGCCGTTGAATGCACGATGCGGTCGCGATCACGTTGGAATTCTGAGCGATAGCCCGGCTTAGGCTCAAGATACCGACGACCGCGCGATTGGTCATCGTGTGCGGCATAAGGGGCAAGCTCAGTCACTCAAAAATACTCGCTTAAAGTCGCGGCCAAAGCATCTTGGGCGTAGTGACCGATCACCACGCCGCGCCCGAGCTTTTCCAACAGCACTAAACGTACAGTTCCCGCTAAGACTTTTTTATCCATTTTCATCCACTCTAGCGCACGCGCTGCGCCAATACGTGGCGCTTGTGTCGGCAATTGGGCTTTTTCCAGGATAGTCCTGACGCGATCCAACGTCACTGCCTCTACCAACCCTAAGCGATAGGATAAATCGGTTGCAATCAGCATACCAAGAGCCACGGCCTCACCATGCAGATATTCTGTGTAACCAGTCGCCGCCTCAATGGCATGGCCAAAGGTATGCCCAAAATTCAATATCGCCCGCAAATGATGCTCGCGCTCGTCTTGCGCCACCACGGTCGCCTTAATTTCACACGAACGTGAAATTGCATAGGTCAACGCGTCCGTATTCCGCGCTAGCAATAGGCTCATGTTATTGTCCAACCAATCAAACAGTAGCGGGTCCCAAATACAACCATACTTAATGACTTCCGCAAGCCCAGCGCGCAGTTCGCGATCCGGCAAGGTGACTAGAGTGTCGGTATCCGCGATGACCGCCAAGGGTTGGTGGAAAGCTCCAATTAAATTCTTACCACCCGAATGATTGACGCCCGTCTTACCCCCGACGGAGGAGTCTACTTGCGCTAATAGCGTGGTCGGAATTTGAATGAATCCTATCCCGCGCTGGTAGCTCGCCGCAGCAAAACCCGCCATATCACCCACCACACCACCGCCTAACGCCAACACCACCGCATCGCGATTCATCTTATGCGTGACCAGTGCGTCAAATATCCATCCCACTGTTTGCAAAGTCTTGTATGGCTCACCATCGGGCAATATGCACTCAGCCACCCGGCCCGACAAATGCGCACGCAGAACCGATAAGTAAAGCGGGGCCACCACGGTATTAGTTACCACTAGTAAATCATGGGCGTGAATATGCGTCGCCAACCATTCGCGATCACGAAGCAAGCCTGCACCAATCGCTATGGGGTAGCGCGTATGTCCGACATCAACCTGAAGAGTGTGCACCCGAGTGATTATACGAAGGTTGCGGTGCGTGCTTGCACAATTTTGGCTTGAATCTCTTCGGCCACTAGCTGTACCCGCCGACTATCCGTCGAGACCGTAAAATCAGCAATTTCAGCGTACATCGCTGCCCGAAATAGCATCAATTCTTCAAGTTTTTGCTCAGGATCAGTGCCGTTCAACAAAGGACGATTGCGTCCATGCCGGGTCCGCTCGATCTGCT
>JAYUFB010000078.1:0-10699 GCA_043738945.1 Gammaproteobacteria bacterium
ATGCGCGCCTCGGGGAAGACCCAGTACGGCCGCTCAATGTTCATGGTTCATCGGCAATGGGAACTGCACGTCTGGGACTTGAGTGGGCCGTCGTCGACCTGGGGCGAGCAACTGGACCGCTACTTGGCTAAGGAGCCGGTGCTGGCGGTGGTGTCCGGCCTCGGGCGCAAATGGGCGCCGGTTCACGCGTTCTGCGAGCGCCAGCGCCTGGCGTGCCTATTCCCCAATGCCGAAGTGCCGGTGGATGCGCCGAGCGATTTCTTCGAAATTTATCTGTCGCGCGGCGTTCTGCTGGAGGCCGAGCTCATCGGCTCCGAGCTGACCGCTGCGTCTGCGGGCGCGCCGCTGAGGACCGTGCATCAGATCTACCGCGCGGGAGATAGCGGCGAGGCCGCCGCGCACGTGCTCGGTGGCTTGCTTAAAGGTAAGGGCATCACGGTGCGCGATTCGGTCCTGGGTCATGATAATCGCGGCCTTGGCCCAGCGCTGCGCTCGGCATCCGCTGCGGACGCGCTGGTATTGTGGTTGCGGCCCGCCGACCTTGCGGCACTGGGCAATACCAAGGGCGCGCCGCCGGTGGTTTACATGTCCGGCCTGCTGGGCGGTCTTGAGAACTCGCCGCTGCCGGCACCCTGGCGGCAGCGCACGAAGATGGCGTATCCGTTCGACCTGCCGCAGAACCGGATCGTGCGCGTCGACTACCCGCTGGGATGGTTCCGGATACGCGGCATCCCGATCGTCGACGAACAGATGCAGGCTGACACGTACCTCGCCTTGGGGTTGGTCTCGGAAGCACTGAACGAGATGGTCGACACGTTCTACGGTCCCTACCTGATAGAGGATCTTCAGTCGATGGTCGAGCACCGGATCGTCACCGGCTACTACCCCAGGCTCACCCTCGCAGAGAACCAGCATTTCGCCTCCAAAGGCGGTTACCTCGTCAAGTTTGCGCAGCCCACCGGCACGCGTCTGGCCGCCGATAGCGATTGGATGACGCCCTAGACATCACCTCGAAATGAGATCAACCGCGGAGACCGCTTACATTGGCTAGGAAACTGGGTAGATCCTACGCGCTCGGTGGGTTTAAGTTAAGACATATTGCATTGGTTGGTGAACAGCTGCAGGTGGATACTTACGTCGCGTGCAGCCTACGTTCGCAGACCCTCGCGCATATGGTTGATTCGCTCAATCGGGAGTATCTAATTGAGCAGCTGGAACGTATGATCTAGCATCCACTGGCAGCGAAATTTCGCCGGATTCCGATTGGATTGTGCCGTTGTGATCCCAGCATGGGAGTATGGCAATCGCAAAGAAAATGGACTTGAAAATGGACAACAGCGAGCAAAATTATGCACCCGTCTGGCCCGGCTTTGTGCGACGTCCGGCCGGGCCTATTCGACTAATTTTGGTCGATGACCATTCGGTTGTTCGAGAAGGTCTCTCGGCACTTTTTGCTTTGGAAAGTGATCTGCGCGTTGTGGGCGATGCTGGCAACGTGGAACAGGCCATCGAATTGGTTCGAGTGCACAGGCCCGATCTTGTGGTGTGTGATCTGACCATGCCGGGTTGCAGCGGTGGAATTGCGGTACGCAATTTATGCCGGGACTCTCCGGATACTCGTGTGTTGGTCTTGACTGCGCATAACTCGCTCGAATGCATTCGCGAATCTTTTGCGGCTGGCGCGATTGGCTATGTGCTCAAGGATGCGCTGCGGGTGGATTTGTTGTCGGCCGTGCGTCGCGCCGCGGCGGGCTGCTGCGTGACTTGTCCTGGCGTTGGAGATATTGTGGTGAGGAATTGGTTGCACGAAAGGCGTGCCTCAGGTGATCGGCGTGTGCCGCTTAATGACGAAGATCGCCAGTTGCTGCGATTGATCGCACGAGGAGTGCCTAACTGGCAAATTGCGGCCGATATGGGGCGCGGTGTTAAGGTGCTTGAAAAATATCGTGCCAATTTGATGCGTCGACTGGATTTAAGCAGTACAGCAGCGGTCGCGCGATTTGCGGTGCATTGCAATTTACTGTCGAATCATGAAGTCGACAAACTTGTGTCTGTGTAATTTTTCGTGCTGCAGATGGTGATAATTGACGACGAAGAATATGTGCGCGCTGCACTACAACGGGTTCTGAGCTCGGCGAAAATTGAGGTTGGGGTCGCTGCCGAGGCGGGCTCAGGAATGGCGCTGGTGCGAGAGTTACGCGCCGATATAGTAATTGTCGACATAGTTCTTCCGGGTATGGACGGCGTCGCAGCGATTGCTCAAATGCGTCAGGAATTTCCGCAGCTTGCGATTGTCGCGATTTCCGGTGGCGGTAATTTTGGCCTCAGCGAGTATCAGCCCGACGCCATATCAACGAAAAGTTATCTGGCTGCATCTACTGCGGCGGGTGCCGATGCGGTGATCGCCAAGCCATTTGAAACTCGCGAGATTTACGCGCAAATCAACAAGGCGCTCGCCAGCAAAGGTATTGCTCAGGCGATTTGAGCGTCGCCGCGCTTAACGAAACCGTGTCGTAGCGCGAACATCGTCACAGCGGCGGTATTGTGCAAGTGGAGTTTGCGCATTAGGTTCGAGCGATGTTTTTCTACGGTTTTGACCGATAACCCGAGGTCACGTGCTGAGTGTTTATTAGACTGTCCCAGCGCGATTAGAATTAACACCTCGCGCTCGCGTTTCGTGATGATATGTACCGGGGCGTACTCTTCATTGCTCACCGGAAGTTCAGTGTGAATGGCCAAGACGCTGCGGCTCAAAGAATCACACAGGAATTTGCGGCCTGTACAAACTGTGCTTAATGCTTGCAGCAACTCGGCGTGTGAAGCATCTTTAAGTACATAGCCGTTAGCGCCCGCACGCATCGCATCGCGTAATCGGCTCGGGGAACGATCAGACGTCAGAACAACAATGGGTACTGTATGCGCGCGCGCGCGCAATGCCAGTATTAAATCTATACCGGATTTTTCAGGAAGGTTGATATCAGTAACCACCACTGAGGGATTAAGGGATTCGATTTTCGGCAGTGCTTCCTCGACGTTGGACGCGCTACCCACTACGCACAGGGTTGGGTCAGTCTCGAGCAAGACGGTCAGTCCGTCACGCAATGTTTGATGGTCATCGACCAAAAATATGCGTAACCGTCCTGAGTCGGTTTCTCGTCGCGAGCTTACTGCGTTTCCCTTGGACATTTAATTCAAATGATCCCTAAATTGAACCTGCAACGGCTTTAAACTATAGCAAAACGCTGTAGCCCACACAGATTATTAACATAAGACGTTCTTTCCCGGTCTCACCTGGAGCGGATGGCCGCAGCCACACTAGTTTGCCTCAGCTGCAAAAGCCCGATTACATGGTCTAAATGCAGCGGTTCGCCCATAATGATCCGCATTGAGCTTGCGGACCGACGGTCGGGGTTGGGGCCACCGTGTGTTCCCACCTTTGCCTGGGTAGGGTGACTGCGTAGAGTGGCTTTATTAAGTGTCTGTACCGGAGTCGGCAATTTATAAGCTAAATAAAAATTTAACATTATGATCCCACTGTTACGCCTGTTGGCGTTGCTACTGACGTTGTTGTTTGGCCAGGGTGCGATTGCGCAAGTTGAACATCCGTCCGGTACCTTGCAGGCTTTTGTGGCCCTCGAAGGGCTGGCCGGGTCCGGACAGCGGCACCTTAATGACGATGATTCCTGGGTCAACGCGGATTTAATCTTTGGTTGGACGCACGATAAATTTCGAGTATTTGGCGAATATTTTATAACTGCCGAGGAGCATGATCTCGAGCGTTTCCAACTGGGATACGAATTTGTCCCAGACACGGTGCTATGGGTCGGTCGCTTCCATCAGCCCGCTAGCGCGTGGAATACCGAGCATCATCACGGGCGCTATTTGCAGACCGCCATTACTCGCCCGTCGATTGAACATTGGGAGGACGAAGAGGGGATAGTGCCGCAACATGTTGTGGGCGCACTTATAGAGTCGCGCCGACCATTCGGGTCACAAGGCGGCATGCAAGTGTCCGGTGGGCTCGGTGCCGCACCGTCGCTGACAGCAGACGACCTGGCGCCTGTCAATATTTTCGGTAACAATCCCAGGAAATATGGCCTATCTGTTACGGCACGAATAGCCTTCTTGCCGGAGTACGCTGGCACTAATAGCGTTGGGTTGCTTTATGCGCATGATCAAATATATGTGCGGGACCCGATTGCGCTGGTTAAGTTGCTATCGAACCATGCCACGCTTAGTTTGTACGGAGCGTATGTTGATTGGAGCGACGAGCAATGGCGGGTTATAAGCGCGCTGTATCAGGTTGAGTTGCAGCTGGACAGACCCACGCCGAATGAGCGTTTTACTTCCGGATATGCGCAACTAGAGCGGCACATTTCGCACGAACTCACTTTGTTCGCCCGACTTGAAGATTCCGCGAATATGCAAAGATCGCGCTATATCGCATTATTTAACGATCACTCGGGCGATATTGATGTTGCGTTGCGGCGCCAGATTGCCGGATTGCGCTGGGACTACACTAGGCATCAGGCGTTGACTAGTGAAGTGTTGCACGTAAATTCGCTGGACCAGCATGCATACCAACTAAGGGTTCAATGGTCGGCCGCAATTCCATGACGGTCATTGCGGCGAGGGCCGTCCTCGTATTGTTGTGCCTAGTGGAGTCAGCCGCGGCTCGCGACGACATCGTTCTGATTGTCAGTGCGCGAAGTCCCATCGTGCAATTGGACTCCACACAGATGCGACGCCTGTTTCTGGGCATGACCGTCGTACTCGGCGGAAATCGCATGCGACCGCTGCTCAATACATCAAGTCCAAAGCTTCGAGAGATATTTCTGCAAAATATCGTGGCGATGTCTGAAAGTACCTATGATCGATACGTACTTCGCATGTCGTTGCAACAAGGCCGAGTGCCGCCGACGGTCGTTAAGAGCAGTGATCAGTTGATGAGCATGGTGGCATCCGATCTACTGGCGGTTAGCTTTGCCAGCCAAAGCGACGTGGCACACGATAGCCGCATCAGAGTGCTTCGAATGGTATGGCACGACTAAGCGTCTCATTTTCTAAGATGGTCACTGCTGTTGTGGTGATTCTTCCTTTGGCGCTACTCCCAGGTTTGTTTTATGGAGTGGGCTATGTAGTGCGCACGAGTCACGAGGAATTGTTTGTTCAGCACGCCCTTACGTTTGCACGTGTGCTTGCCGATGAATTGGAATTAGGAGTGGCCTTGGAATCGCGAGCTCGAACCGAGGATTTGTTAGATCTTGCGATCACGCACGGGGAGGCACGATTTGCAGAATTGGCGGATCAACAGCATACGATCCGCAGTCAGCTCAATTCAATTAATATTGTCGTGCCGCGACATACCAATTTGGCGTTCGCGGGCAACTCCGACAATATTTACTTTGTAGTGCTGCCGATTGTACGGGGCAACTACAGCGCAGAATTGCGGGTGGGTTTTGACGAACGGTCAACTCTCGAGCGTATTAATTTGGCGCGTAACCGCATGATACTTCTGATGGCGGCATATCTATGCCTGGCACTTGTGATCGCGGCGATCCTTAGCAATCGATTGTCGCGCCCGATTCGTCGCTTGCAGATCCAATCGCGATCTATTGCGTCGGGAGCCTATCAACAACCCATTCGCATTGATTCGAGTATTCACGAATTGCACGGTTTAGCAGTGGACTTGGAGGCGATGCGCGGCGCCTTGGTGGGTGTGAATGAACTGCATAAGCAACTACGCCATCGGCAGCGGCTTGAGACCGTGGGTACGCTTGCCGGCGGGATTGCTCATGAAATTAACAATGTACTGGTGCCAATTACACTGTTTACTGAGTCAGCCATTCAAGAGGTTGCCGAGGGAAGCGCGGTGCGAGCAGATTTGGAGCGCGTTCTGACGTCGGCACGACGTGCAAAAAATATCGTGCAGAAAGTATTGATGTTTAGCCATGTGCTGGGCGATTCGGAACTTGAACCCACCGACATGCGATTGGTCGTTAGTGAGGCGATTAACTTATTCACCGCTATGGCGTTGTCGAGTTTACAACTGCGAACCGAGATTAGCGAACAGGTCCCCTTGGTTAGGGCTGACGCTGCGCTTGCCATGGACCTGGTCGTCAATCTATGCACCAACGCCTATCATGCGATGAGCAATGAGGGGACGCTCACTGTCGGGTTGCGCTATGTTGAGCCGTCGGTAGAGTTGTGGATTGCGGATACCGGCAGTGGTATAGACCCGGCGATAGTTGACAGGATATTCGAGCCTTTCTTTACTACACGTGCGGTGGGCGAAGGGACTGGATTGGGATTGTCGGTGGTCCATGGGATTGTTAAGAGCCTCGGCGCGAGGATCACGGTGGAAACTGCCGTGGGAGCTGGAACTACGTTTAGGGTTTTCTTCCCAGCAATATCGGGAAAATAATATGCACAGAATTCTAGTAATTGATGACGAAATCGATGTGCGTGCGGTAATCATGCGCATTGTGGCGGTTTCTGGCGGCAGCTAGACAAGCCGGTTCGCGTGTAATATTAACAAAACCCTTCGAGACCCGTGAACTGATCGACGCGGTCGGTCGTGCTATTGGTGCGGGACACGGCTGACGTTGACGAATTATTTCTATAAATAGCGCCTAATGATGAACATGAGTCAATTACTGGACTTGCTACTTTTGCAAGGTTCTTCGCGTAGGATTTCGCCTAGACAATCCACCAAGTGTGACGCGTCGGCTTGAGTGAAGGTTAGTGGGGGTCGGATTTTTAGCACATTGTCGAATGGACCATCGGTGCCAATCAGTATCTGTTTTTCACGCAGGCGATTGACTATGTACTTCGCCACTTGGGTAGCGGGTTCCAATGTCGTTTGATCTGTGACTAATTCGACGCCCAGAAAGAGTCCTAGTCCGCGTACCTCGCCGATAATGCGGTGTTCGTGTTGTAGTGTTTTTATCCCTGCGAGTAAGTAGCGGCCAACAGAATGAGCGTTTTGCTGTAAGCCTTCGTCCTCGAGGATATGCAGCACCTCAAGACCGATGGCACAAGACAGAGTGCTGCCGCCGAAAGTGCTGAAGAATTCCATACCATTGTCGAATGACGCCGCGATTTCGCGTGTCGTAATGACGGCACTCAAGGGGTGCCCGTTGCCGATGGGTTTGCCTAGTACTACGATATCCGGAACCACCGCTTGTGTTTCAAAGGCCCAGTAGTGGCTGCCGATGCGGCCAAGTCCAGTTTGCACTTCGTCCGCAATGCATACACCACCTGCAGCCCTAACTGCTGCGTAGGTCGCCTGCAAATAGCCATTGGGTGGGATTATTTGCCCGCCGACACTCGGAAACGTCTCACAGATAAAGGCGGCTAGTTTGCGATCCTTGTGCTGGATTTGGTCAATAGTATTGGCGATGAATTTCGAGTATTTTAGACCACTATCCGGATCGTCATGTTTGTATGGGCCGCGATACGGATCGGCGATGGGGACCATATGGACCCAATCCGGTGCACCTCTACCACCTGGGCCATTAAATTTATATTCGCTAATGTCGATCGCCGCATTGGTATTGCCATGATAGCCGGATTTTAAAACAATAGTGTCTATTCGTCCTGTGTGAGCGCGCGCTAATCGCAGTGCTAACTCATTAGCCTCACTACCCGAGTTTACAAAAAAGCAAATTTCCAGACTCTTCGGCAGTTTTGCTGTTAGCGTATCTGCGTATTCAATCTGTGTGGAACTTAGGTAGCGAGTATTGGTATTGAGTCTGCGCATTTGGTGCTCAGCGACAGCGGTCAGGCGCGGATGGCAATGACCCACATGCGGTACATTATTGTAGGCGTCCAGGTAACAGCGTCCATCTTGATCAAAGAGGTAGTGTCGCCAACCGCGCACCAGGTTGAGGGGCGCACGATACGACAGTCTTAGGTTGTGCGAGAACTTTTCGTGTCGCTGCGTCAAAAGCGTGGCGGTCGAGACGGGTGTCCCCGCGACTTTACCCTCATCAAGATTCAGTAGTGCGGCTGGGTTGGGGAACAGTGCAGTCCAGGCCTCAACCTCATCAGGATCGCAGACTCCAGGCCAATCGGCGCCTCGTCCGAGCGTGCTAAGACCTAGCTGGAAATGCAGATGAGGGGTCCAACCACCATTTTCTGCGGGCATACCAAGATACGCTATAATCTCGCCGAATGAAATTCGCTGGCCCGGTATCAGGCGTTGCACCCCATCATGCGCAAGATGGCCGTACAGCGTATAGAAGGTCTCGCGTGATGGGGTTTTGTGCTCAATGACTACGACGCCGCCATAATCAAGCGCTGCGGAGCGAACATCCACGGCATGAATAATCCCATCCCAGGGCGCGTGAATCGCTGTACCCGCTGGGCAAAACAAATCAACGCCGAGGTGAACGGTGCGCCTCGGCAAGGCGGGATGCTTGCCGGTCCGAAATTCCGCACTGGTGTAGATTAACCGTGGCTCTGCATAGCGACCGA
The DNA here is from genome assembly GCA_043738945.1 of Gammaproteobacteria bacterium. Lineage (GTDB taxonomy): Bacteria > Pseudomonadota > Gammaproteobacteria > Steroidobacterales > Steroidobacteraceae > Bog-1198. Next base: position 8,479 of record JAYUFB010000078.1, read on the forward strand.
TGCCGATGTTGCCGGCTTCGACCGTATCCGAAACCGTTTTAGTTAGATCGTTTATTTCGAATTGTAATGGATCTCGCGGAATGGCGCTGCCGGTAGCACTCAGATCCACCACTTGAGCATCGCGCAACGGTCGATTGAGAACGGCTGCGAATTGGCCTCGATGAGCGTTGATCCAACTAAGAATATCACTAGAGTTGCGGCAGCTTCGAACGCAAGCGACTTGAAGACTCGCCTCTACCCAGTCAGGTGCATAACTCGCCGCCTTGTCTAGAAAATCCCAGGCGGGTTGTTCCGAAATAGTGACATAAGGATCATGCGGTCGTTCGCGCTTCATAATGGCAGAATTAGTAACGCTAACCGCAAGTCGCGTTAACAAGAGAGGATAGATCAGTTGTAATTCATCATCACTTAAGGGGTGAACAGAATTGTAACCGGCAACCAGCGTGGCTAAAGCGGCAATAGGTTGATTCTGGCCTAGGACTGCGTAAGCAGCGGCGATCGCAATATCGCAAACAATCGGTGCTGAAATGAGGTCGCCAAAATCTATGATGCCGGATAATTTAAGGTCCAACGGCGTGCCACAATTTACTAAAATATTGTAATCGTTAAGGTCATTGTGAATCGCGGTACACGGTAGGCAAGCAAGGCGCGCCTTTAATTCGTTCAGAAAAAATTTTGTGATTGCCTGTATAAATTGTCGCCGTTCCAAGCCGTCGATGAGCTCAAGATGACTACTGATCCAAGCAGAACTCCGTAGATCCCACTTAAGGTCGCGAGCCATGCCGGGATGCTGAAATCCTGCAAGCGCACGATCAAGTCGTGCCAGGGTTTCGCCGATTTGTCGCACCAAAGGCAGCGGGTGCGGCATCACATTTCCATAAAGTTCGCCTGGCAGAATGGTGATGAGCCATAGCAGTCTATTTTTGCCGTTTGAGTCAAGGGCCGCGACGAAAGGTCTGTCGTCGAGGGACTTAATTATTTGAGGCACCGGAATACTAGAATCTTGCTGGTGGATATACTCAAGTGCGGCGCATTGCATTTCGACTAGCAAAGGATCGCACCCAACTCGCATGACCTTGAGTACAGACGACGGTTTGCCCGACTGCTGCACCGTGAAATTTAGATCATATTCGCCGGGAAGCGCTGTCAGGGTGGCTTTAATCGCATACTCGCGATCGAGTACGCCCTCCCACCATAGATGATAGTTGGTCTTCAACGATGCCAATTATCCGACGCGCTCGATGACCGTGGCGATGCCTTGCCCGACACCAATGCACATGGTGCACAGCGCGCGACGAGCGCCGCTACGCTCAAGTTGATTCACCGCGGTGGTCACCAGCCGGGCACCCGATGCTCCGAGTGGGTGGCCGAGTGCGATGGCCCCTCCGAGCGGGTTCACATGAGGCGCATCATCCGCAATCCCGAGTTCGCGGAGTACTGCGAGCGACTGGGCGGCAAATGCCTCGTTGAGTTCGATGAGATCGATGTCGCGCAGCTTGATCCTAAGTCGGTTGAGCAGCTTACGCGTTGCGGTGATGGGTCCGACGCCCATGATACGGGGCGCTACGCCGGCCACGGCCGTTCCGAGGACACGCGCTCGAGGCGTAAGCCCATATCGCTTGACCGCATCGGGACTCGCTAGCAATAAGGCACAGGCCCCATCGTTAATGCCGGAGGCGTTACCAGCCGTGACGGTACCCGCCGCGCGGAATGGCGTTGGGAGTTTAGCTAAAGCCTCGAGGCTAGTCGCACGCGGGTGTTCATCCGTATTCACCAAGGTCGTCAGTCCGCGTTTGGACGGAATGGTCACCGCTACAATCTCGCTGGCGAACAACCCGGCCGCTTGGGCGGCCAACGCCCGCTGCTGACTGCGCAGCGCAAATTTGTCCTGGTCTTGACGCGAAATGTGAAACTCAGCGGCGACGTTTTCCGCGGTTTCGGGCATTGAATCGACGCCATATTGTTGTTTGAGCAGTGGATTTATAAAACGCCAGCCCATGGTCGAGTCGAACATTTGCACATCGCGGGCAAACGGTGTGGTGCCCTTCGACAGGACGAATGGTGCGCGGCTCATGCTTTCGACGCCACCCGCGATCACGACTTGCGCCTCACCGACCTGGATCATTCGCGACGCGCTTGCCACCGCATCAAGACCGGAGCCGCATAGGCGATTAAGCGTCACGCCAGCCACCTCGGTAGACAAGCCTGCCAGTAGCGCGGC
>JAYUFB010000079.1:0-10690 GCA_043738945.1 Gammaproteobacteria bacterium
GCCGAGTTGTTGCTGGGCGGGAATGATTTCGACAAATTCGCCCATCTCGCCGCGTAAATAACTCCAACCGCGTTGAATATGCTGAATCAAGGACTGAGACTTATATTGGGTCAGTACCGCGATTTGGCGAATCCCGGAGTTGATACAATTCGAGAGTACGAAATCGATGATTCTAAACTTACCGCCAAAGGGTGTCGCCGGTTTGCAGCGTCGTTCGGTGAGTGCTTTGAGGCGTTCGCCCCGCCCGCCCGCCATGATTACCGCCAGGGTACCGCTAGTTAGGCGGCTGACATAGCGTCCAGTGTTACTGCGGGCGGCGTGGCGCATTCAGTTAATCGTGCCACAATTGAAAGCATCGCGCACCTAATTCTTACTTTGTTAGACTCTGGTTCTATGACGCCCTTAAAAATATGTTTCGTTAGCTCCGAAATCATGCCCTACGCCAAAACGGGCGGTTTGGCTGATGTGGCGGGCGCGTTGATCCGTGAGCTTGGAAGCTTGCACCATGAGGTGCGCGCCTTTATGCCCCTGTATGGCACGATTCGTTCCAAGCTCAATGGGAAGCCAGTTCCTGAGATTGGGCGAGCGATCGTGAGACTAGGGTCTACCGACTATGAATATTCTCTGCAAGCGGTAGATAGTCGTGATAGCCCTAATTTCGTTCGGACATATTTTGTTGATTGCCCCGCATTATTCGATCGAGCGCAGTTTTACACCACCGACTCGGACGAACATCGAAGGTTCTTATTGTTCACACGCGCGGTCCTTAAGAGTTGCCAGTTGTTGGAATTTGCGCCAGATGTGTTTCATTGCAATGACTGGCATAGCGCATTTTTACCACTGTATTTGCGCACCGTTTATGCCAATGAGCCGATGTTTAAACGTTCCCGTTCGATATTGACCATCCATAATATTGGTTACCAGGGCGTTATGCCGGTGGCGGTGGCGGGCGATATTGGTCTGGGTGCCGCAGAGTCGCAGCTCGATCAGACCGATTTTAAGCAGGGCGTGGTTAATGCGCTGAAGCACGGGATTAGGTTTGCCGATGTCGTGACCACTGTGAGTCCTACCTACGCTCGCGAAATATGCGATGAGCCACTAGGCATGGGGTTGCATCGCGAGCTGCAAGCGCGTCCCGACGGAGTGCTCGGCATATTAAATGGCGTGGACTACCGCGATTGGGATCCGCGAGTCGATCCCTATTTAACCTCGCATTTTAGCCCACAGGATACGCGGGGTAAGCGTCTTAATAAGGAACAATTACTCGAACAAAGTGGACTCAACTTGCCGTTAACGCGACCTATTATTGGCATGGTGACGCGCTTAACGGAGCAAAAAGGGATCGACCTATTATTTGATTCTTTGCCGGAGATTCTAGAGTTACGCGATTGTGGAATAGTGGTACTGGGTAGCGGAGATCCTCGTTACATCCGTTTTTTTGAAGACTTAAACATTCGTTACCCTGCGCGCGTGGCATTTCGATCCGGGTATGACGAGGCGTGGGCGCACTTAATTGAAGCGGGGAGCGACATGTTTCTGATGCCGTCGCGCTATGAACCCTGCGGCCTGAATCAAATGTACAGCCTGCGCTATGGCACGATTCCGATCGTGCGCAACACTGGAGGACTAGCGGACTCGGTGCAACACTTCGATGCGCGTGCAGGTACCGGGACGGGTTGTGTGTTCAATGACTACGATGCGCCTGCGGTGCGCTGGGCGTTAGGGACGGCAATCGACTGGTTTGAGGATCAGACTCGGTGGAAAACACTGGTACAAAATGCGATGGCGCAGAATTTTTCGTGGGAGCGACAGGTTAGTCAGTATGTAGTGCTTTATGAACGAGCGCGCAATTCCAGTAAAGCGTAACGACGGCCATTGGGGAGTGCGTAACGCTGGACGATGCGCCATTGCCTAATATCTAACCCGGGAAAGTCGGCGCTCTCTGTCTTGGTTTTAAATTGGCCTGCTAATCGTCCTAAGGCCTGCGCGAGATGGGTGAGACCTCTTCCGGGAAGTTGCACCAGGACCAGGCTGTGCGGGCCTCGAAGAGTAACGTCGGTGCGCGGGACGTCCGTGCGCGCGTAAAGATCCACCCAAGCGCGGGTGGTTTCGTCGGGGTTTAATAGGATAAGCGGCCGATTTTCGGTGTCGTGTGCGACGGCGTAGCCTAATGCGCTCAAGTCCTGCCAGGCGTCGATGACATGATAGGCCTGCGAGGCGGGACCTACGAGTAAGGTGCAGTAGGCAAACCATAATCCGATCTGCGCCGCTAATATTTGCGCGTTGCGTGACGCTCTCCAGGCGCGCAACGCCAAGTACGTTGCGCCCATCAAGCCGACCATTGAAATTACTACAAAACCAAATCTATCACTGAGAGTGGCCCAACCGTCTATTCCAAGTAAGACTATTGCTAGCGCGCCTAGTAAAACGGTAAGGAGTAAAATAACCGCGGTGCTCGATATTGCACGAATATCCCAACGTTCCGCTTTAGTTTGAATTTCGCGTGTCCACCAACCGAGCAGTAGTGCAGCGCCCGGCAACGCCGGCGCTAGATAAATATTGCGGGCTGTGGCTGCTAGCGACAGCACCACGAGCGCGGGAATCGAAGTTGCCACTACAAAACGTAGCGTGCGCACGTCTGCGGGCGACTTTGAGCGCTGGTGCCATGCGCGGCGAATCGCGGCTAATACGAGAAGTGTCCAGGGCGCGAGATACAACGGCAATTCGATTAAATATTTGCCGGGCGAGTTACGATGTGCCATGGCGTATTGCAGATTCGTAGGCGCATCAATTTTTACAAAACGTCCGGCTAAATTATTCCAAAAAAATATTTTTAAATGATTAGGACCGTCATCGCCGATGTACACAAACCACACCCAGGTGAGAATCAATAAGGCCTGAATAACAAGGCCCGCATATAGTTCCCAGCGCAAAACTTCGCGCCAGCGTTTTTCCCAAGCAATCAACGTGAGCAATGTTAATGCGGGTACTAGCACCGCGGCGGCGCTTTTGCTTAAGAACCCTAGCCCGAGGGCGACATGCATCAAACAATAGCCGCGTACTCGTTCGCTGCGAGTGGAGGCATAGAAGCCGATGTGTAAACCGAGTAGCGCGACGCAATTCGCCGCTAGTAATGGAGCGTCGCTTGCTAACCATATAGCCACTTGGTAGGAGAGCAAAAAAGTGCCAATGGCAGCCGCTGCAACCGCACCGGCCAGGGCACCTGCGCTGCGCCTCGCGAGTAAGCCTACACTCAAAGCGGTGATCATTGCGTACAGCAAATTGGGGAGTCGAGCGGACCAGCCGTGGGCGCCAAACCATTTGATGGGAACTGCGGCTAGCCAATAGGTGAGCGGGGGTTTTTCGCAAAAAGCCTCGCCGGCAAGTACCGGTACGGCTTTGTCGGTTTGCCAACTCATGCGCCAGGCGATATCGGCTTCACGGGGTTCGTCGGGAGTCCAAAATCCGCGTCCTAAAATTCCGACGCACCAGATCAACAGCAGCGCGGCAATGAGGCCCTTCAATGGGCGCCTTTCGCGGTGCTTTGGAGTGTGGCCCAGATTTGACGTGCCCAGCGGGCGAGGGTGAGTGCTTCGTTCCAGCGGTCGGATAGCTCGCATCCATCCGCTCCCGTGATGGCATAGTCGGGAGGGCCGAGTTCACACAGAAAAACGAGCGGTGCTTCGGTATTGCCGAAATTATCGTGCCGCGTTCGCCAGGCCGCGAATCCTTGGGTCCACCAAGCTTGAAATAGTGCTACCCATTTCTGATTCTGAGGGAAATCGAGGGCTATTTGGATTTGCCCGCGGGCGGCCACGCGTCCTTGAAAAGAGTCGGAACGTTCGAGTACGCGAGTGATTAAGTTTTGTAGTTGTGGGGTGGGTGGGCAGGGCATTTCGCGATCCACGACGTAGTGGGAGAGATCGGCTGCGAGGCGCATATTGGGCACGGCGTCCAATAATTGAATAGTGGTGTAGAGATCATTAGTGATGCAATTGCGGTGGGTTTCAAATTGGATCGGCATGTGCGCGCTTTCGGCAACGCGTAGCCAGCCTTCAATGCGAGGAATCATGTCCTGCACGTGAACTGGCATGTCTTGGCCAATGACCACCACAAAAGGCGCGGCAATTCGGTGAGCGAGTTCGAGTGCGGGTTTAAGCGCTTCCACTGACTGAGGGAAGGCGGTGAGACCTCCCGCAAGTCCGGTGCGTGCGAAGTGGGGTATGGTAGCTTCTGCCGCTGTCATTGAAAGCGCGCCTAAATCGATGGCCATGCCGTCGAAGCCCGCTGCGCTAACGCGATCAAATTTTTCGGTGACTGAGGGTTCAATAATTTGGCCGGCGGATGATTTTAAGCGTTCCATAGCCCATAGCGCTTGATAGACCAGTAGCTTGTTAGTCATGGCCGATCCACGCATGATCGTCTGGATAATCGTGTTCGGTTTTGCCGTGTGCGAAGGCGCGCAGCACTTGGAGCTGGAATTCAAGATATTTCATGGTGGGCGGCGATGTGCCGTGACGGGTGAATATGTGCTCGTGCAGTTCGCGTAAATGATGGAAGGGCACCCCGGGGAAGGCGTGATGGGCGGTGTGGTATTGCATCTGCCATGCACACCAACGGGTTATGGCATTGGTGCGGGTGCTGCGGGTATTCACTAACACATTGGGGTCATGCGAAAGCCCTAAGTGTTCAATGGTGTTTTGTAGTTGATGTACGAATTTCATAGCGAGCATGGGGGCGAGCCAGAGAATCACCACAACCCAGCTGTTTAGGAATATCGAAACGGCGAGAATCAGTAGGTACCCTGCGAGGTGTAGGCGTGCTTCGCGGATAAATTCGGCGTGTCGTTTGACGGGTAAGTACGGTTCGGTGACTCGTCCCAATGAGAATCGTAGAATGCGCCGCCAGCGTGTGTACCAGTAGCTGACACCGCTCATCCACCACAGATAGGAATGCAGGGTATAGCGATCGCGCGCCAGTTCTCCGTCGCGCTGCCAGTCTTGCGTGAAACGGTGGTGCGCGACATGTTGTACTAAGTCGAAAGTTCTTGGGTAAAACAGCACGAATCCAAAAATTCGTCCTAACCATTCGTTGAGTGCGCGGGTGCGAAAGACGGTGTAATGGCTGAGTTCGTGTTGGCCAGCATAGAGGAAATTAATCAAAATACCGTGCAGCATAAACAGCGGTATCGCCCAAGGGGTAGTGTGTGTGAGCCACAATAGCGTCCCGCTAGTGGCGATGGCGCCTATATGGGATAGCGCTTGCAGTGCGCCTTGGGTGTTCGACGGCAGGCACAGACGCTTGAGCGTTGCGTTGTCGATGACGTCCCGGCGCGCGAAAACCTCGTCCACTGATCGCCCCTTTGCTTGATTTAGCGCAGTATAATCGGGGCAGTATACTAGGCATTGATGGGAATTAAGGGGTGTATGAGGTGGGCATGATTCTTTACGGATTAGCGGTGAGTTCGGCCTCGTACCGGGTACGCATTGCGTTGGCCCTGAAGGGGCTGACGGTGATTTCCGTCACTAAGCAGCTACGTGAGAATGAGCATCGATTGGAAGATTATTTACGCATCAATCCACAGGGCTTTGTGCCGGCGTTGGTGCTTGATGACGGTACGGTACTAACGCAGTCTATGGCTATCATCGAGTATTTGGATGAGGCTTATCCTAATTCGCCACTGTTGCCTAGGGACCCGGTGGCGCGCGCGCGGGTGCGGGCGATGGCCCAGGTAATTGCCTGTGATATTCACCCGCTGAATAACTTGCGAGTGTTGCGCTATCTTGAGGGGGAAGTGCAGCAGGATAAAGCCGCCCGTGATGCTTGGTATAGCCACTGGGTACGGGCCGGGTTCGCGGCACTGGAGGGGTTGTTAGGGCGCGAATCGGGTGATAGCCGCTGCTGTTTCGGTGACGCACCCACCTTGGCGGATGTTTGTCTGGTACCGCAGATGTTTAATGCTAGACGCTTTTCGGTTGAGCTTACCGCCTTCCCTCGATTGGTGCGTATCGACGCCCATTGTCGCGAGCTGGCCGCATTTGCGGGTGCTGCTCCCGAACGCCAGGAGTCATGATGAGGCGCACGCACGGGTCGATGGCGTTCTTGATGGTGGTGCTCGGGGTATGGCCGCTGCTGGCTGTGTCGCAGGACATAGTCGAGGTGAGTGCGGAAGGGGTGAAAGCTATTCTGGACCAACCGGAGGTCGCAATGGCCGGGGCGCGCCATCCAGATGTCACGGTGGTGGAGTACTTCGATTACAACTGTGGTTATTGCAAGAAACTTATTCCGATTTTGCGTGTTTTGCTGGCGGAAGATCCTAAGCTTGCCATTGTATATAAAGATTGGCCCATATTTGGTGGCACTTCGGTGTACGCCGCGCGTTGTGCGGTGGCGGCGCAATGGCAGGGAAAGTATCTGATTGCACATGATGCGTTGATGAAGGCGGGTCGCATTTCCGAAGATGCCCAGGTTGACGCGATTTTAAGTGGGGCGGGGATCGATGTCGTGCGCTTGCAGCGTGATTTAAAAACATATGCGTCAAAAATCGCCGCGATATTGTTGCGCAATGATGCGGAAGCGAAGGCACTGGAACTACAGGGCACGCCGGGAATAGTGATTGGCCGCCAGTTGATGCCGGGCGGTGCGGAATTACCCGTGTTTCGGCAGTTGATTGCGGCGGCGCGAGCGCACTAAGGGAATCTACCGCGCGTTCCGGCGGCCCATTCAACCCATAAACCTTCGGCTTCTATGCGCGACTGGCGTACACCTAATGGTTGGGCGAGATTGAGGCGCAACTGCCGCATGTTCACTTTATCGTAAGTACCGGACGCGGCATGATAATTTTGCATGTAAGTCGCGGGCTATTGGGCTGCAATTAACGTTGGAACCCCTCGTAGCATGAAATCGACGTTATCGCTGCCGAGGTCACCGTCGAGTGTCGGGTGCTGGAGTGGAAAAAGTATGGGCACGTGAAGGGTAATATGCGATTGAGGGCTTTCTGGTTGGGGGTTACATTGGGCGACGTCCCCGAGGCGGTCGTTGAAATCAATGTTGCGTGATTGCCACGCTTTTTTTTAAAAAGGGTGTTGCGCCACGCTGGATTTTAATTATGATAAGTGAAGTACCAAGCACTTAGAAAGTGACTGGATTGTTGTTTGTTGTGCCTTTAGAAGAAGTCTTCAGGTCAAGGGCACTGCAGAACACGTTAGAACAAAAAATTTAAGGGACATATGATGCATACGTTTCGAGGAAAGAATTTTTTTGGCAGTGAGTTGCTTTTTAGCAGCCTCATTCGCCGGTCGGGCCGTGGCATTGCCGTCGGGTTGGGGGCTTCGCTGATCAGTCTTACCGCCATGGGACAGGCGGCTCCCGTGTCTCCTACCCAGGAGCTGCAAGAAATCGTCGTCACAGGCTCCCTCATCAAGAGGACCGAAAAGGAAAGCGCGGAAGCCATCACGATCATCAAGGCGGACGCCCTCAGGGACCAGGGCATCACGAATGTTGAGCAGGCGATCAACACGCTGACCTCCAGCAATCCTTCGATCAACATCGCCTCAGCCGTAGGGACCTTTTCTGGTGGAGGAACTTACGCCAACCTGCGCGGCGTGGGTAGTGGCCGCACCCTAGTGCTTCTCGATGGCGAACGGCTGGCCAACAATGCCTTCGATGGCGGTGCAGTCGATTTGGGCGGCATACCGTTTTCGGCTATCGAACAGGTTCAGGTGCTTCGGGAGGGTGCCTCGGCGCTGTACGGCTCGGACGCGATCGCGGGCGTGATCAATTTCATTACCAAGAAGAATTACCAAGGAGCCCAAATCCAGGTCAATTTTGACCACCCAGAGAAAGCTGGCGGCGGCTCAGGCGAGGCGAATTTCACCTTTGGACATGGGGATCTGGCGAGCGACGGCTATAACTTTTTGATCACGGGAAGTTACAGCAAACAACAGGAACTCCAGGCGACGCAGCGGGCGTTTTCTGCCTATGGTCTTAATATTCCTGGGGGCTACTCCGCTACGAACTTTCCGGGATCGTGGCCCGGGATGGTCCAGGATTCTAACGGAAGTCTTTGGCAGTCGGGCTATCCGGCGTGTTCGGGTAATCCACAACTGACCACGGCCTTCGGCGACTGCTCATACCGTTATTCCGCCGCGACGGATCTACTCCCTAAGCACCAAGAGTTTTCCGGGATGATGTCCTTCACAAAGGCGCTGCCCGCCAATAACACCCTACAGTTGCAGTACTTCTACACCCAATCGGAACAGACTTCTTACGCCGGTCCCATATTCTATCTCTTCCAGATGGACCCGGCGAGCCCCTACTTTCCGACGGCGTCGCAGTTGACATGCGACCGTGGCCCCGCGAACTGCGGCGGCCTGGCACCGAATCTGACAGGTATTGGCACGGATCCAAAGACGGGCAATCCGATCCCAGTCCCGGTCAATGCGATCTGGACCGACCCGAACAACTATCGCTACAACGGCACCCTCAATGTCGAGCAGAGGGTGTTGTTGACGTTCTCCGGCAACAATGCGGGTTGGGATTACGCTACGGACCTCAATTACAGCAAGAACACCAACGACAATCGCAATGTCGGGGGCTATCCAAATGAGAGCGTGCTTGCACCCGGCGGCGTCCTCAGCGATCTGATCAACCCCTTTGGTCCCCAGAGCGCTGCGGGACAGGCTTTGATCAACTCGTCGTATATCAACGGCGTATACCAGGTCGGCAGGGACACACGCTGGAGCCTCGATGCTCACGCCAGCCACCCGCTAGGCGACGCATTCGATTCGGGCACTCCTGCGACCGTCGCATTCGGCATCAGTTTGAACGGCGAACGCTTTACGGCTGCGACCACGCCCTACAACACCCTCGTGCAGGCCGCCACCGGGCTGACGGACAGTGCGGTCGAAGGGAGTCGCAATGTGCAGGCGGCTTACGTCGAGCTGGACGTGCCGATCAGAAAGAATCTCGATCTCGACATATCGGATCGCGAGGATCGATACAGCGATTTCGGCACGACCAACAACGCGAAGATAGCGGTGCGCTATCAGCCGACCGAATTCCTAGCCCTCCGGGGAACCGCCTCCACCGGGTTCCGCGCGCCCACGCTGTTCAACCTGTACTCGCCGCCTTCCTTGGCAGCGTCGAGCGGCGGCACCATGGGATCAGGAAACCCGGACTGCCCGGCAAGCAGTGGCGGCACGGGTAGCTCGTACATTGCCCCGTTTGACCAAACGGCTTGCAACTCGCAGGGAATCGGGTTGTACGGCGGAAACAAAAGCCTGACGCCAGAAACATCGCAAAATTTTGATTTTGGCATTGTCCTCTCGCCGGTTGAGGATTTGGGCATTACTCTGGACTTTTACAGAATCTTGCTCAAGAACACTATTTCGAGGGTTCCGGCCTCGGCTATTTACGGAAACCCCACCCAGTTCTCAAGCTATATCGTACCGAACTCAAGTGGAATACTAGTTCCATCGGTAGCGGAGGCCTCAGCTTGCACTCCTTACACTGCACCGACCTGTGGATATATCAACGAGTCCTTTTCCAATACGGGCAAGATCACCACAGACGGGATCGACTTAAGCATCCAATACCGGCAGCGTACAGCGATTGGGACGTTCCACGAGGATCTGGAAGGGACCGCGGTCACTCAGTTTCTGGAGCAGCAATATACCGGCGGCCCGTCCCTCAACTTGGTGGGCAATCAACTCATTGGTGGAATTAACCCGGCGTTTAAGTGGCAGCATAATCTAAGGGTTGACTGGACGAGCCCGGCGAAGATGTGGGGTGGCGGACTCAGCAACCGCTTCTACTCGGGGTACATCGACGAATTCCCCGATGGCAACGGCAATCAGCGCAAAGTGGGCAGCTATTCGCTCTGGGATGCTTTCGCGAGCGTCAAGCCGCTCGAAAACCTGACCGTATTGGTTGGAATTAAGAATCTGTTCGCGACGAGTCCACCGTACACGAATGCACCGCAAAACAACTTTGCGGCCGGGTACAACGCGCTCAATGCAGACCCATTGTTGCGGAACATCTATGTCAATCTGAAATACACCTTCTTCTAAATTGCTCCAGGATAGAGTTCATTCGAAGCCCCGCCTTGTGCGGGGCTTTTTTTTGTGGTGCGCCCAGCAGGGCACACTCCATTTTTGAGGCTGAAAGTCGCGTACTAGTTGTGGTGATGCTTGGGCCGCTAGCCACTGCGCTACGTGACTAAAAACCGCGGCACCTTACGGCCTTTGACAACATGTTCCAACCCCGACGCTAGTTTTATCAGCGTGGGTTCGCTAAAAGCGGTGCTAAAAAACGACAGACCTACGGGCAACCCTTGATATAGGCCTAATGGAACGGTGATATGCGGGTAGCCGGCGATTGCAGCGGGTGATGAGCATCCGCCGGTATCATAGTCACCGTTCACGGCGTCTATCAGCCAAGCAGGACCGGAGGTCAACGAGACGATGGCGTCTAATTTGTGTTGCTTGAGTACCGCGTCCAGCCCCTTGGTGCGGGTGGCTTTGAGGCACTCGGCGCGTGCTTCTTGGTAGGCCGCTTCATCAAGTGAGCCCTTGGCTTGCGCTTGGCGTAAGAGCTCTTGATCAAATAGCGGCAGTTCCGTGGTGGAATGGCTATCATTAAATCGAATCAAGTCGGCGAGCGTGTGTATTGCAAATGAGTTAGGTAGCCG